>CAJJBG010000015.1 GCA_905182345.1 Pelagibacteraceae bacterium AG-422-B15
CCATCTACCAAATCATTAACATATATAGGCTGAAATTTATTTTTACCTCCTCCGAAGAGTGGAATGATTGGACTAACTTTTAATAGTTTAGCCTGTACATTAAAAAATCCATCATCTGGGCCAAAAACAATAGATGGCCTGATGATTGTTGAAGTGCCAAAAGATTCTAATATTGCTGCTTCTCCCATACCTTTAGTTTTTTGATATTTAATTTCACTTTTAACATTGGCACCAATTGATGAAATATGGATTAATCGCTGAATATTATATTTTTTTGAAAGCTCTCCAATATTACTGGGCCCATTAACATGAGCATTCTGGTATTTATTTTTAGAGTTTTCAGCCAAAACTCCAACTAGATTAATAATGATCTCTGAATTTTTGAAAAATTTTTCGATAGTTTCTTTTTTAGTTATGTCTCCATAAGTTATATCTAGCTGTCCTATGCTGCCCATAGATCTCATAAATCCTTTTAAATACGGCTTTCTACAAACAGCTCTAACTATATAACCTTGTTTTAATAATTGAAAAATCAAGCTTTTGCCTATAAATCCGACCCCAAATACTGTTATTAGTTTATTATTCATTTTTTATAATTTTAGATAATATATACTCTTTTTGTAATATTCTACCAAATAGGCTAGTTTCACGTCAATGCAAACACATTTATATAAAAATGACCTTCCTGATAATATTAAATTTGGAGATGCTATAGCTATAGATACAGAGGCAATGGGTCTTGACCCTGCTAGGGATAGATTGTGCCTAATACAAATGTACGATGGTGAAGGTGATTGTCATTTAGTGCAATTTGACGGCTTTGATTATAACAGTCCAAATTTGCAAAGAATTTTAAATGATAACACTAAGATTAAAATATTTCATTATGCACGTTTTGATATGGCTGCAATAAAGCATGCTTTAGATGTAGGGATACAAAATATTTATTGTACTAAAATAGCAAGTAAAATTGCTAGAACTTACACTAACTCCCATGGCCTTAAAGATATATGCAAGGAGCTATTAGATGTTGAAATCTCTAAAAAGAAACAAAGTAGTGATTGGGGTAACGTTTCACTTTCTAAAGAACAGCTAGCTTATGCTGCAAATGACGTAGTTTATCTTCATGGGATAAAAGATAAATTAAATGAAATATTATATCGAGAAAAAAGATTTGAGCTTGCTGAGGCTTGTTTTAAATTTTTACCTCATCGAGTAGAGCTTGATCTTAAAGGCTGGGTTGATAAAGATATTTTTTCACACTCATCATAGTATGTATGCAAAATAAGTTAATTATAGAGACCGCTCAAGAAGTTATTAAGATTGAGTTAAATGGAATTAATAAGTTATCTCGCTTAATTAACTTAAATTTTGCAAATATAGTTTCAAAACTTGCTAAGGTTAAAGGAAAAGTAATAATTACTGGCATCGGAAAGTCGGGTCATATTGCAAGAAAAATTTCTAGCACAATGTCTTCAACTGGAACTCAATCTCATTTTTGTCACTCTACTGAAATGTCACATGGTGATTTAGGAATCATATCTAAAAATGATGTTGTAATTATAATATCAAATTCTGGAAGTAGTACTGAATTAAATGGAGTAATTAATTTTTGTAAAAAAAATAATATATTTACTATTGGAATGTCTTCCTTAAAAAATAGCAACCTAATGAATTCTGTTAATATGGGCTTAATTATTCCTTCTGCAGAAGAGGCTTGTGTTATTGGTATGGCCCCAACAACATCAACAACAATGGCATTGGTTTTGGGTGATGCAATCTGTATAAGCCTCATGAAAATGAAGAAATTTTCTACTAAAAATTATAGAAATATTCATCCAGGCGGCAGTCTAGGCGAAAATCTAATTCAAGTTAAAAAAATAATGCACACTGGTTCTAAGATCCCATTAATTGATGAAAATGCCTCAATGAAAGATGCTGTTATAGAAATAACTCGAAAAGCATTTGGTCATGTTGGAGTTTTAAATAAATCAAAAAAGCTCATTGGAATAATTACAGATGGTGATCTGAGAAGATCAATAAATAATAACTTGCTAGAAAAAAAAGTTAAGTATGTAATGAAAAAAAACCCTTTTTTTATTACAGAAGAAGAGCTTGCTGTTACTGCACTTAAGTTAATGAATAGCAAGAAAATATCATGTTTATTTATTGAAAAAAAAAATATGCCTATTGGCATAATACATATGCATGACTGCTTAAAAATTAGCGCCCTTTAAATCAAAAAAAATATTATGAAAAAAAATTTAATAATAATTATATCCATAATTATTATAATATTTCTTGGCTTTATATTCTTAGGTAGTGACTCCTCCTTAGAAGAAAAAGTAGAATCGAAAATTAAAGCATTTAAAGATTCAAATACTTTAGGTAAAATTGAAATATCTAACCCAACTTTTAAAAGCAAGGGACTGGAATCAGATCCTTATGAAATAAGTGCTAAAAAAGGAATTCAAATAGATGCAGATATAGAGTTGTATGAGGTAAAGGGGAAATTTATAAATCAAAATAATGAAGAGTTTTTCATTGAAGCGGACAAAGGATTTTACTCAGATAAAACTAAATTAATAAAACTTGAAGGAAACATACTACTCGCCGATAGTTTAGGTACTGTAACTCAGGCTAACAATGCGCTGATGGATTTAAATACTAAAATGATTAAATTATTTGACAAAGTGATCTCTACAAGAAATGAATCTAAGATAGAATCTAACTTTTCATTAATTGATGATGAAAATAAAACTATTACTTACTCAGGGAATGTTAACGTTGTGATAAAGAACAATTAAAATTAAATGAAATTTTTACTTTTATTAATTATTTTAACAATCAGTACGCATGTAGTTGCAGATAAGCTAAATGCAGAAAATATTTATATAAATTCTGAAGAATTAATTATAACATCAAACCCTTCTGTTTCAGAGTTTATTGGAATGGCCCATGCAAGAAATGGTGAAAATCAATTTTGGGGTGATAAAATTTTAGTTTATTTTAATGATAGTAATGAAATTGAACTTATTTCAATAATTGACAATGTAAAGATTAGAAACAATGAGGAAGAGATAACTGGTGATTTTGCTGAGTATACTCTTAAGTTAGAAGAAATCAAAGTAACTGGAAATGTAGTTCTTATAAAAGATAATAGCATTTTAACTGGTGACGAATTAATTGTGGATTTACTTAATTCTACTAGTATTATAAAAAGTAGTAACAATAATCAGGTTTCTGCAAAAATCATAAAATAATTATGGCGCCAAAATTAATAACATCAAATAATGGTTTAGTTATTAAAAATCTAAGAAAATCACTTTCACAAAAAACTATTGTGAGAAATGTATCTCTTAAAGTTCAAAGGGGTCAAACAATAGGGCTACTTGGACCTAATGGTGCAGGAAAAACCACAACATTCTATATGATTATGGGTTTAATTCAGCCTGATGGAGGTGAAATTAGTTTAGATGACAATAATATATCTGAGTTATCAATGCATGAAAGAGCAAGGTTAGGTATTGGATATTTACCACAACAACCATCAATTTTTAGAGGTCTTTCAGTAGAAGACAATATAATGGCAATCCTTGAAACTAAAAAAAATAGTATTGACCAGAAACAAAATAAATTAGAAGAACTATTAACAGAGTTTTCATTAACACATCTGAGAAGAGCAATGCCATATATGCTAAGTGGCGGAGAACGTAGAAGAACTGAGATTGCAAGATGTCTTGCTGCTGATCCTAAGTTAATCTTAATGGATGAGCCTACTGCTGGTGTTGATCCTATTGGTATTAGTGATATTAAAAATTTAATTAAGCAACTTATTAAAAGAAATATAGGTGTTCTAATTACAGATCATAATGTTCGTGAGGTTCTTGATATTTGTGACTATTCATACGTTCTACACTCAGGTGAGATTATAGCTGAGGGAGATAGCAATACAATTATTGGAAATGAGAACGCAAGGAAGCTCTACTTGGGAGATTCTTTTAGAGTATAAGTTTTTTTTATTACTAATAAAGTATCAAAAATTACTCATTATCATCAATTGAAACATTAACAGCTTCATCAATATTTATATCGTCGTCAGAATCAATAACACCCAAATCATCATCAGCATCATCAAGGCTGATGGTATCATCTTCAATTAAATTTTCTGAAGAATCATCATCTAAAGTATCAGTATCTGAAAGTGATTCTGTGGCATCATCACCCACTAAGTTTCCTGTTTCTACTTCTGCAAGGTCATCCTCATGAACTTTTTTAGCATCTGAGCCATATTGTAACATCTCATTTAAAGCTATAAAAACTCCACATCCAGTACATTCCACTGGATATTTCTTATTTAAATCATAGAACTTTGAGCTACATTCTGGACAAACAATTTTTTTACCCCATTCAGGCTTAGACATACTATATTTTCTCCAAATTTAGTTAGTTAGTTAGTTAAATATTTCATGTTTAATGTATAGTGCGAATATTAAAATTAATATAGTAAAATCTTAAGTTCTAAAATTGACAATACAAGAAAGACATAGGCTAAAAGGAACACTTAATATAAGTGGAGATAAATCTATTTCTCATAGAGCAATAATACTTGGGGCCTTATCAATTGGTGAAACTAAAATATATAATTTATTAGAATCTAAAGACATTTTGAGTACAATTAAAATTCTTAGGTGTCTTGGTATATCAATAAAAAAAGAGTCCAACTGCTGGGTAGTTAGTGGAAATGGTTCTGGGGGCTTTAAACAGCCAAGAGCAGCATTGAATGCAGGAAACTCAGGTACAACATCTAGACTATTATATGGTGCAGTCGCAACAAATCCAATTTATTGTACTTTTATTGGAGATCATTCACTGAGTACCAGGCCAATGTCAAGAGTAACAGAATTACTCGAAAATTTTGGAGCAAAAGTTAAATTAACAAAAAAAAATTATTTACCCTTATCAATAGAAGGTACACAGAACGCACTGCCTTTGAAGCATGTAATAACAAAGCCATCTGCACAAATTAAATCTAGTCTTATGTTGGCTGCGTTAAATATTCATGGGCAAACAACAATTATAGAAAAACAAGCTACTAGAGATCATACTGAAATTTTATTTAGGTATCTAAATATTAAATTTAAACAAATAGACTATAAAAATGGTAGGAAGAAAATTGTATTAAATGGCCCTTATGAAATAATTTCAAAAAACATCTATGTTGCATCTGATCCTTCTTCAGCTGCTTTTTTTACTGTTGCAGCTCTAATTACACCTAATTCTAATATTACAATAAAGAATGTTTGTCTAAATAAGACACGGATTGCTTATATAACGGTCCTAAAAAAAATGGGAGCTAATATTAAAATAAAAAAAGAAGGCAAACTATCTGGTGAAACAATTGGAAGCATCAATGTTAGATATAGTAAATTAAGGTCTATAGTAATTTCTAATAAAATTGCTCCCTACTTAATAGATGAATACCCAATTCTCGCAATTGCTGCAGCTCAAGCAAAAGGATCTACAATTATGAGAGGTTTAGCAGAATTAAGATATAAAGAAAGTGATCGTTTAAATAGTATTCATAAAAACTTAGAGAGTTGTGGAATTAAAACAGAAATAAAAAAAGATGATCTATACATCAATGGATGTGATTTCGCTTTGGCTGGAAATAATAAAATAAACAGTTTTAATGATCACCGAATAGCAATGTCATTTTCAATATTAAGTTTAAGATGTAAAAAACCCCTTAAAATTAGTAACCTAAAATGTATTAATATAAGTTACCCAAATTTTCATAAGGATCTAAAAAGCATATTAAAAAGTGCCTAATATAATTACAGTTGATGGTCCAGCAGGAGTTGGTAAGGGTACTTTATGTAAAATGCTATCTACAGCTCTTAATGCGCCAGTATTAAATAGTGGTGAAATATATCGAAGCATTGCTTATAATATATATAAGCTTAAAATTAACCCAAAACATATCTCAAAGGTTACTGCTTATATAAAAAATTATAAGTATGAGAAAGTTTCATCAAGCAAACTATATAGCAAAAAAATTGACCTAATCTCATCAGAAATTTCAACTATTAGTGAGTTAAGGAAAAAAATAGTTTATATTCAACACAGTATAATATCAAAAAATAATGATACTAATGGCTTCATAATCGCTGAAGGCAGAGACATGGGGACCAAAATATTTCCAAAAGCACAAATAAAAATATTTTTATGGGCTAAAGCAAATGTTAGGGCAAAAAGAAGGTATCTACAAGTAATTAAGGTCAATAAAACAAGGGTTTATGAAGATATTTTTAATGAAATAATATTGAGAGATATGAGTGATATGAGCCGGAAAACTGCTCCTCTTTGCCCAGCTGAAGATTCTTACTTGATTGATAACTCAAACTTAGATATAGAACAGTGCTTCAATAAAATATTGAAAATAATTAAAAAATACAAAAAATAATACATGAACCAAGTAACAAACCCTGAACAAGCTCATAGCGAATTTGAAAAGTTATTAGCTGAATCCCAAATTAATTCTGAACTAAAAGAAGGCACAATAATTAAAGGTACCATATCTGAAATAGATGATGACTCTGTAACTGTTGATATTGGAGCTAAAGTTGAAGGTAGAATAGCTAAAAGAGAATTTATATTTCTAAAAGATAAACAAGAACTAGAAATTGGTGATGTAATTGATGTCTATTTAGACAAAATTGAAAATCACCATGGTGAATGTGTCTTAAGTAGATCAAAGGCGAAAAATAAGGAGATTTGGGCTGAGATTGAAAAATCGTTTAATGCTGCTGAATTAGTTGATGGAGTCATTACAGGTAAAGTTAAAGGTGGTTTGTCATGTGAAATAGGGATAACTGCTTTCTTGCCTGGATCACAAATTGATACGCGGCCACTACGAGATGTTAGCCATCTACTAAATGTCCCTCAAAAATTTAAAATTCTCAAAATGGACGCAAAGCGCAACAATGTTGTTGTTAGTCGTCGTGCTGTTCTTGAGGAAACTCATAAAGAACTAAGGGAAGAAAGATTTTCACAGCTTGCATTAGGTGATGTTGTTGAAGGCCGTGTAAAAGCAATCACTGACTACGGTTGTTTTGTTGACCTTGGTGGTTATGATTCTTTATTGCACAGTTCTGATATTACTTATCGTAGAATAGGCCATCCTTCAGAGGTACTTAAAATTGATCAGGTTATTAAAGTTAAAATTATTAAAGTTGATCCAGAAAAAAATCGCGTATCTTGTGGTCTTAAGCAACTTGAGCAGGACCCTTGGACTACTGTGGAAAATAAATTTAATATTGGTGATAAGCTGCAAGGCTTAGTAACTAACGTTACCGACTATGGTATATTCATTGAAGTAGAAAATGGCATTGAAGGCCTTGCTCACAAAGACATGTTAACCTGGTCATCTAAGAAAAATTCCCAACCTGGCAACTTATATGCAAGATCACAATCAGTTGATTGTGTGATATTAGATGTTGATTATGAAAAGAAAAGATTGAGTCTTGGGGTAAAACAGTTAACTGCAAACCCATTTGAACTGTTTAATGCAAAAAATCCTATAGGTACTATTTTAGACACCGAAATTAAAGCTATCAAAGACAATATTATATTTTGTGAACTAGAAGAAGATATAGACGGAGCAATATTCAGTAAGGATTTATCTTGGGATATTCAACCTAGTGACTACAAGGATATAATGAAAAATTATAGTATCGGAGATAAAGTCAAAGCTAAAATTATTGAAAATAAAAATGATAAAATCGCACTATCTATTAGAGAAGTGAATGGTAGTCCTTTTGATGAGATAAAAGATAAGAGCGTTGGTGATACCGTCACTTGTACTGTATTAGAAGTTACAGATTATGGTGTAAAAGTAGTCATAGGTGAAAATGGTCCTAAAGTTACAATTAAAAAGAATGATTTAGCTCTTAGAAAACAAGATGCTAGACCAGAAAGATGGGCAAAAAATGATAAGTTAGATGCTCAAATTTCTATGTTAGATTCTCAAAGTTTTAAGGTAGGCCTATCAATAAGGTCACTGGAAGAAACTACAGAGAAGGATGCTATGCAAAAATATGGTAGTGCAAGTAGTGGTGCGAGCTTAGGTGATATCCTAGGTAAGGCTATAAGTGATAAAAACACTGAATCTGAAGAATAATATTCATCTTAATCAATAGTTTACAATTATAGACTTAGTTCTATAATTACCTCATGAGTTTAATAAAAAGCCAACTAATCCAAAATATAACAGATCTAAACCCTCATCTTTATATCAAAGATGTAGAGCGTATTATAAATACAATATTTTCTGAAATTACAAAATCTTTAGCTGAAGGAAGAAGAGTTGAGTTGCGAGGTTTTGGAGCTTTTTCTGTTCAACATCGTAAGGCTCGCATTGGACGAAACCCAAGAACTGGAGCTGCTGTTGAGGTTGAAGAAAAATATATCCCACGATTTAAAACTGGAAAAGAACTCAGAATTAAACTTAATTCTTCAACGAACTCTCAACCGTCAAAGCCTTCAACGGATGAAGCTCAATAAGCTTAAATTAATTTGACTAAGAACCCAATTTACTGTGCAATTGATACTAATAATATCAAGCAAGCATGTGAACTAGTTGGCCAGATTAAGTCCTCTGTTGGAGGGATAAAACTAGGTCTTGAGTTTTTTACGCATTGTGGAATTGATGGGATAAATCAAATTAAAAAATTTGGCCTTCCAATATTTCTAGACTTAAAGTTATATGATATTCCACATACAGTTAAGTCAGCACTGCAAGGAATACTCGCGTTAGAGCCAGAGCTAACAACACTTCATACTTTAGGTGGATCAGAAATGCTGTCAGCTTGTACAGATTTAAGAGATACAGCTCAAAGTAAAACTAAACTAATTGGCGTTACAGTATTAACTAGCTTTGATGAGGTTGGAATAAAAGAAATAGGCATTCAAAATTCGTTAGAAGATCAAGTTATGCGATTAACACAGTTGGCAAGTTTAAGTAAATTAGATGGCATAGTATGTTCTCCTCATGAAATTAGAAAAATTAAAAAAGAATATGGGAATACTATTCAGCTCATAGTGCCCGGGATTAGAGATATAAATCAAACAACTAATGATCAAAAAAGAACCATGAGTGCAAAAGAAGCTGTAAATGCTGGTGCAGACATCTTAGTAATTGGAAGACCAATAACCCAAGCTGCTGATCCTGAAAAAGCAGCTAGTGATATATTTAATTCTCTATAATGAAATCAAATAAGATAAAAATCTGTGGTATTACAGATTTAGAAATTGCTAACCACGCTATCCTAAGTGGGGCAGACTATTTGGGTTTTGTAGCATATAAAAAATCTCCTAGAAATATTTCATTCTGCGACAGTAAAAATATTATCTCTAAATTACAAAATCCTATAAAAACAGTTGCTGTAGTTGTTGATCCAGAGATTAATGAAATAAAAGAAATTGAAGATTCTGGTTTTAATTACATACAGTTGCATGGCAATGAAAGTATTGTGGATATGGCCCTCATAAAAAAAGAGACAAAGCTGAAGATTATTAAAGCATTTGGTATTTCTAATGAAAAAGATTTATTGCTGACTAAAGATTACATAGATTTATGTGATCTCTTCTTATTTGATGCCAAGCCCGAAGGCCATGAAATGCCCGGAGGAAATGCTAAGAAATTTGATTGGGATTTGCTAAAGAATGAAAGTATAGAAAAAGAATTCTTTTTATCAGGCGGTCTAGATCTAATAAATCTAGAAATAGCACTAAAAAATAATATTACTTCATTTTTTGATGTATCTTCTAGTATAGAGAGTAGTCCTGGAGTAAAAGATAAGGCTAAAATAATTCAATTTATAGATAAGATTAAAAGTAGCTAAATGTCTGATATTAATAAACCAAACTCCTTTACAACTGGTCCAGATGAAAATGGAAAGTTTGGAATATTTGGAGGAAGATTTGTGGCTGAAACTCTTATGCCTCTTGTCTTGGCTTTAGAGCAAGCATATAAATCTGCACAACAAGATCCCTCATTTAAAGCTGAAATGGATAATCTTATGCAAGATTTTGTGGGGAGGCCAAGTCCTTTATATTTTGCTGAACGCCTCACTGAATTCTATAAGGGGCCTAAAATATATTTTAAACGTGATGAACTTAATCACACAGGTGCTCACAAAATAAATAATTGTATAGGTCAAATCCTACTTGCTAAACGCATGGGTAAAACAAGAATAATAGCAGAAACTGGTGCTGGACAGCATGGTGTTGCCACCGCAACGGTAGCTGCGCGTTTCGGGCTTAAGTGTATTGTTTATATGGGAGAAGAAGATATCAGGCGGCAATCACCAAATGTGTTTAGAATGAAACTATTGGGAGCTGAAATTATCCCTGTGACTTCAGGTACAGGAACTCTAAAAGATGCAATGAATGAAGCTTTGAGAGATTGGGTGGCAAATGTTGAAGATACTTTTTATATAATTGGTACAGTTGCTGGACCGCACCCCTATCCAATGTTGGTTAGGGATTTTCAATCGGTTATTGGAAAAGAAGCTAAAGAACAAATATTACAAAAAGAAGGTCGATTGCCCGATGTTCTACTTGCTTGCATAGGTGGTGGTTCAAATGCAATGGGACTATTTTATCCATTCTTAGACGATGCAGATGTTGATATTTATGCTGTTGAAGCTGGTGGTCATGGCGTCAATACTGATAAACATGCTGCTTCTCTATCGGGTGGAAACCCAGGGGTTTTACATGGAAATAGGACCTACTTATTGCAAAATCGAGATGGGCAAATAACTGATGCTCACAGCATTTCAGCTGGACTTGATTACCCAGGGATAGGACCAGAACATGCTTACTTACATGATGTAAAAAGAGTAAACTATGTTTCTATTACCGATACAGAAGCTTTAGAGGCCTTTCAACTTTGCACTAGATTAGAAGGTATTATCCCTGCATTAGAACCTGCACATGCCCTTGCTTACTTACCTGAATTAGTTAAAAAATTTACTAGTGATCAAATCATTATAATGAATATGTGTGGCCGTGGAGATAAAGATATCTTTACTGTCGCTGAGCATTTGGGGATCGAAATTTAATGCGTCTTCAAAAAACTTTTGCCCGTCTAAAAAAAGAAAATAAATCAGCCTTCATTACATTTCTGACTGCTGGAGATCCTGATTTTAAAACTTCAAAAGAAATTATCTCATCACTCCCTAAAAAGGGTGTTGATATAATAGAAATTGGCTTTCCATTTTCCGATCCAATGGCAGACGGTCCAGTAATTCAAGCGAGTTCACTTCGATCTTTAAAAAATGGTATGACTCTTAAAAAAACTCTGGAATTAGTTAAAGAAATTCGTAATGATAATCAAGAAACACCTATAGTTTTAATGGGCTACTACAATCCAATTTATATCTATGGAAATATTAAATTTTTAAAAGATGCTCACGATGCTGGAGTGGATGGCCTTATTGTTGTTGATCTACCTCCTGAAGAAGATGATGAATTATGCATCCCAGCTAAAGAATATAGTATAGATTTTATAAGACTCTGCACCCCAACAACTGATGCAATTCGACTTCCTACTGTATTAAAAAATGCATCTGGGTTTATTTATTATGTTTCTATTTCTGGCATTACTGGAACAAAAACACCTGACTTTACTAATGTTGCAGAGGCGATAAAATTTTTAAAATCTCACTCTGATTTACCTATTGCGGTTGGATTTGGAATTAAGACACCTGAAAATGCAAAAGCAGTTGCAGCTAATGCTGAAGGTACTGTGGTGGGAAGTTCAATTGTAGAAATAATACAAAAATGTAATGATGCTGGTATAACTGGTAAAGATTTAACTGCTAAAGTGCTTAGTTATGTTGAAGAATTATCTATTAGTATTAAGGAGGCAAGAAAATGAATTGGATTACCAAATTTGTTAAGCCTAAACTTAAGTCCCTATTAGGTGGGAAAAAAAGTTTAGAAATTGGAGAAGAGGCATGGGTTAAATGTAAGCAATGCCAGACCATGCTTTACTCTGAAGACTTAGAAAAAAATCTTTATGTCTGCCCACATTGTGATTTACATCTTCATATTCATCCTAGGTTGAGAATGAAGCATTTGTTTGATGAGGGCGCTTTTAAAGAAATATCTTATCCAACTGTTCAATTAGATCCTCTAAATTTTAAGGATAAAACTTCATATAAAGATAAATTTAAAGAAGCTCAGAGAAAAACTGAAATGCAAGATGCGTTTCTTATTGGTTTTGGAAAAATTCAAGGTATTACAACAACTGTTATTGGAATGAATTTTAAATTCATGGGAGGAAGTTTATCTTCAGCCGGTGCCGAAGCCATGGTTAAAGCTGCAGAGCATGCAGTTGCAAATAATACTGCATTAGTAATATTTACAGCAAGTGGTGGAGCCCGTATGCAGGAGAATCAAATGAGTCTACAGGCTTTGCCAAAAACAACTATTGCAGTTCAAATGGTTAAAGATGCAAAGCTACCTTACATTGTTGTGCTTACAGATCCTACAACTGGTGGCGTCACAGCATCATTTGCAATGCTTGGTGATGTTGCTATTGCAGAACCAAAGGCTTTAATTGGTTTTGCAGGCCCAAGAGTAATTCAAAATACTGTTGGTGAAACTCTTCCAGATGGTTTTCAAAGAAGTGAGTTCCTACTTGACCATGGTTTCATTGATCAAATTGTTCATCGAAAAGATTTAAAAACTAAATTGGCACAATTATTATCACTACTTCTTAAAAGAGCAGCTTAGTTGAATACTACTGATGTGCAGATTGATGAGTTGCTTAGTCAGCTACTAGAGTTGCATCCAAAAAGAATAGATTTATCACTTGAGAGAATCCAATTATTGCTGTCCAAACTTGGTAATCCCCAAAACCAAATAGAAAATATTATTCACATTGCAGGTACAAATGGTAAATTTTCAACTTTAAAATTTATTCAAAAAATTCTTGAGACAGCCAATAAAACAACAAGTGCGTATATTTCACCACACTTAATAAGGTTTAATGAACGATTTGAATTAGAGCATGGCTGCATAAATAATGAAGACTTATATAATTTGCTGTATGAAGTTAAAAATACTAATGGTGTTACTCCAATTACATTTTTTGAAATTACTAGTGCCTGCTTCTTTCTAGCGGCAGCAAGATATAAAACAAATTTTACTTTATTAGAAGTTGGACTTGGTGGAAGATTAGATAGTTCAAATGTAGTAACTCCAAAAGTATCGGTTATTTCATCAATTTCCAATGACCATCATGACTTTCTTGGTGATACAGTTGAAAAAATTGCATTTGAAAAAGCCGGTATTATTAAAGCAAATGTTCCAGTCATTATTGGAAAACAACCCTTTAAGGTAGCTGAAGAAGTTCTAATTCAACAAGCAAAAACCCTTAATACTCGAGCCTTTGTGTATGGTATCGATTGGAATATAGAAATTATAAATAATAAAATACATTACACTGATGCAGGTGGCTTACTCGTTACTGAGCCATTAACTTTGCATGGAGAATTCCAGCTCTATAACTTTGGCTTAGCCTTGGCTACTACAAGGCAATTTGAATCTATAAAATTAAATGAAGTTATGGCAACTAACTGTCAACAAGACGTAATTCTTCCTGGGAGAATTCAAAAAATAGATACCGGCAATTACTTAAAATTAATTACATCTAACAATGAATTATTTTTAGATGGTTCTCATAATGTAGATGCAGCATTCCATGTTAATAAGGCACTAGAAAATCTTAATACAACTAAAGATTTAGTAATTATATTAGGAATGATTAATACGAAAGATCCTATTGATTACATTAAACAATTTAAGGGAGTCAAAGAAATTAAAACAATAACTATTCCTAATGAAGAAAGTGCTATTCTTGCAAAAGATTTAAGTGACCAGTTACAAGATATAAACACATCTGTGGCTGCATCTGAAAATATTGAAGAAGCGCTTAGCTCATTAAGTAAAAGTAACCCCAATGCTCGAATTTTGATATGTGGCTCTCTATACTTAGCTGGGCAAGTACTTAAAAATAATTAAGCAATAGAACTTTTAATCCACTCAACAATTGCAGATTTTGAAACAGCACCAACCTTAGTTGCCTTAGCTTCACCACCTTGAAATACTAACATTGTTGGAATTCCTCTTACACCAAATTTGGTTGGTGTTATAGGGTTCTCATCAATATTGACTTTAGCAACAATTATATCATCTTTCATTTCATCAGAAATTTCTTCCAATGAGGGTCCGATTTGCTTACATGGTCCACACCACGGAGCCCAAAAATCAAGCACAACTGGCTTGTCAGAATTTAATACGTCTTGTTCAAAAGTTGCGTCTGTAATATTAATTGTAGCCATAATTTTATCCTCTTAAAGTTATTTGTAATGTAGGTATTAATGCTCTCAAGTCAAGTACTATAGGTGCTTATTGTTAGTTTAAATAATTGATTTTATTAGATTAATTTATTTAATTAATCTCTGCTTTGTCATCATTGTCATTATTTTCAACTATCTCAGGTAATATTTTTTTAGTTTGCAAGCCGCCTATTTCTCTCATTTTATTAGCCTTCGAGATCAAGCTACCTTTTCCATCTTTTAGTCTATTCTTCGCTAATTCTAGATGTTTTGAATACTTACCAAGTTCATTATGTGCTTTTTCAAAAGCATCATACACAAGTCCAACTTGATCATAAATTTCACTAGCTACTCTTGCAATATGATCGGCTTTTTCATTTCTTTTTTGTACTGACCACATATTTTCTATAATTTTAAGAACACCAAATAAAGTTGATGGGCTAACAATAATAATTTTTTTTCTACTAGCCTCTTCAATAATTTCTTCCCCCTTTTCAGAAAAAGAATGGAATGCTGATTCAATTGGAGTAAATAATACGATTACATCAATTGTATTTATTTGGTAAAGTTTTTGATAATCAGTGCTTGCAAGCTGCTTAATGTGCCTTTGCATTGATGCTATGTGTTTTTTTAGAGCCTCTTTTCTTGAATCTTCATTTTCTGCATTCATAAACTCATACCAATCTTTAAGAGAAACTTTAGAATCAATTATGATTTGACGATTTTCAGGTAAGTTTATTATAACATCTGGTTGTTGCTTATTTTCTCCATCAGGTGAATCGTATTTTACTTGAGAGGTATAATCTCTTCCTTCTTGAAATCCAGCATTGCTCAACAAGTTTTTTAAAATAACCTCACCCCAATTACCCTGCTGCTTGTTACTTCCGGTTAATGCAGTAGTTAATTTAGTTGTTGTTTTTTCCTGTTCCTTAATAACAGACATTACTTGCGTATACTGTTCTTGAACTTGCCCCTTAGTAATTAGACGATCTTCCTTTGAATCAACTGCAAGACCTTTAATTTCTTCTATTGCACTCTTCATACTATTAAAATCATCTGCAGTAATATTATTATTATTATCTTTCTTAATAGTATACTGAAATAAGTGAGTAATAATTACTCCAACAAGCAGACCTATTATTACAACTAACATTGTTTCCATTATATTTTTAATTTACTGTTGTGATATTCTTCTAGTTCTTGAACGTACTCATCTATTTCTTGAAGCACGTCCATACTAAAACTATTCTCTGACTCTCTTAAGTCATCGATTTCTTTCATTGCCTCTGGAATAGTATTCCACGGCACCTTATCCATTGTTAATATTTTAGTAGCAACTTCTTGATCTCTTTTTAACAATTCATTTTTTGGTAAAAAATCAGGATTTTCATTATAAATTACTCTTTTTGCAAATTCTTGGATTCTACTATCCATTATTTTTAAGGCTATATCATAGCGTTTTTCCCATTCTGCAGCATGAAAATCTTGCATCAAATAGTTATCCTTATTATCTGGAAACCCATCAAATATTCTTTGCTCAACAGTTTTTTCCGTTTGGTCATCAGCAAAGGTTTTTTCTTCACTCATATCAATTAAAAGGTTGGTAAACTTTTCTATGAATTCTTTATTGTTACGAATTTTTAGCATACGTTCCTGTAAAATTTTCAAATCATCGTTACTAAATTCTTCTGATTGCATTAAATATTTTTCATCTAAAAGTATTGGCTGTTCATTTGCCTTAACAAGCTGAAAACATTTTTTCTTTCCTTTAAATAATTTTTTTAAATCAGAGCGATCTAGATCAAAAATCAAATCAGGATCAGTTTTAAGATCAAAACAATAAACATGATTTTGATAAGTCGGGTCAACAGCTAAATAAGCTAGGCCATTAGTATATTCTTTGCCTCTAAAGTATCTACTCGCACAAAAAATACGATCCTCATTAATAAATTTATAAACGTCTTGCTTAGAAGTTGTTTGCATTGCAGCCGCCCATACATCGGGACATCTTTCTTTAACTAATTTACAAACACCAATGGTTGCCTCTACATCACTTAATGCATCATGGGCATTTGAATGATCAATACCATTTGCTGGTGCAAAGCGATCTAATTTGAAAGTTATTTTGCCATTGTCATCGTTTAATGGACGCACAAAAGAATTTGGTGCTACCGCAGCAGCAGAATGAATAATTTTAAGTGCATCTGCACGCTTATTTCCATTTGTATTAGTAAGGTAGGGTGGTAACGCATTTTGATACAAGCTTTGTCGTAGAAACCTTTCGTCAAACCCAATAGAGTTATATCCAATATAAGTAGTCTCTCCCCAGGAAAGGAACTTTTGTTGCATTTTACTTATTAGTGCAAAGTTTGAATTTTCATGATTTTTTAAAAGATCAACACTTGTACCATTAATAAGAAGTGCTTTTGGATGTGGAACTGGATACTCTTTCTTCATGCGGCCACGCATATCAAAGCTATCAATAATATTAAAATCTTGGTCTGTAAGTATTGCCGCAGCCTGAATTATACTATCAAATGCGTCAGATAGTCCTCCAGTTTCAAAATCATAAAATACATATCTCACAGTGTAGCCCCTTTATTTAATTAAAATAATGCCTAAACATGATTAATAGCTGATTCTTCAGTAAGTAGACAGAAAGTAAGAAATTTAGGGGAAAATAAATTTTTCTGTCTACTTTAAATATGGTAGGTCAAAAACAAGTCTTTATTATGGGGAAAATATGTTTAAAAAAAGTAGTTAGTTAATTATCTCATGATTATAAATTCCATAAAGGTTCTTTTTTTCTACAAACATTTTATAAGTTTTTTTATCAGATTTAATTACTAGGTGACACCAACTGGAATTGCAGGTTATTACTTTGGCATGTACTCCATAAGCCAATTTTGCGATGATCTCATTTTTATTAGCAGACTTGTAACCATAATTAACTTGTTTATTCGAAGTAATAACATGACGTTTATTATTAAATAAAACTCTACTCATCCAGCCTTCTGTTTTTGTTAATGGGTCGCGCACTAGCCTCCACTCTTCGTTCTGACGAATGACCTCCATAGGATAGCCTTTAAACTGATATTGGAATTTAATTGAAGCATTTATATTAGGTCCTTTACGCATATTTGCATCGCCCTTAAGACTTAACCATCTAGGTACTGGATACTCTTCACTAAATGATTTGATGGGGAAAAATGCTAAAATAAGTAATATGATAATAGTATGTTTAGTCATGCCACTCCTGCTCTTCAACTAGATCGCTTGGATCAACATGTAATATAATTTGTATTTCAGGAAAACGTTCTTTTAATTTTTCCTCGACAGCATCACTAATATTATGTGACTCCAATAATGAAGTGTGCTTATTAATTTCAAGGTGCATTTGAATAAAGAAATTTTCTCGAGAACCCCCACTTCTCCGCGATTTAAAATCATGAAAACCCTCTACTTTAACTTGCGATAAAACAATTTTTTTAATCTCTTCTTTCAAATCATCATCAATCTCTTTATCTAACAAAACATCAATACTGTTTCTAATTATACCAATGCTAGAAAATAAAATATAAAATGAAATTAGAGCGCCCATCAATGGGTCTATACGAGTAAATCCGAAGTTGGCTGCCAACACAAGTGCTACTAGGACTGCTATATTACTTAATATATCTTGCTTGTAATGCACGTGGTCTGCAGAAATAGCCAGGCTCGAGGTTTTTTGAATAACTGTTTTTTGATATCTAACCAATAGTAGGGTTACCAGAATAGAAATTAGCATTACCACAATACCAATAGAAGAACTCTCTATATCTTCTGGGTAAATCATTCTAACAGCAGCCATATAAAGTATAAACAATGAAGTCAGTATTAGAAATATGCCTTCTAAAAATGCAGTTACTGCCTCTAATCGCGCATGCCCCCATCGATGATCATCGTCCGCTGGTTTCAATGAAATACTAATTAAAATTAAATTGATAAAGGATATGACAAAATCTACCACTGAATCTGCAAGTGTGCTTAATATGCTAATACTACCAGTAAAAATATAGGCAAATAATTTAATTATAATTAAAAATAATACGACACTGACAGTAATGTAAGTAGAGCGCTTGACATGGTCAGAGTAGGTAGGGTTTTGTTGTTCGTTCATTTATGGATACAAACGTTTCTTTTGCCATAGATCATTTTTTAGCTCAAAGACAATTCGGTTATGTAGTCGTGAAGTGTATTCTGATGTACTTTCCCAAAATTCTATTCTAAGTGGACAAATAATAATCCCTGACCAGTGTGCAGGTCGTGGAATATTTTTTCCAGCATATTCTAATTTTGCCTTAGCAAACTCTTCTTCTAACTGTTCTCGATTTTCCACTTCTTTACTTTGTTTGGAAATTAATGCTGATATTTTTGCATCTTCTTTCCGTGAATCCCAATATGCATTTGCTACCGCATCATTTACTTGATCTACCGTTCCCTGCACTCTCACTGACTTATTTTGTGCCCGCGACCACCACGTCATTGCACCTTTGCCATTTTGAAATAGCTCTATACTTTTCTGGCTGGTTAAGTTTGTATAAAATGTAAATCCTCTTTCTGTAACATCTTTTAATAGTACATATCTACTATTTGGCATGCCATTAGTATCGACTGAGCTAATACAAATTGCATTAGGGTCACTTTTTTCTAGTTCAATTTCAGCATTGTAATAATGATGCCAGATATCAATCCAGTTTTCAGCTTCCAATATATTTGGTTTATTCATAGGAAAAATATAGTATAAATATTTTTTAAAAACTAATTAAATCAAAGCTACTGATACGCATTTGCAAAAATAAATATGATTAAAGCATTACAAAAGATTTTTTGGCTACAAATGAGGTATATTAAAATATTTTTTAATACTGGGACATACCCACCATTTATTCGTAATCGTAAAGGAACTACTTGGATAAAAAAGACTTAAATTATTCGTTATTTTCAGTATCTTTCTTTACTACTGATTCAGAGATTCTTTGTAACATTGATTCAGTTCTAACATGATGATCTTGTAGATCTTGTCTTATCAAGTAGACGAGGTAGCTAAGGCCGATTAATACTAGTAAAATTAAAAAACTCATGAGTAACTATAACGCTGTTAAAAAAAAGTTTCTAGTCCTCGTTTATAATTATATTTAATGTATTAGCTTATTTTATTCCTTTTATTTTTAATATTTGTTCGTAGGCATCGTTAATTAGTTGAAACTTTTCTTTTGCCTTCCGAATAATGCTAATATCTGTAATGCCTTTAGCTCTCATTACATCAGGGTGATTTTTTCTTGCTAAAGTCCTATAAGCTTTCTTAATTTCAGCAATGCTATCAGATTTTTTTAAACCTAAAACCTTATATGGGTCCTCTTTAACGTATTCTGGTCGAGAATTTCTGAGACGGTTAAAGGTATGTTGGTCAATTTGAAAAATATTGCTTACTTGTTTGATGAATTTAAGTTCTGGCGCTGAAAGTTCATGGTCTGCATATCCTATTTCAAATAGACCAAGAATAATTTGTTCTAGCATTTGCGGTGATCTTTTAAAAGTCTTAAATAGTTGTTGTGCGTATACTTCAAATCCTTCGCTAGTTTCTGCGGCCTGTTTCCAAATTAATCCAACTTGTTTTAAATCTGCTTTTGGAATTCTAAAAATTTTTTTAAATTTAGCTATCTCATCTGAAGTTACATGGCCATCAGCTTTTGCAAGTTTTGCAGCCAATACGATTAGGCCAATAGCATAGACACCCTGCTGTTGATTAAATTGACCGTCTGTATTTTTGAAATTTTTTTTCCCGCCTAAAAAATAAGCTCCGGCAGTAAATGCCAAAGCTCCCAATGGGCCTGCAATCATGTTGCCCAACGATGCTGCCATTAAGTATTTCCAGACGCTCATATTTCAATTAGTATTAAGGTTCTATTATTGATTATATCAATTTTATTTAAAACAGTAATATGAATAAAAATAATATACAAGCAGCTGCTTTTTTTATGCTGATTTCTGTCACAGGATTTTCTTTGATGGATCTTTCTGTCAAGTGGACAACTGCAACCTACCCAATTGGGGAAGTTATTTTTTTTAGAATGGTATTTGGCTTAATTCCATTATTTTTAGTGGTTCCAAAAGATCGATGGAAAAATTTACTAGCTACAAAAAAACCAGGATTGCATTTTGTTAGAGGCTTTGCTGGGACCGCTGCGCTTATCGCTATCTATGCTTCCTTACATTATTTACCTTTAGCACAAACAGTCTCACTAACCTTTGCATCTCCAATCTTCTCAACAATACTGTCTATTGTTGTCTTGCATGAAGTTGTGCGTATGCGTCGTTGGGCAGCTATAATACTTGGATTTATTGGAGTATGTGTGCTTATAAACCCATTTTCAGCAGAATTTTCAATATATATGTTGTTGCCACTTATTTTTTGTTTTTTCTTTGGGATAGTATCAATATCAATAAGAAAACTGAGTGAGACAGAGCCTACTTATCTGGTAGCTTTATACTTTACGATATTTGGAACTATTGCGTCCCTACTTACCATTCCTTTTTTTGGAGATTGGCAATTACCAGCTTCATCATTTGACTTTTTGATTTTATCTTGTGTTGGAATTTTTGGCGGCATTGGTAATTTGGCACTTACATCTGCTTTTAAAAATGCTGAGGTGTCTATTGTAACACCCTTAAAATATATTGGTCTAATATATGCTATGATATTTGGCTACTTGATTTGGGGAGAAGTTCCAACGTGGAACACTTATCTTGG
Organism: Pelagibacteraceae bacterium AG-422-B15; assembly: GCA_905182345.1. GTDB lineage: Bacteria > Pseudomonadota > Alphaproteobacteria > Pelagibacterales > AG-422-B15 > CACCCN01. The sequence continues at coordinate 21,205 of CAJJBG010000015.1, forward strand.
TGCAGTGCTAATTGTATTGTCTTCTATAGTCATTATTAGACGAGAGGTGATATTGAATAAAAATATCCAGCCCGAAACCCTGGCTGTTAATCGTTAGTCCACTCAGGTTTTCTTTTTTCTAAAAAAGAACTAATGCCTTCGTTAGCATCATTTAATTCTAGATTTTTTACCATATTTTGACTCGTGACAGCATATGCGTCAGTCAATCCCATTTCAATTTGTCGGTAGAAGCTTCTTTTGCCTTGAGCAATTACCTCAGCAGATTTCTGATTAATAGTTTCACACACTTTTTCTACTTCACTATCTAGATCCGCAGAACTAATTACTTTATTTATTAGTCCAATTTTCTCAGCCTTTGCAGCATCAATCATTTCACCACTCAATAACATTTCCATTGTAGCTTTACGTCCTATTGTTCTGGAAACAGCAACTTGAGGTGTATGACAAAATAATCCTATATTTGCACCTGGCAATGCATATCTTGAATCCTCTGAGCCATAAGCAAGATCACAAGAGGCAACTAGCTGATTCCCTGCTGCGGTAGCTACTCCTCTTACTTTGGCAATTGCTGGTTTAGAAATTTTTTGAATCTGCTTCATCATCATAGAACATTGGGCAAATAATTTCTCTTGAGCTTGCACATTTTTATCGTTCATCATGCCTTTGACTTCTGTTAAACTATGCCCAGAACAAAATATTTTTTCATTTGCTGACTCAAACACTACGACTCTTATGGATGGATTGGTGTCTATTTCTGTTAATTCTGCTTGAATTGCTCTCATCATTTCCGATGAAAGACTATTTGCCGGATTATCATTAAGCTTTAAATAAGCAATATAGTCTTTGTCATTTCTAATTAATTTTTCAGTCATTTAAATCCTATAAATAATAATCATATTCCTCTTTTGGTATAAAGGTAGAATTATATAAATTTTCCTCACCTCTTTTAACAGAAGAATATAGCTTAAGATAGTTTTCCCCAAAATATTCTTTTAAAATTTTTGAACTTTCAAATCTAATTAGGGAATTTTCTAATGAAGTAGGAATTTCTGAATCTGCCTGAGTTTCAATTCCAGCATTAGTGCCATACTCTATAAAGTGAGTCGGTTGTAATTTATTATTGATACCATGAAGTACACCAGCCAGAATACTAGCTAATGTTAAGTAAGCGTTTGCATCAGCTGATGCTACACGATGCTCAATACGTCTAGCTTCATCTTTACCTGACGGAATTCTCAAGGCAACTGTTCTATTGTTATATCCCCATGATTTATTTACTGGCACAAATTGATCTGGTTTAATTCTTCTGAAACCATTTCGATTTGGAATAAAAATAGGAAAACTATCATAAAGAGATGATTGCATTCCTGCTATCGCATGTTTTAATAAATCACTACCAAGATTATCACCTGATGAAAATAAATTGTTGTCTTTATCATCATACATTGACATATGTATATGCATACCACTTCCAGTTTGCTCTAAAAATGGCTTTGCCATAAATGTTGCTTCGTATCCATGCTTTAAAGTTGTTTCATGTATCACTCTTCTAAGAAGAGATGCATCATCAGCTGCTTTTAGTAAATCACTGGTGTGCGATAAGTTTATTTCATATTGAGTTGGAGCGAATTCACTTGTGAATGTTGAAGCTGGAATATTTTGAATTTTACAATTTTCATTTATGTCTTCTAGAAGTTTTTTAAAGATATCGAGCTCACGCATCCCATAGACATTTGTTTTATCTGCTCCTGCGGCAGGCATAGGTTTTCCTAAGTTATCTTTATTTTTATCTAATAAATAAAATTCAAGCTCAAAAGCAACCACGGGTTTTAAATTGATAGCATCAAATTTTTTTAAAATTGAAGCCAGCATATTTCTTGGGTCAAGAATAGAGGGTTTTTTTTCCTCGTCGCACATCGATACTAGTATTTGTAGAGTATTATCGTTCCATGGAACTTTTTTTATAGTGTCAGTAATGGGGAAAAATAGTCCATCTGGATCTCCATCGGCCCAACCTAGTTCAAGGTTATTGGTAACACCACCTAATGCATCTAAATAAAAAACTGAGTACGGTAGCTGAAATCCATCTTTAAATATTTTACCCGCTTCACTTAATGGAAACCTTTTCCCCCTGACATACCCGCATAAATCAGTAAAAATAGCATCAAGATACTCAATTTTCTTATTCGAAATAAGTTGGTCTAGTTCTTTAATTTGAGCAATTTTCATATGTTATTGTCACATTTCCAGTTAATTATAAATACAGGAAAAAGCTTATTATTTAAAGACTGTTTTCGGTATGTCTTAAATACCAGTTTTTAAATGAGTTAACAGCTACTTCCATATGTGAAAGCTTGCCTGGAGCGTAGTGGTTTGAAAATATACCCTTTTGATTGTTTTCAATAATGGTCTTATCAGCCATAGTAGTTTGATCCCACATCCAAACCATTTTCTTAATATCATAGTCCTTACCTTCTTCGGCATCCTTATTGACTAGCCAAATTAATTCGACATCTGTATGTAATGGACCACGCGGTATAAACTTAAAAATAGTAGCAAAGTCATTGGTCATTAACAAACTGTTAAATGGAGATGGTCCTACTGAAGTATAGCCCCTATCAAAGTCTTTAAATTTGCCCATTAAAATACTAGCCGGTGTGCCGTCTCTTGTTTCAGACAATTTACCATCACTTAAATGAGTTCTTTCAGCACTTCTGGAATATTGTGAAAAATCTTCTTCTTCATATTCACCTGTAAAGTGCCCTAGTGCTTTTACTTTATCATTCCAAGCCTCTAACTCTTTTTTAAATTTTTCAGATACAGGTCCTGTATTTGCTCCTGCTCCATATGCTTGTATATATTCAGATGAATGCACTTCACAGTATTCTGGATGAGCAGGACCGCAATGATAACATTCGTGGAAATTATCTAAAGTTAACTTCCAATTTCCAAAAGTTGGATAAGTTTTTCGATAGGCAACTTTAGCCTTACTTAAATCATGTAGTTCAATAAAATTTTGAACTGGTTTAATAAACTCATCAAAATTATCAGGGTTATCTGAAAAATTAAGAAAAACTAAGCCTTCATATATTTTTGAATGGCATATTCTATCATTAGAAATATATCTAGCTTCTATAGAATTTTCTAACTTTGTAACTTTTATGTCATCAGCAATAAGATTGAATATAAAATAATCTCCTATATTTTTAAAAGAACTAACGTGATCAACAAATACCCAGTGATTTAAAAAAAAGTTTGAATAATCAAGTTGGAATATATCTGGATCGAGATAGAATGCTTGATCTAAGGTAAAGCCATCTCGTTGCTGCTTAATTAATTCTTTTAAAATTTGAGTATTCATTTTTTTATAAATTTGTACTGTATTTGTAGCTTATTTTATCTACAAAGAAATCTAAAAAATAAAACTCTTACAGAATAAAATGGCTGAAAATATAAGGTATTTCAAATAATTACTCAATAAATCTGAATCCATTTGACCAATGTGAACCTGAGTGTACAATTTTATTATAAATAGTTGAAAGGAACAATAATGGTAAAATTTGACGAAACTAAAAAATTCTTAGATCGCTTACATGATGGTAAATTAAATCGTAGGTCATTTATGAAAGGCATGGGAGCCGCAGGGCTTGCTGCCGTATCAACAAGTCTTCTCTATTCTCAAACGGCACATGCTTATGAGGGTGCAGCTAGAGTATTTCTATGGGGTGGTTATGATGACCCAGGTTTATTTGGCCCATATATCGAAAAACATGGTGATCCAGAATATGCTACATTTGGTGATGCTGAAGAAGGCTTAAAAAAATTAAAAGCTGGATTTGAGCAGGATGTAGCGTGGCCTTGCCAAGGTGAGATTAAGCGTTGGGTTAGAGGTGGTGTTTTGCAACCCTTAGACATCAGTCGAATGGAACATTGGGATGATATGTTTCCAGAGATAAGAGACTTACCTAGTGGAATTGTTAATGGTGAACATTATTTTGCACCAGTCGACTGGGGAGATACTTCTCTTACATACAATACTGCTAAAATAGACTGGATGTCACCTGCTCAGGGTAACGAAAGTCTTACTCTTATGGAGGATCCAAGATTAAAAGGTAAGCTTGGTATTCTTAATAGTGCAGCAGATAGTTTATATGTAATGATGCATTACTTAGGAACGGACATCACTAAATCTGAATCATTAACTAAGGAAGCTATTGATCAAGGAATTAATAAGTATAGAGAGCTCAGAGACAACGGGCAAATCTTAACATTCTTTGATGATACAGCTTCAATTGCAGAAGCACTTGGTAATGAAGAAGTTTGGGCTGCAATGACTTGGAATGAAACGAGCTGGGAAACTGGTATGCCTTTCATGAAACCAAAAGAGCGTACGATGAATTGGGTCTGTGGAGTAGCACTTTGTGCAAACACGCCTAACATTGATAAAGCATACGATCTAATGAATGCTGCAACGAGTCCAGAAACTTCGGCGTATCTTTTATCAGAGTGGGGATATGGTCACAGCAATAAAAAAGGATTCAGTGCATTAACTGCAGCTGAGTTAGATGAACGAGGAGTAGCATCAAATCCTGTTGAACACTTAGCAAATGGTGTTTTCTCAGTAATGCCTTCGGATGAAAATGCTGATTACATGGAAGCTCAGTGGGCTGAAATGGTAGCTGGTGGTTAATTAAAACCTTAAAAAGCTATAAGAAATTAAATAGCCTGTCTCTAAAATCAGAGGTAGGCTATTTTTTTTCGAGTAGAGCAATATCTTCTAAACCAATACTTACAAAACATTCTCCAGTTTGAAAAGATTGATTATCAAAATGCTGGGATGAAACTGTAAGCACTTGATCTATTCCTTTAACTTCAACATAAAATCTTGTCATTTCACCATAGTATGAAGTTTGTTTAATCGAGGCAGGTAAAGAAATATCCCAATCACTTTGTACTTCCCTTGAAATCATCATGGCTTCAGGTCTGATGCTGCAAACAATATCACTAGTATTTGCGCTAATATTTAATCTATTATCTACTTTAAAATTTCCTAACGACTCAATGGCTACATCTATCTTATCACCATGTTTTTCATTCGTTTTTCCATTTAAGAAATTAGTCTCACCAATAAAATCACTAACAAAGATATTATTTGGATTCTTATATAGTTCGTTAGGCTGTGATAGTTGTTGAATTTTTCCCTCATTCATTACTGCTACTCTATCTGACATACTTATAGCTTCTTCTTGGTCATGAGTAACAAATACAAAAGTTATACCAATTGATTTTTGTAAATTTCTTAACTCTAATTGCATTTCATCTCTTAATTTTTTATCTAATGCACCAAGCGGTTCATCTAATAATAATACTTTTGGCCTTCTCACAAGCGCTCTAGCCAGTGCAACTCTTTGCCTTTGGCCCCCTGAGAGTTGGTTGCTATATCGCTCTTCATATCCTTCTAATTTAACTAGAGATAGAACTTCCTCAACCCGTTGATCATTTTCTGCTTTTGTCAGTCCTAATTTTCTTAAGCCAAATTGAATATTTTTAACAACATTTATGTGAGGAAAAATTGCATAGTTCTGAAATACCATATTTGTTGGTCGCTTATTTGGAGGCAAAGCGGTAACATCAATACCATCAATTAACAAATCACCTTTTGTAGGATATTCAAAACCAGCCAGTAATCTAAGTAGAGTTGTTTTTCCACATCCAGATGGACCTAATAAGGAGAAAAACTCACCTTCTTTAATTTCTATCGAAATATCATCTACAGCTTTAACCTTACCAAAGTGCTTTGAAATATTTCTTACTTCTATGTATTTTTCATTCATATCTAAATCCTATTTAAATTTTAAAATCTTTTTCTTTCGCTTGCCCTAGATTCATTAACCAATAAGCCAGCAAAACAACAAACGTAGTAGCAACTATTATTATCGCACCTAAGGCTAAAACATGAGGTAGTTTTTTAATAAATCTGAGCTGATTCCACATGTACATTGGAAGAGTTGGATCGCTACCAGACAAGAAAAAAGCTAGAATAAATTCATCAAAAGAAATTATAAATCCCAACAAAAGAGATGCAATAATGCCAGGTAGATACAAAGGGAATGAAACCTTCCAGAAAGTTCCCCAGGCATTCTCACCAAGATCACGTGACGCTTCTTCAAGACTACTATCAAATCCTTCAATCCTTGAAACTAGAATCAGCATGCAGAAGGGAGTGCAAAATAAAATATGGCCGATTGTGACTGGTACTAAGCCTAATTTAAAACCAAGACTCAACCAGATTACTATTAATGAAACGGCAAGAATAATCTCTGGTATTAAAAATGGAAGTAAAACTGCTGCATAGGAAACTCTAGAGCCTATAAATTTATACTTTGTAAATGCTTTTGCAGCCATCAAGGCAATTACTGTGCTTACTACACTAGCAATCACACCAACTTTTACACTTACCCATAATGCTCTAAATACTGGAGTTTTTGACCACATGTCTTCATAATGTCTAAATGTAAATCCACTAAGAGGGAATGACATGTAATTAGAATCATTGAAACTAAACAAAGGTAAGAAAAGAACTGGAATATACAAAAATAAAAAGTAAAAAATTGTATACACTAATAATGAGTTATTTTTTTGTTCCACTTATGCCACTCTTTGCGTTAATTTTTTTGTTGCATAAGAGACAATCATTGTAATACTTGCAACCGCTGCAAGCATAATAACTGCTGACACTGCTCCCATGGGGATATTATTCACTTTACCAAAATATGACTGAATCATATATGATAACATACGTCCATCAACACCTCCCACCATCTGAGGCGTAACATAATCTCCAACAGTAGGAATAAAGATAATTAAGATTGCCCCTATTACACCAGGCAAGGAAAGGGGGAACGTAACTCTCCAGAAAGTTTCCAGTCTAGAATTACCTAAATCTCTTGAAGCTTCAATTAAAGAGTAATCAATTTTATCTAACGATACATATAATGGTAGTAATGCAAATGCAGCCCAAGCATGTGATAAGGTAATAACAACTGCTGTTTGACTGTACATAATAAATGTTAATGGCTCACTTATAAGTCCAAGTGTTATTAGACCTGAATTAATAACTCCTTTTGTGCCTAAAATAATTTTCCAAGAAAATATTCTAAGTAAGTAAGAAGTCCAAAAAGGTAATGACATTAAGATTAGCCATAAGGTCTTATTTTTTTTAACATAAAAAGCAATATAGTATGCTACTGGATAAGCTGTTAGTAGAGTGACAAAAGTGACAATGAATGATATTTTTACTGACTTGAACAAAAGAGAGGTTAAAAGAGGTTTATTAAAAAATTCAACATATCTATCTGTAGTGAAACTATAATCAATTTCATTCATATTAATCTGAGTAAAAAAACTAAAGGCTATAGTTAGCAGCATTGGCGTTAGCATAACGCAGAAAAAGAAAATAAGTGCAGGGGTTAAAAGAGTATAGGCTTTAACGTTATCACTTCTTGCATACAGTTTGTTAATGTATCTCCACATACAAAAAATTTTATGTCATATTCAACTATAGTCAATTTATAATTCTCTTCTAATCTCTGATAAATTATAATACCAAAGCATAAATCTAAGGTACCATAGTCTTAAAAATGGAAATGGAATTTTTGGTGCTAAACCTGACATAACTGCTGGAATATTAACATTTCCACTATTAGATTCACAAATTAATTCGGCAAGTTTTTTGCCACAGTACACGGTCGAATTATTCCCATTAGCATGATAGCCAAATGAGAAATAAACACTTGGATCTTTTTCCAAGTTACCTACAGATGGGGTGAAGTCTCTAGTCATTACAACGGTACCTCTCCAATAATGGGAAATATCTACGGAGTTCCACTCTGGAAATACTTGACCAAAACGCTTTGTCATCCAACTTCTCATTTTAGCTGCACTCTCATTATCTCCGTAGGTATCACCCCGAGCACCAAATAACATTCTATTGTTTGGCATTCTTCTATAGTAAAATAATAGTTCCCTGCTATTACAGATTGGAGTAAGTGTTTTAAAATTTTGTAATTCAAACTCATCTTCTGTCATTTCTCTCGTAACAATAATATTTGAGAGAACCGGCATCATACGACCTGAAAAACTTTTATGCAGAGACTCGTCTGTATAACCATTTGTTGCAACTACAACTTTGTTTGCTGTAATGGATCCATCTTTAGTAATAAGTTTATGTCGTCCATCATTTTTTTCCCATTTAATAACGTTAGAGTGTCCATGTAATTTAGCTCCTGCAAGATGTGCCGCATTTGCAAAACCCATTAGAAATTTAAGAGGATTCATTGCAAAGCCTTCATCCATATGAATAGCTCCAAACTGTTCAGTAGATTTATGTCCAATTTGATCAAATTCTTCTTTTGGAAACCAGCTAGTTTTAATATTAAAATATTTTTGAAGCTCTTCTCCCCACACTTTTAATCCGTCAGCACTATCTGGATGATGAGCTACATCATAATTACCTCGACCAGCTTTTTCACAGTCAATATTGTTTTCTTGCATTATAGATTCAAGTAAGTGTATTCCCTCAACTTGAGCTTGAAAGAATTTTTTTGTTTCTTCTATTCCATATTTTTTAAAAAGTTGCTTATTAGAAAGCTTGGTTGATGGCAAACATACAAATCCAGCATTTCTTCCAGAACTAGCCCAACCAACATGGCCAGCCTCAAGCAAATGTACATCACTTCCATACTTTTTAGCCAAGTGATAAGCAGTCGAAATTCCTGTAAAACCTCCCCCAATAACAACTACATCACATTTCTGATCACCATTTAATTTTGGGTAATTATCTTGATTTGGATGGCTGGTTTCTTCCCAGTAGCTCTTGACTGGATTATCAAAATCGTAAATGTCCTTATGATATATGCGACCCATTTAAATTCCTCTTAACACTATTAAGATACCAATTATAGAAATAACTAACAGCACGTTCTGTTTCAGATAGTCTACCTGGTTTGTAAGATTTTGATAGAATTCCTTTGTAATTATTTTCAATAATTTGGGTATCTTCCTGTGTTGTTACATCCCACATCCAAATCATTCTTTCAATATCATACTGATCTTCGTTGACCTCTTTATCTACTAGCCAGATTAATTCGACTTCAGTATTAAAAGTGTCTATTGGCTTAAATATAAATAAAACTCCAAAATCATTATTAAAATATGTATTTGCAAATGGGTTAAAGCTAATTTGTGTAACACCACCATCAGGTCCAAATTTTTTAAATTTTCCCATTAACGTAGAGGCAAATTTTCCATTTTCAGTTTCAGATTCATTTCCATTCCCTATTGGAACTCTGTCTGCATACCGTGTAAGACCGGATTCTGTTTCAGTTTCTAAATAACATTGATTTATAATACCTCTTTTATCTAATTCTTCAGTCCAAGGTTTAATTTTTTCTTCATAAGCTGTAGTTTCCTCATCAGGTGCACTGCCTTTTCCAGCACCATAAATTTTTACAAAATCTTTCTCATGAACAGCACTATATGATTGATGAGAAGGAGCACAATGATAGCACTCTTGAAAATTCTCAACTGTAGTCTTCCAGTTTGCTGATGTGGAATATTTTTTTCTGAAAGCAATTTTTGAATTTTCAGGCTCATGCAAATTAAGGTATGGAATTAATGGTGCTATAAAGTCCTCAAAACTATCTGGTTCGCCAGAGGTTAAATTTAAAAAAATTAAACCATTCTGAATTGCTAAGTTACATTTTCTTAAGCCCCATTCTTTTGGATCAAAATCATCAGGCATAAATCGAGCAGCTTTTAAGTTTCCTTCTGCATCAAAACTCCATGCATGATATGGACATACTAAAAGTTTTTTATTACCCTCTTCTTCTAAGCAGACTCTAGAGCCTCTATGTGTACATACATTATAAAATGCTCTAATGACATCATCTCTGCCTCTAATAATAATTATAGATTCTTTTTCGACATCAAATAAAAAATAATCACCAGGATTCGGAATTCTAGAAACATGATCAACAGTTAGCCATTGGTTAAAATAAATATTTTTTATTTCATCAATATAAATTGTAGGGCTAGTATAGAATTCTCGAGGAAGGCTTTTACCTTCTGAATAACTTTCTGTAAGTTTTTTAATGTTAATATTGCTCATACTTTATTTTGTATGTTTACCAGAGGCCTTCTTTTTTAATATCCTCAGTCGCCATAACAATGCCTTGTCTTAAAATTCCAACCAAATCATCTATTTGCTTTTTCGTTATGATTAACGATGGGGACATCACGCACGTGCTAAATAATGGTCTTACTATTAGGCCTAAATCTTGGCAGTGCTCATTTATTCTAGATCCAATTTCATAAGATAAGTTTAGAGGGTCTTTGTTATCTTTATTTCCAACGCACTCAACTGCAGCCATAAGCCCTTCCCCTCTTACTTCACCAACGATAGGCAGATCTTCTAATTCTTTTAACTGTTCTTGAAAATAAGGGCCTACCTCTTTGACATGATCTAAAAGATTATGCTCTTCCATATAAGTTAGGCTAGCATTTGCTGCGGCCATAGCGACTGGATGACCTGAATCAGTAAACCCATTAGAAAAAATTACTCTTTCCTTATTATCCAATTCAGCCATGAGTTTTTCAGATATTAGAACAGCACCACATGGCACATACCCACTTGTTATTCCTTTTGCAGCAACAATTATATCAGGTGTAAAGTCAAAATAATTTTCTGATGCAAAAATATGTCCAAGTCGACCAAATGCTGTAACAATTTCATCTGAAATATAGATTACATCATATTTACGGCATACTTCAGAAGTTTTCTTATGATAGCCTTTTGGGGGAACAATAACCCCACCTGAAGCTAGTATTGGTTCTGCAATAAAAGCTGCAACATTTTCTGGGCCAAGTTCTATAATTTTGTCTTCTAATTCTTTTACTTTTGCATCACAAAACTCATCAATTGTTAGACTACTATCTTTACGGTATGGATTTGGTGCTGATATATGATGAACAATATCTGTGGCAAAATCGAAGTTATTTTTATCTCTTTCTTTACCTGAACACGATGCTCCCAAATATGTACTTCCATGATAACCATCGTGTCTTCCAATAATTTTCTTTTTATTTCTAAGGCCACGTACATTATTAAAAAACATAACAAACCTCAGCGCTGAATCTACAGCAGCCGATCCTCCTGAGGTAAAGAAAACTCTTTTTAAATCACCAGGTGCATACTCTGCTATTCTTTCTGCAAATACTGCTCTTACTGAAGTTGATTCAGTGAATGGACTAGCATATGACATTGTTCGAATTTGATTTGAAACTGCATCTGCAATTTCTTCAACACCGTGACCTATATTAACATTCCACATACCACCAGGCCCATCAATGAACTTACGGCCATCTTTATCGTACAGATAAATTCCTTTGGATTTTTCAATGAAGGTTCTTCCACCTTCACCTCTATATTCCAAGTATTCCCAAGGATGTAAGGTTGTTAAATCTTTTTTATCTAATTCTTTGGTATTTAAATTATCTACTCTCAAAACCATAATATTTTTTAATAAACCTCCGCCGGAACTGCATTTCTTCTTTCCGGTGTATAGAATTGTCGTTTTACTACTTTGCATGTCGCCCAGATCTTTCTGTATTCTAATTCTTCTGGGTGATAAATTTCTACAAATATGTCTTCTTTAATCTTAACTCCATAAGGTCTTTTTAAAGAGGCTATTGCAATATTTCTTTTTAATGTTGGTGACCAAATAGCAGCAGTGACAATTCCAATATCTTCTTTCTTTTTATTATAAACTACCGCTCCATGTGCAGGCTTATCTCCATCAATATCAAGTCCAACTAAAACTCTTTCTGTGGTACTGTTTTCTTTTTCTTTGATTAAAGTTCTTTTGCCCACAAAGTAATCTTCTTTGTTTAAATGAACCAGCCAACCCATGCCAATTTCATATGGCGATCTCATTCTAACTGGTCTTAATGCATGTTCAGAACTTACAAAATCTGTTCCTGTTTGAATAAAACCAGCTTCAATTCTAACCATTTCAAGGCCATACATACCCATTGGTCTAATTTTTAGATGTTTTCCAGCTTCCATTAAACTGTCCCACATTGCTTCAGCATTTTTTGGATCAGTCCATAGTTCATAACCCAGATCTCCTGTGAATCCTGTGCGGGAAACTAAAACTTCATATCCATCAATACTATATTTTTTCATTTCAAATGGCTTTAAGGTTTCAACATCTGATGCTCCATAATTTTTAAGCGTAGAACAAGACGTAGGACCTTGCACTGATAAGGCGGCGGTTTCATCAGTCACTTCTTTAATATCGACTTCAAAACCCTCAGCTGAATCTTTAAGCCATGTTAACATCCTTACGGCACAGCAAAGTTTAAACTCATTCTGATTCATACAAAAGACTGTCCCATCATCAACAACCTTTCCATCTTCATTGCACCAGATAACGTAGGCCACTGTATTATCTTTCATTTTTGATAAATCTCTTGTGACTAAATAATTCATAAACTGCTTAGCTCTTTCACCTTTAATGTCATATTTGTACATAGGGGTAAGATCCATAACTGAAGTTCCATTTCTTGTAGCGGTATATTCTAATTCAGTAGTCGAATACTCTGCAACAACAGTGTAGCCAGCCCATCGATACCAAGTGTTGGTTCTACAAGCTAAGCTAGTTCGTGAATGAAAGGGTGTAAGCTTTAAGGCTTCTTCTCTTAAATCTTTATTCATATCATAAATCCTTTAAAACTGTATTTGCAGCATTCTTACCTGGTATACCTGTCATGCCACCACCAGGATGTGTTCCTGCTCCACACATGTAAAATCCATGTAGTGGTGTTTTATACTGAGCAGCACCTGGAATTGGTCTAAGCATAAATAATTGATCGATTTGTATTTCTCCATGATGCCAATGGCCTCCACTCACATTAAAATCTTTTTCAATATCATTTGGTGAAATAAATTCTTGGCGTTCTACGCAAGCCTTTATATCTGGAGCATATTTTTCAATAGTTGATAGAACACTATTTATACACTCAGCAGATTTATTTTCCCAACCTCCTCTAACATCATAAGGTGCGTATTGAATTTGAACATTCATCACATGCATATCCTCGTCACATAATGAATTGTCATATATTGATGGAATAGATATTTCTAATATTGGGTCTTTAGATAGATTTTCAAATTTACTGAAATTAAAATTTTCCTCAATATAATCAATTGAAGGCGCAACCACTAGCCTTTGGGATAAATCTGACTGATCTAAACCCTTAAATTCAGGGATTTTTTTTAATTTTAAGCTAAGTTTTGCTACACGTCCTTTAGCGCGATAATGTTTTACTTTACGCTTAAAGTCTGTATCCAGATGTTCTGTTCCCAGTAAACAAAAATATGTAGATTTTGGATCAGCACTTGAAATTACAGTTTTTGCTTCAATTAATTCACCATTATCTAATTCAACTCCCTCAACACGATCATTTTTAATAATGCACTTTTTAACTGCAGTAGATTTTCTTATTTCAACACCTCTTTTTATAATGTTATTTTCAAGTGCTTTAATAATTGAAATAACACCACCTTCATTTTGCTTTATTCCACCAAAGATCGAGTTATCATATGTGGCCATACGATAAAGAAGATTAATTAAGGTTCCCGGTGATCTAGGGCCTAAGTTTGATCCAGTTATTGAGTCATGTGCAATCAATCCCTGTAGCAATGGATTTTTAAAGTTATCCTCAAGTTCATCAGCAACATTTAAGCCTATCATGCGAGCAAACTCATTAAAGTTTTTCTTACCGAACAAGCGAACATTTAGTCCAAGTTTGAAAATTTTAAAATTATCAGAAAAACTATTTGTCATAATTCTTGGGGGTGAAGACTGCATAAATGCTCCAAGTGTTTTTGAAAAAAGGCTAAGTTTTTTTTCTAGTGCAAGAAAATTATCTGCATCCTCTGCAGAGAAACCTTCTAATGTCTTTTGGTCTTCATTTTTATTTCCTGAAAGTTTTAGATGCTGCCCTGTTTCAGATAATGCAATTGATTTTATAGAACGTAGATTAGTTGAAATAGCATCAATTGAAGATGTAACATTCTTATGAAGTCCTGGAATAAAATTTGTTAATTGATTTGTAAGTAGTCCACCACACTCATCTCTGGCTTCACAAATTAAAACTTTTTTATTTTTTTTGGATAGAATATTTGCACACACTAAGGCGTTATGACCTCCTCCAATAATAATCACATCATAAATTTTACTCATCAGTAGTAATTACCTTTTTGCTTAATGTTCATGTCATTTAATATTTCTCGAGCAGCGTTGGCTCCTGGTGCCCCCATAACTCCACCACCTGGATGAGTACTAGAGCTACACATGTATAAATCTTTTATAGGAGCTCGATATTGTGCATACCCAGTAATGGGTCTATTAAACATCAATTGATCCATTGTTAGTTCACCTTGAAAGATATTACCTTCTGTTAAACCAACTTCATCATGTATGTCCTTTGGAGTTCTAATCTCATAGTGGGCGATTAAGTCTTTAAAATCAGGAGAGTATTCAGAAATACGATTGATTATATGCTTACCAAATTCTTGTTTTTTTTTCTCATTCCAGCCGCCATCAGCCAGATCAAATGGAACATACTGAATAAAAACTGACATAAAGTGTTTGCCTGGAGCTGCCATAGTTGGATCACTCTTTGATGGTATACACATATCAACATATGGAAATTCTGACCATTTTCCACGCTTCCAATCATCGTACGCACCTTCCATCTCTTCTATTGTCTCTGTAAAATGCATGTCTCCACCACCACCTGGATCATCTTTTGGTATTGACGGAAATGTTGGCAATCCTTCAAGAGCTATATTCAGCTTTCCAGAAGATCCTCTAATTTTAAAATTCTTAACTCTTTTTACAAACTCTGGTTCTAAATCACTTTCATTAGTAATTTTTAAGAATGTTCTTTTCACATCTAAGTTCGAAACAATTTTTTTAGCATAGAACTCATCACCACTTTTAGTGGCAACACCTATAGCTCTTCCATTTTTTACAATTACATTTGTTACTTCGGAACTTGCTTGAATAACTCCACCATGACTTTTAAAACATTCGCTCATCGCCTGAGTTATTGAACCCATTCCACCACGTGCATAGCCCCATGAGCCTATAGCGCCATCAACTTCACCCATATAATGATGCAACAAAACATAAGCTGACCCAGGAGAACAGGGTCCCAAGGCCGTTCCAATAATAGCACTTCCAGATAAGTGGGCTTTTACAATATCACTTTCAAAGTATTCTTCTAAATAATCTCTGATACTCATTGTATAAAAACGTATGGTATCATAAATTTCTTTTTCACCTAAACCACCTAATTCATCTTTTGCAGCAAAGTATTTTGCAAATTCTAATGCACCAAATATATCTTTAGGCTTAAAAGAAGTTAAGTCTGGTGGAGTCATTTTTAATAATGGTTTAATGATTTTACACTGACGCATAACATCCCGGCTATAACGATCATAAGCCTCAGCATCATGAACAGAGTGTCGTGATATAGCTTTAACCGTCATATCATGATCATGATAATTAGCATAATAATCGCCATTCTTCATCATCGTTGCACTTCCTTCATAAGGAATAATTTGCAACCCATATTTGTATAATTCTAAATCTCTCATAATCTCGGGACGTAAAAGGCTGCAAACATAAGAACAGTTAGAATATTTCCATCCTGGATACAATTCTCTACTTACTGCAGCTCCCCCAATATATTCATTCTTTTCTAGAACAAGAACTTTAAGGCCAGCTTTTGCCATATAGGACGCTGCTGTGAGACCATTGTGGCCAGCACCGACAACTATTGCATCATAAGTATCTTTAGACATATAATGGTTATTTTACATATATTGAATGAATATTCAATCAATATTGTATATTTTTTACTGAAATTGTTATACTAATTGATAATAATTAGGTTTTTAAAAAAGTGAAAAAAGCTTTAAATACAGATAGCGATAATCTCTCTGCTAACCATCAAAAATTGGTAGATGCAACAATTGAAAGTATATCCCAAAGAGGACTAAGTGAGACTACGATTGCACATGTATCTACTTTAGCTGGCGTTTCGCAGGGCTATGCACATTTTAGATTTAAGTCTAAAGAAAATCTTTTGATAAGCTCGCTTCAATATTTATCAAATGAATATATGGATTCATGGAGCAGAATTTTTGAAGAAGAAAATCTACCTGCTTTAGACCGTCTCATCAAAATTATAGAAAATGATTTTCATAGTCGGATTGCAAGTAGAAAGAAAATAGCGGTATGGTTTTCATTCTATAGTGAGGTTAAATTTATTCCAGCTTATCAATCAATATGTCAGGATCAAGATAAGGTATATTTTGATCAATTAAAAAAAGTTCTTGAAGGAGTCATTGGTGATAATAGCTATAAAGATTTAGATGCCTCTGAAATTAGTGAAACCTATTTAGCTTTAGTTGATGGATTGTGGCAAAAAATACTTTTTGATCGAAAAAACTATTCAAATGAATTCTGCAAAGGTTTAGTTTACAAATATTTCAGAAGTATTTTTCCCAACGAAAATATCCTTGATATTAAATAAATGATTTTAGAAAAGTACATCGGTAAAAATTATAAGACATACCTAATTCTTTTTTTATGCTCTCTTATTATTGGAATTAAGCTTGGTACATTATTTCCATTACTGTCATTAATCTTAGAATCTCAGGGATACAGCAATACGCAAATTGGTCTTAATACTATTGCTCAGCCTATTGCTATAATTTTATTTGTTCGAGTAACTCCTATTATAATCCACAAAATTGGGTTAGCGCGTTCAATAATTATTGCGCAATTTTTTACAATCGCACTTTATTTTTCCTTTCCTCTCTTTGAAGGGCTTACGGCGTGGTTTATTATTAGATTTGTAATTGGCTTTGCAGGAGCCCTGGCTTGGAATGCTTTCGATACATGGATGTTGTCTATGGCCGATGATTCAAATCGAGGTAAAATAGTAACAATTTATAATACAATTTTTGTTTTAGGGTTTGCCATTGGCCCAATTGTTTTATCCTTTACTGGTATTGAGGGATGGCTACCATTTATAGTTATTGGTAGTCTATCATTTGTAGCAACACTGCCACTCATTTTACTTAAAGTAGAAAAAATTCAACTTCCAAAACATAGATCTTTACCGGTTTTTTCAGCGATAATTGCTGCGCCTACAATATTTGGTGCTGCAATTTTATGTGGCTTGGAAGATGTTATGTTTGTTACTTTTTTCCCTATTTTCTTAATAAAAAATAACCTTACACAAGAACTTGCTCTTCAATACGTTTTTATTGCGTTGTTAGGAGGGATTTTATTTACCCCAATAATTGGTATATTGTTAGACAAATATAATAAAAGACTCATTCTAAATATTACAGTTCTATTAATTTTAGTTGCTCCTATTATTGTTTGTTTCAATTTAGATAAATTTTATTTGTGTGTACTTTTTTTAGTACTTTGGGGCGGAGCATCAAGTGGCCTGTTTGTAATATCTTTAACAATGCTTGGAGAACGCTACTCTTCATCTCAAGTAGCAGGTGCAACAGCAATTTTAGTGATGGTTTTTGAAGTTGGTTCTGCAACCGGTCCTATCATTGGAGGGAAGGTAATGGATACAGTTGGACCAGATGGCTTTATTTACACATTATCAGCTTTAGCATTTATATTTTTACTGGTATCAATCTATAGAACCATTAGGCGATAATTATGCAATATGAACTACATCAAGCTAATTTAAATGATTATAAAATAATAAGTTCAACTTTTGACCAGTATAGATTATTTTATAAACAAGAGTCAGACATTGAAGGTGCTGGAAAATATATCAAAGAAAGATTAAAGAATAATGAAGCTGTAATTTTTTTTATCAATATTAATAATAAATGTGCTGGCTTTACACAACTATATCCTACATTCGACTCTGTAAGACTTAGAAAAAAAATTGTTTTATATGATTTATTTGTCTGTGAAGAGTTTAGACGCCAAGGGTTTGGGAAAGTATTGATGAATGCAGCAAAGGGATATGCAGAATTAAATAGTTTTGGATCTATTGAGCTGTCTACGGCAAAGAAAAATTTAGCCGGACAATCTCTTTATGAGTCTCTTGGCTATATTCAAGATCAAGAATTTTACAGTTATGATTTAGAAATATGATCCTGTGTTTGATCTAAGGATTTTTTTAACTTTTCAACAAGCTCATCAATATGATTATTGTTAAAAATTAAAGGTGGGCAAAATATCATACCATCTCTAACTGCACGCATTACTAAGCCATTCTCAGTACAATAATCTCTACAAATTCCACCTACAACTCCTGTCTCTGCAAACATTTCTTTTTTTTCTTTATTTTTTACAAGCTCCACGGCACCTATAAAACTTTTCATTCTAACCTCTCCCACAAGAGAGTGTTCTGCAATTTCTTTCATGCGCTTTTCTAAATAAACTGAAGTTTTGCTAGAGTTTTCTATAAGGTTTTCTTCCCGAATAATCTTTAAATTTTCAATAGCTACTGCACAAGCAACTGGGTGTCCTGAGTATGTGTAGCCATGATTAAAGTCTCCACCTTTTTCAATAAGGATATCAGTAACCCTTTTTCCTACCATGATGCCAGAAAGTGGTATGTATCCTGAGCTTATACCTTTGGCCATCGTAATAATGTCGGGCTTTATATTATAAGTATCACTGCCAAACCAATTTCCAGTACGTCCAAATCCACAAATCACCTCATCAACAACTAATAAAATATCATATTCTTTACAAATCTCTTGAACTCTAGGCCAATAAGTTTCTGGTGGAATTATAACTCCTCCTGCACCTTGAATTGGCTCGCCTATAAATGCTGCTATATTTTCAGCTCCAATTTCATTGATTTTTTCTTCTATTTTATTGGCTGTAAAAATTCCAAATTCTGCTGGAGTCATTTCTGCTCCATATTTATACCAATATGGTGGCATAACATGTTCAAAGCCAGGCATCAATCCGCCCTGTTCATGCATCCCCGTCATACCACCCAAGCTAACTCCAGCCATCGTACTTCCATGGTAGGCATATTCACGGCTTATAAATGTCTTTTTTTTAGGCTGCTCTTTTAAGTCCCAATAACGTCTGACCATTCTGACAACAGTATCATTTGCTTCGGATCCACTAGATGAAAAGAATGCATGATTTAAATCATTCGGAGCAATTTCTGCAAGTTGTTGTGCAAGCTCAATAGATGGTGTTGTTGCTGTTTTAAAAAAAGAATTATAATAGGGTAATTCTTGCATTTGTTTATAAGCAACTTCAGCTAAATTTTTTCTACCATAACCGACATTAACACACCAAAGGCCGGACATAGCATCTAAGAACTGCTTATTATCACTATTTGTTAAATAAACTCCATCGGCCTTAACAATAATATTACTACCTTCTTTTGCTAGTGCTTTATAATTAGTAAATGGATGAAGGTGATGTGCAGTATCCATATCTTGCCATTGTTTTGTTGTTCTATTTAGATATGCCATGATTATTTAAATGCCTGTATTCCTGTTATTGATTTACCCAATATTAAAGTGTGGATATCATGAGTTCCTTCGTAAGTTTTTACTGTTTCAAGATTCATCATATGTCTCATAACATGATACTCATCTGATATTCCATTGCCACCTAAAATATCTCTCGAATTTCTGGCAATGTCTAGAGCTTTTGAACAATTATTTCTCTTAATCAAGCTTACCATATCACTATTATTATTACCCGATTCTATCAATCTACCCACTTTAATTGCAGCCTGCAGCCCAAGAGCAATTTCAGTTTGCATATCTACTAACTTAGTTTGCACAAGTTGAGTTGCTGCAATAGGTTTTTCAAACATTATTCGATCTAGTGCATACTGCCTTGCAGTTGCATAACAGAATTCTGCAGCGCCAAGAACACCCCAAGCAATTCCATATCGAGCACTGTTTAAGCAACTAAATGGTCCTTTTAATCCAATAACATTTGGAAGGACTTTGTCATGTGGACATAAGACATCTTCTAACACAATCTGACCTGTAATAGATGCTCTCAATGAAAGTTTGCCTTCTATCTTTGGCGTAGAAAGTCCCTTGATTCCCTTATCAACAATAAATCCTAAAATTTTTCCTTCTTCATTTTTAGCCCAAACAATTAAAACATCGGCTACTGGTGAATTGCTTATCCACGTTTTAGTTCCATTTAAGATATAACCATCCGTTGTTTTTTTAGCTGTAGTTCTCATTGAATTTGGATCACTGCCTGCATCTGGTTCTGTTAAGCCAAAGCTTCCTATCATTTCACCTTTAGCTAGTTTTGGTAAATAAAAATTTTTCTGTTCTTCGGAGCCATATTTATAGATAGGAAACATAACTAAACTAGACTGTACAGACATCATAGAGCGATAGCCGCTATCCACTCTTTCTATCTCTCTTGTGATCAGGCCATATGTAATATAATTAGTTCCAGCACACCCATAGCCTTCTATCATTGGCCCTAGAATTCCTAGGGCACCCATCTCTTTAATTATATCTGGATTAAAATGCTCATGCCTATTTTCCTTAATAATCCTAGGCATAAGCTTATCTTGACAGTAATTTTTTACAGAAGTTTGAACTAATTTTTCCTCTGAAGTTAATTGACCCTCGCTTATAAGCGGATCATCCCAAGATAACTCTTGTTTTGCATTTTCAGATTTATTTTTTATACTAAAGACCATATCTATAAGAAATAAATGATATATATAATATATAAGAAGTAAATTTAAATTAAGACATGTATTCACCAACAAAACCAATAGTAGCTTTATTTGCTGATATTATTACAAAACCTGATGATAAAAGAATTTATCATGGGTCTGGTGCTAATTATATAAAGGCTCTGGCAACAGCTACTAATTGTGCTCCTATTATTTTGCCTGCTCTTCCTGGTATAAATAATTATAGAAAAATTCTTGATAGAGTTGATGGAGTTATGCTTACTGGAAGCTTATCAAATGTTCATCCTGGTTTTTATAATAAAGATAAATTAGTAGAACCGTCTGACCTGGATAGAGATAAAACAGTCCTGCCATTAATTGACCACATCTTTAATAAGGAGATCCCAATGCTTGCAATATGTAGAGGGTTTCAAGAAGTTAATGTTGCAATGGGTGGATCGCTTCATGCAGATATTCATGATGTCCCTGGTCGAATGGATCATCGCGCTCCAAAAAAAGGTAGTTTGGAAAGTCAGTATGACAAGCAACATGAAATTTTTCTAACTGAAAATGGTAAGCTTGAAAAATTAGCTGGCTCTCCTACGCTTGAAGTAAATTCACTTCACACACAAGGAATTGATCAACTAGGAAAATCTTTAGTTATTGAAGCCGTAGCCAAAGATGAAACTATTGAAGCTATAAGCTTAGATAATTATAGTGGATTTTTCTATGGTGTACAATGGCATCCAGAGACTAGCGTCGAAACAGATGATTTTTCTAAAAAACTCTTTTCTCAGTTTAATGATGCTGTTGAGTCTAGAAACTTAAATGGAAAATAACTTATCTTTTATTAATTCGGCTTTTAGATATTCTTGCCGCTTCATTAATCGCAGCAATTAAGCTGCTTTCATTAGCAATAAACTTTTTGGCAATATCAAACCCTGTTCCATGATCTGGGCTTGTTCTTACTAGGTTTAATCCAACTGTAAAATTTATTGTATTATAAAAATCAATTGTTTTTACTGGAATTAAAGCTTGATCATGATACATGCATAAAACCGCATCATAGTTTTTAAGATTCTCCGGAGTAAAGGCTGTATCTGCAGCAACAGGTCCTTCAACTTTTATTATTTTTTTTAATGCATTAATAGCTGGTTTAATAACTTTATTTTCCTCATTACCCAACAAGCCATTATCACTAGCATGTGGGTTTAATCCTGTAACTATAATTTTTGGCGATTTAATATTAAAATCATTTTTTAAAGATCGATTCATTAATATAAGGGTGTCTTTAATGGTCTTTTTTGTTATTAATTTACTTACTTTTTTAAGCGGTACGTGAACAGTTAATGGGACTACTTTAAGAGTTTTATTAATTAACATCATACAAAAATTTTTTGATTTACTTTTTTTTGCTAAATACTCTGTGTGTCCCCTGAAGCTCTTTAAGGCGTAGCTAATAATTTCTTTAGAAACTGGATTAGTAACTATTGCCGACACTTTTTTAGTTTTTATAAATCCTAAAGCTAAATCAATTGCCTTTAAAATTATTCTTGCATTTTTTTTACTTGGTTTTCCCAATTGGGTATTTTTGCATACATCTAGATGGTAAATAGGCAAAAAACTCTTAAACACCCTATTGACATCTTCTATTGAATCTATCTTTTTTAAAGGCACATTAATCTTCATTGCTTTTGTAATAGCTAAAACATACTCATAATCATGGATTAAAAAGAAAGGATTTTTCCCATTATTTTTTTTCCATGCTTTTAATGTTATTTCAATTCCAATACCAGATGGATCTCCCATAGTCACTGCAATTGGTTTATTTAGATCACTCATTTTGTTTTAAAAAATTCCAAAAATTTTCTTTTTGAATTGATTTTTACATTTATCAAGTTGTTGTTTATATTTCTTTGATCGTTTATCTACTATCTTTGCAGTATTAATCAGCCATTGTTGATTTTTATAAGTCTTATTCTTATAACCACCATGGCCTTCATGGTATGCGAGGTATTGATTGTATGCATCATTTTTTTTAATACCGTTTATTTTATAAGTTTTATTAATATACCAGCCTGTAAAATCAACTGCATCTGCAAAATTAACTCTTGATGCTAGCGGTCTATTTTCCTCTTTCTTGTACCAGTTCCAAGTTGAGTCAATTGCTTGTGAATAGCCAAACGCACTAGATTTTCTTTTCCACGGAATAAGGCCCAGTAATTTTGTTCTTTCTGGCTTAACTCTATTTTGAAATGAAGACTCTTGTCGCAAAATAGACATTTGAACATGAATAGGTGCTCCCCATTGTTCTTCTGATCTATTAACCAAGCGATACCACGATGATTTATCTTTAAATATTTGACAAATATTCTCTTGCTGTTGTGGGGGTTTGCTCGCACAGCCAGATAAAATAAGTCCTATTAGTAAAAAAGAAGTGATGAATTTCATAATTTATATTTACTTAAAGTTATATAAATAATACCTTTCGCAAGTCTTAAATGAAACCTCTATTTAAACCAGAATTATTAAGTTGGCTATGCCTAGTTACACTGGCCATAGTTTGGGGCTTAAACTTTATCTTTATTAAGATAAGTGTGGAAGATGTTGGACCTACAGTTAATGTTTTTTTAAGGCTTCTTTTAGGCTCAGCTATTCTTTCCATATATTTAAAAAGCTCTAAGCGCTCACTTCCTCTAAAAAATAAAAATATAATATTTTATTTAATCGTTGGACTACTTGGAATGGCACTACCATTCTTTTTGATTTCTTCTGCAGAAGTTCATATTGATTCTGGTATTGCTGGATTGCTAATGTCGCCAATGCCACTACTTACTTTAGGCCTATCTGCACTTTTTCTTAAAGATGAAATTATTAATAAAACAAAAATTTTATCTTTCATTGTGGCTTTTTGTGGATTGATTGTCTTATTTGGTCCTGAGAATATATTATCCTTGGGAGGTGAAAATAGAATCCAATTTTATAGTCAAATTATAGTTTTTATAGCAGCATGTAGCTATGGCACTAATGCTATTATATCTAAACTTGCTCCCAAAATAGATGTTGTTGCAATGGCAACTGGTGCCTGTGTCGGTGGTTTAATTTTTATTACACCTTTGGCTGTTTTCTATGATCCCATATTTGCAGCAACCTTCACTAATGAATCTATTGTTGCAATAATTATTCAAGGTGTATTTGGTACTGCTATAGCCAACATTCTATTTTTTAAGATCATTGAACTTAGGGGGCCGGTCTTTTTATCTCTAATTAATTTTATGATACCTCCAATCGCTTTCTTTTCTGGTGTTCTATTTTTGAATGAAACAATTAAGATTAATGCCTTATTAGCATTGTTAATGATATTATTGGCTTTGTTTATAAATTATAGATCCTCAAAAACTAACTCAACAAATTGATTGCTCACTTATATCTGGTGAAATATATTTAAAGCAACTTATGCTCTCAATTCAAAATCTTTCGAAAAACTTTGGCGGAATAAAAGCTGTTAATAATGTTTCACTGAATATAAAAAAAGGCTCAATCACTGGTCTCATAGGGCCAAATGGAGCTGGAAAAACAACACTATTTAATATCATTGCTGGAAATATTAAAAATAATTCTGGTCAAATCTTTCTTGAGAATGATGATATTACACATCTGCCATCACATGAATTATTTGATAAAGGTTTATTAAGAACTTTTCAAATAGCACATGAGTTTTCAAGACTTACTGTGCTGGAAAATTTAATGGTAGTTCCAGGGGCACAAACTGGTGAAAAATTAATTGGTACTTGGTTTAATTATTCAAAAGTAAAGACTGAAGAAATTGCTATTCGTGAGAAAGCTGAAGAAGTAATTGAATTTTTAAAACTTACTCACTTAACACACGAGTTGGCTGGAAATCTTTCTGGAGGACAAAAAAAACTTTTAGAGCTTGGAAGAACCATGATGGTTGATGCAAAACTAGTACTCTTAGATGAAGTGGGTGCAGGAGTAAATAGAACTTTACTAAAAGATATAGCATCAACTATTTTAAGATTAAACCAGGAACGGGGCTATACATTCTGCATGATTGAACATGATATAGATTTTATTAGTGAACTTTGTGACTGGGTGATTGTTATGGCTGAAGGAAGCATATTGACTCAAGGAAAAATAGAAGAAATTAAAAATAATGAATCTGTTATTGAGGCCTACCTAGGAAAGACAAAATTATAATGCAAAATAAATACTTTGAATGTCATAATTTAATAGGTGGATATGGTGGTGCTGATATTCTTCATGGTTGTAGTATTGCAATTGATAAAAATGAAATTGTAGTAATTGTTGGTCCTAATGGTGCTGGTAAATCTACGGCTATGAAAGCTATGCTTGGGATGATTCAAATAAAATCTGGAACAATCTCTTTTAATGGTAATGATATTTCAAAGCTTTCTCCTCAAGATAGAATTAATCAGGGTCTTAGCTTTGTACCGCAAACAAATAATGTCTTTACAGAGCTTACTGTTAGAGAAAATTTAGAAATTGGAGCTTATATTAGAAAAGATAATTTTGAGGAAACAATAGAACAGATTTATGATTTATTTCCTGTGTTAAAAGATAAGCGTTCCCAGTTAGCTGGAGAATTGTCAGGTGGACAAAGACAGCAGGTCGCCGTAGGCCGAGCTTTAATGACCAAGCCTTCAGTTCTAATGCTTGATGAGCCTACAGCTGGTGTTTCACCAATTGTTATGGATGAATTATTTGAGCGCATAATTGAAATAAAAAAAACTGGTATGGCTATATTGATTGTTGAACAAAATGCTAAACAAGCTCTCAATATTGCAGACTATGGCTATGTTTTGGTAAATGGAGAAAATAAACATTTTGGCACAGGTGCTGAGCTGTTAGACAACAAAGAAGTAAGACAATCTTTTTTAGGGGGTTAATTTTAAATTGGAATATATAGATATAATAAACGCAATTGTTTTGCTTTCTAATTTTGTTTTATTGCCTGCAATTACTTATGGCTCGCAACTAGCTTTAGCTGCATTGGGTGTTACTTTAATCTATGCAGTTTTAAGATTTTCAAATTTTGCACATGGTGATTTAATGTCATTTGGTACGATGGCAACTATTTTAATTACATGGTGGCTACAAAGCATAGGAATAACTGGAGGCATATTGCCAACAGCCCTAATTGCTTTACCATTTGGAATTTTAGCAACAATCATCTTATGTTTATTTATTGATCGAAGTGTTTATAAATTTTATAGAAAACAAAAAAGTGTTCCTGTGGTTTTTATGATTGTCTCAGTTGGTGTTATGTTTACTTTAAATGCACTTGTTAGATTTATTATTGGGCCTAATGATCGTAAATTTTTTGATGGTGAAAAATTTATCATTAAAGCGATTGAGTTTAAAAATTTAACTGGACTTGATGAGGGTCTTGCAATCAGATCAACCCAAGTAATTACAATTGTTGTTGCTATAGTAACAATGGTATTATTATTTTGGTTTTTGCAAAAATCTAAAACTGGAAAATCTATGCGTGCATTTTCTAACAATGAAGACTTAGCCTTGCTTTCAGGTATTAATCCAGATCGAGTAGTCTTATACACTTGGATTATTGTAGGTGCGTTAGCAACTATTGCTGGTGTTTTATATGGATTAGATAAAAGCTTTAAACCTTATACATATTTTTCACTCGTACTGCCTATGTTTGCTGCAGCAATTATTGGTGGAGTTGGTAGTCCGATAGGTGCAATTGTTGGCGGCTATATTATTGGATTTTCAGAAGTAATGCTTACATATGCTTATAAAAAATTCTTAATGTATATTTTACCAACTAACCTGGAGCCATCTGGTCTAGTGCAATTTCTATCTACTGATTATAAATTTGCTATATCTTTTATCATACTTGTCATTGTTCTAATAATTAGGCCAACTGGAATATTTAAAGGAAAAACATTATGATTGAAAAGTTAAGAGCCCCTATTGCCTTCTTATTTATGGGGCTCTTATTGTTATCAGTTGGGTTTGGACAATCTTGGTCAGTTGCATTAGGAATTATTAACCTATGTTTAATTTCAGCGATTATGTCACTTGGGGTCAATATTCAGTGGGGATATGCTGGATTATTTAATGCAGGCATTATGGGTTTTGTTGCAATAGGTGGTGTCTCGGCAGTACTGGTGTCACATGAGCCGGTCCAGGAGGCGTGGTCTTTAGGTGGTTTCGGATTATTAACAAGTTTGTTAGTTATAGTATCAGGTTATATTTTAGTTTTACTTATACGAAAAAATTTAAGTTCTCTTTTATTAAGAAGAATAATGATCACCACAATATCATTACTAGGCTTATTTATCGTTTTATACTTTTATAAACCCGCTGTAAGTTCAATTGAATCAATTAATCCAGCTAAAACTGGATTTCTTGGTGGGCTTGGTTTGCCTATTATTTATTCTTGGTTAGTAGGTGGAATTTTTGCTGGCATAGTTGCCTTCTTTATAGGGAAAATTACCCTTGGCCTAAGATCTGATTATTTAGCAATAGCAACATTGGGTATTTCTGAGATTGTTATTGCAATATTAAAGCATGAGGATTGGCTGTCACGAGGTGTAAAAAATGTTACTGGACTCAGTAGGCCTGTGCCATACGAAGTTGATTTACAACAAGCCGATTGGTTTATTACTTTAGTATCATGGATTAATCATCAAAAGATATCAGCTATTTTAAATTTAACAGATCAACAAATTTATATTAATCAACTAATAATTGATTCATCTGGTTTATATGTAAAAATTTGTTATGCGCTTTTATTTACAGTTGTTTTATTGATAATTCTTGCTTTTAGCAATCGTGCGTTAAATTCTCCCTGGGGTAGAATGATGAGAGCAATTAGAGACAATGAGGATGCAGCAAGCGCTATCGGTAAAAATATTTTTAAACAACATCTCCAAGTATTTATAATTGGATCGGCTGTTGTGGGAATTGCTGGTGCAATGCTTACTACTTTAGATGGTCAATTCACTCCTGGCAGCTATCAGCCTCTTAGATTCACATTTATTGTTTGGATTATGGTAATTGTAGGTGGAAGTGGAAACAATCTTGGTTCAATTTTTGGAGGTTTTTTTGTATGGTTTATGTGGATAGAGGCGGAACCCTTATCAATATTTATAGTTCATGCGTTAACAGGTGGCCTGGATTTTGACAATGTAATTAGATTGCATCTAATTAAAAGTGCACCACATTTAAGGTTATTCTTGATGGGAATGATATTACTGCTGACAATGCGATTTATGCCACAAGGTGTAATACCAGAAACTATAAAGCGGACATAAAAAAACTCGACAGCCCTTTTTAAGACTGCCGAGTTTGAAAGTTAGCTTATTATCTAAATTTAATTGTATTAAATTTACCACCACCAATTTCTAGTTCTTTAAATGAACCTGTAGATTCACCAACTTCAGTAAACTCTACATTAGTAGCTCCTTGATAGTTTACTTGGCCGCCATTGCTTAAAATATCTAAAGCTTTAGCTAGTTCTCCTGGCAATATTATTTCACCCGGTGCATTAGCTACGTTCATAATATTTGCCGCAATTGAAGCGCGATCAGAAGAGTTGCCTGCTTGCATTGCTAAGATCATTAGCGCCGCTGCGTCGTAAGACTCTGGTTCGTATGGTCCGTCACCTGGAATTCCATTTGCGCTTGCAACTGCTTTGAAGACATTCGCTCCTTCAGAATCAGATCCTGCAATTGTTCCGAATGTTCCACTTAAGTCACCGTCAACATTATCTATTAAGCTTTGTCCAATCATACCATCACTTAAAATAAATCTTGAAAATGCCCCTGAATCAATTGAGCTTTGAATAATTCCTCTTCCACCTTGATCAAGATATCCAATTACCAAAAGTTCTTGCGCACCAGAGGCAGACAAGGCAGCAACTTCAGCTGAATAATCTCCCTTACCATCTTCATGTGCAGCATCCATTGTAACTGTTCCACCTAGTGTTTTAAATGCAGAACTAAAGCTATCCGCCAAACCTTTGCCATAGTCATTGTTTGTATAGGTAACTGCAACTTCTGAAATACCTCTTTCAATTACAACCTGTGCTAAAATTTCTCCACCTCTTGCATCAGATGGCGCAGTTCTAAAAAAATAACCATTGTCATCTATGTCTGTTAAAGCTGGTGATGTTGCTGATGGTGAAATCATTGTTACACCATTTGGTATTGCAACATTATTAGCTATTGCAGTTGTTACACCTGAACAGTCAGCGCCCATTATGCCTGCCACCCTATCTGATGTTACTAATCTATCTGCTGCTGAAGTAGCTGCAGCTGCATCAATACATGTGGAATCTGCTCTCACAACTTCTATAGTAGATCCACCCAATAGCTTGCCTGAATCAGAGGCTTCTTTAAAAGCTAGTTCTGCTGAAGCTGCCATAGTTGGTGTTAGTGATTCAATTGGTCCTGTAAAACCAAGAATGACTCCCATTTTAATATTTTCTGCCACTACTGACGTAGTTAGCATTGCTACACTTAATATTGCAGCTATCATTACTTTTTTCATCTTCTTTTGTACTCCAAATTAATAAACTGTTTTTATGCTAGCAAATACTTTTAGTTCAAGCAATGCTTCATTTTTAGTCAACATTTAGTACTGCATCGATGTTTGTGGTATAGTTTGGAGAACAATTTTCCTTCTTTTGAGCCCATACTCCTGAGAGCTGCTCTGAAGCAATTTTAATGGTATTCCCTCCATGTCTTAAATTAATCTTGTCTATGGCTACCATTAACTCATCTCTTATTGTAGAATTTTTTGAGAATAGGTCTACAGGTTCCTCACCTTCAGGATAAAATCCAGAAAGCAACACACCCGCTTTTTGATAAGCATAGCCTGTCTTAAATATTTTTCTTGTTAAATTTGATGCAACTTTGACAACCTCAATTGTATCGTTTGAAGGTTTAGATAAATGAATAGATGTTGTATTAAAATAATATTTATTTTTCTTATCAAATGGATTAGTTCTTAAAAAAACTGTAACTGAAGATGTTAACAGTTGTTCTTTTCTAATGCGCTCTACAGCTCTACGTGCAAATATTGAAACTGCCTGTTGAATATCAGCTAATTCTTTTAGACTTTGTCCAAAAGATCTTGAGGTGCAACAACTTTTTCTAGTTGTACGAACTTCCTCTAATGGCAAGCATGACGTCCCTCTTAATTCAAAGACAGTTTTTAACCCATTAATACTCATTAATTTTCTAATCCTTGAATCTTCAGCATCCTTTAGTTGTTTAATATTATAAATGCCATGCATATTTAATTTTTTTGAAAGTTGTCTTCCAATACCCCAAACTTCACCTACTTCTATGCAAGATAGAACTGCATCAATATTTTTTAGATTTAATAGAGAGCATACTCCATTAAAAGACTCATCATCTTTTGCTAAATGATTTGCAGTCTTTGCTAAAGTTTTTGTATTTGCAATTCCAATACTGACTGGGATGCCTGTATATTGTAGTATCACTTTTCTTATCTTATGCGCGTACTTTAAGAGATCTCCTGGAATTCCTGTTAATCCTATAAAAGCCTCATCTATAGAATATACTTCTATGTCATTAGTGAACTCAGCAATAGTATTCATTACTCTTCGAGACATGTCTCCGTACAAGGTATAATTAGATGAAAACACATGAACTTTTTCTCTTCTAATAATGTCTTTGACTTTAAATAACGGCACACCCATTTTTATGCCAAGTGCTTTTGCTTCTTTAGATCTAGCAATTATACATCCGTCATTATTTGATAATGCAACAACAGGCTTATTATTTAATTTTGGATTAAAAACTCGTTCACATGATACATAGAAAGCATTACAATCAATTAGTGCAAAAACTTCATTTGTCATTTTATTTTTTATACAACTTATGAATTGAGTGAATGCAGACACCCCAAATAATTAAATCCATTTCCTCTGAAACATGGGCACTAGAATAATCATTGTTTGCTGAAAGTAATGTAACTTCATTTTTTTTTATTTGTAAAATCTTAATACTGAGCTCACCATCTAGTACTGCAACAACTATTGTTCCATTGGTTGGCTTAATGCTTCGATCCACTATAATTAAGTCACCTGGATAAATACCAACACCTGTCATTGATTTACCACGAGCTTTTACAATGAATGTTGCATTGGGATTAAGGATTAGTTTTTTATTTAGATCAATGGATCCTTCAGTGTAATCTCTTGCTGGAGAAGGGAATCCACATTCAACTCCCTCATTATAAAAGGTTAATTTCATTATATAAATAAGATATTGTTCTTGTTTTGTTCTATTATTGCACCGCCAAAGAACAGAGTCAACTACATATAAAATATTAAGATAAAAACTGTTTCTTAAAAAAAGAAACGACATCTAAATGGGATTGTCTTCGTGCATCCCAATTGCCGCCTGCGTGAGCACCTAATATATCTGGTGTTTCTTTAATCAGTCTAATGCGGCCTTCTTTTTCGTCACAATTAATAATATTATCATTAATCGTGAAAGTTAGGTGGCCTTTCTTATCAATAATAGCAAACTTTTCCGTAAGTTTTACTGCATAAGGCATAAACTCTATAGGATCTATAGAGTCGAATGAATGATGTGCATTCGGATAAACAATTAAACTAACATTAGGCTTTGATGGTTTTATATACTCAATAATGTTTTGTACCAAACTTGTCGGAGTATAGTCATCATCATTACCACATAGTATATGCATTGGTGCATCAGACCACTCATTAATATTTGGTTTAATGTGCGTACCAGGATACAAAGGTAGATGTGCTGAGAATTTTTCATCTCCAGTAGTTAGGGAATCAATAATAGGTTTCCACGCTGAATAAAAAGCTGCACTACCACCAAGACTCCATCCCATAATACCAATTTTATTGGAATCAATATCTGGATGCTGTGACATAAAAGATAATCCACGAAAGGCATCTGTAATCATTGTAGCTAATGTAACAGCTATTTGATCTTCAATAATTGACATCAAGCCTCTTGCTTCAAAACTATGAATTCTAAAAACAGCTATGCCTGCCTCTAATAAATTAACCATATGATCATGATGATTTCCTCTTAAGCCTGCACTACCATGAATTGCGATTACTAATGGACAAGGTAATTTGGCATTTTCTGGAAATATTAATGTGCCGTATATTTGTTCTTTTGGCTCCAGATCAATATTATTTAAGATGTGATAAAATTCGAATGGACTTGATGATTTAAAAAAGAAAACACCTGCTTTTTTTTTATCAAATTTATTATTTATATCATCCATTAAAAAATGACTCTAATAGAAATATATATATTATCCATATAAAAATTGGGCCTAAGCAAAACTGCAAAGGTCCAATTTTTTATTTAGAGCTTTGACTTAGTCTCTAATAGAGTAAGCAACAACACCAACTTCAGATTTATCAGTTCCAATTTTTTCTGCTTCAGCACTAATTCTTAACCCGATAGTTTGCTTAATCAGTAAAAGTATTATGTATGAAATTACAAACACAAAGATAGATACAGAAAATAAACCAATAAACTGGGTTCCATATGAAGTACCAGGAGTTGTCCACGGAACAATTAAAGTGCCCCAAATACCAGCAAATAAATGCACTGGTATAGCTCCAACCACATCATCAATTTTTAATGAGTTTAAAATACCTGTACCCACATACATAATTGCACCACCAACAGCGCCAATTAAAATTGCTTCTATTGGGCTTGCGTATAATGGCGCTGCAGTAATTGAAACCAACCCTGCAAGAGCTCCGTTTAACATCATAATGATATCTGTCTTGCCACCAATTACACGAGTTATCAAGGCGCCAATTACACAGCCACCACAACCAGCAAGCTGAGTGTTCATAAATATTGTAGACATTGCATTTGCATCCTCAAATGACCCAAGAGCTAATTGAGAGCCACCATTAAAGCCATACCAACCCATCCATAAAATAAATGTTCCAAGTGTAACAAGTGGTATTGATGATGCAGCAAAAGGTTCCATAGATTGAATCTCACCTTTATTACTAAAACGTCCTAAGCGTGGCCCTAATAAAAGCACCCCTGCTAGAGCTGCCGAGCCGCCAACCGCATGTACAAGTGTTGAACCTGCAAAATCATAAAAACCAAGAGTAGCTAACCAACCACCGCCCCACTGCCAACCCATAGTAATAGGATAAATAAATCCACCTATTGCTGCTGCAAATAAAAAGAATGGCCAAATTTTAATTCGCTCCGCTACTGCACCAGAAACAATTGATGCTGTCGCACAAACAAATAAAGTTTGGAAAAACCAAAATGATGCGGGTGCCCAGTTACCTTGTGGTGCAGACGTATCACTCCAGATAGCTAGTGTGCCTATGTAGCCACCTTCTGGGATTCCAAAACCAAGATTATAGCCAACTAAATAAAACATTACTGAAACGATTGCAAATTTTCCAATATTCTTGGCAGCAATTGTTGTAACACTTTTTGTTGTTACCAAGCCTGACTCTAACATGCAAAATCCTGCTGCCATCCACATGACTAAAAAACCACAAACTAAAAATGAAAAAGTGTTAAAAATATATGCCACTTCTGTGTCAATTTCAGCAAAAGCTGATGGCATAAATAATGACGATAAAATAATTGTTAAAATAATAATGCGATTAATCATAGTGAGTCCCTTATTTAATTTCTAGACCTACAAGAAAATAAAAACTAAGTAGTGACCACTATGAACTGCTGCCAGAATGGCACTAAAGATAAAATTTACTAGTTTTAGGTAGAAGCAGACTCTCATGAAATAAGGGATGGAGAGTCTACTTCTTAACTAACAGAAAGAGTTAGTCTCTTATTGAGTAAGCTATCACGCCTGTCTCAACAATATCTGTACCTTCTTTTTGGGCTTCATCACTTAGTCGTATTCCAATTGTTGCATTCATAATCATCCAAATTATATATGAAACAACAAACACGGCAGCTACAACTGAAGCTGTGCCAAGCAACTGGGTACCAAAGTTTGTATCACTATTTGATAATGGTACAGCCAATGTTCCAAATATACCTGCTAATAAATGTACAGGTATAGCTCCAACTACATCATCAATTTTTAACTTTGTTAAAACCTCTGTACCTATGATTACAACCAAACCACCCACAGCACCAATTGCAATTGCTAGTCCTGGTGTTGGCATTAAAGGTTCAGCAGTAATTGCAACCAAGCCTCCCAAGGCCCCGTTTAACATCATAACTACATCTGTTTTACCTTTCCACAATCTAGTAACAACAGCACAAGCCATTACACCGGCACAAGCTGCAAGATTAGTGTTTATATAAATTGTACCAATAGCATTGATATCATCAAAAGTGCCCATTGCTAGTTGAGATCCACCATTAAAGCCAAACCAACCAAACCATAGTATAAAAGTACCAGCAGTTGCTAGTGGAATAGATGAGCTTGCAAATGGAATGAGTTTACCACCGTCAAACCTACCTAATCTTGGTCCAAGAATAATTGCACCAGCTAAGGCCGCAGCACCGCCAGCAGCATGCACTAAAGTTGAGCCAGCAAAGTCAGAAAATCCTGCTACAGATAACCATCCGCCGCCCCACTGCCAACCCATAGTAATAGGATAAATAATTCCAGTTAAAATTGCAGTGAATAAAAAGAAGGGCCAGATTTTAATTCTTTCAGCTAAAGTTCCTGAAACAATTGAGGCTGTTGTTGCACAAAATACCATCTGGAAAAACCAGTCAGAACTAGCTGAATAACCATCCGCTAATGCAGAGCCATCAGTCCAAATTGAGAAGGAGCCAATATAACCACCTTCTGGAATGCCATATGCAAGATTATAGCCTACAAGCCAGAACATCATTCCAGCAATTGAGTATAAGCCGATATTTTTAGCAGCAATGGCTGATACACTTTTAGATGTAACAAGTCCTGATTCTAGCATACAGAATCCTAGTGCCATCAACATCACTAAGAATCCAGATACTAGAAATAGGAAACTATTTAAAATATAAGCTGTTTCTTCTGCAACTTCAGCAAAAGCTGTAGATACAAATAGTGATAAGAAAACTATTGTTAAAGATAAGGTTCGTTTAAACATTTTTTTTTCTCCATTGATTAATTTAATAAATTAAATATCACTTAAAAATGTTGCTTCTCAATTATCTTTGTATGCCAAACTGTCAGAAAGAAATGCATAAGCAGCTAAAAAATAAGTATAGATTTTATTTACTTGCTCTGAATTCCATCGTTTGGTGAGTAGTTTCATGGCCTGATTTTTGTTATGGCTCCTGCTTTATATAATTCTATTTCTGGGTGCTGAGGTATTTGAGTTATAAACAACTATTTTATTTTCAGTAACAACTGAATTTTAAATAACGACCATCTAATTCAAAAATAATTTTCTTAGTATTGTTAACAGTTATAAAAGCTGCCGAGTATTATTTATAGTCAATATATATCGGTGAAGACCAAGCTCTTGGTTCATCTAACTCTGAGCAAGCATCGACATCTGCTGGCATTCTCCAATCTCGGGTACATAGATTGATGCTAATACAGTTGCCTTCAGAGTCCCGTTCGCATCTAGCGCCTTTAGTATTAATTTGCAGCGATGGTTCTTCAATTGCTCTTACGTAATAACTCGTATCGATTTTAGATGATGCAAACTCATTGTCTGTAAAGTTAAATTCACAACCCACTTGGTTTTCAGGGCAATTATGAACAAGCCAAGGATCTTGTATACGATCTACAACTGGTTGATTTTCATATTCTTGTGGCATAACACGAACTACTTCTATTCGAGTTATTGCTTTCCTTATGTCGCTTGGATTGTAACATTCGTTATAACAAAGTTGTTCAATACGCTCTGCACCAAGTGCTGTATAAGCATCTTCAGGGCAGCCTTCTTTTTGCTCAAATGAGCCCATAGCCTTTACTTCGAAAGTTGGATTATTGTTTTGTTCGCTTACTGCACCCATGGGAATTTTTTCGTTTCCTTTCAGCATATTAAACCAAAGTAATATTCTAGGTCCACTAGTTGCATATGTCTCATGGCGTTTAAAAGCATTCCAAATTTGTTCTTTTGAGCGACCTTCTGAATGAACAGCTGCTAATCCACCAGTTTGCAGAAAACCTCTTTGTCTTTCAAACTCAATTGTATTAAAGCCCAATTTAAGATCTGATGTTTCATATTCAATCGGTCTATCATCTGATATATAATTTTCTGTTACTGGATCAACAAAATCTCTATCTTGTAAATCATAAGTTGGACCATGAAGAAGTTTATCTACAAGTTCTGATGTAGGACCTGTAAAGTCTATGTTGTTTCCAAAAAGTTCCTTGTAGCCTGAGCCAGGTGAGGCTTGGTGATTATCACTTGAAGAAATAAAACCATATCGAAAACGATGCTTAGTTCCATCTTCATTGAATTTAGTCAGCGCCATACCATATTGAGCACTTCCTCCGGGAACATAGTTAAAAGCAGGGGCAAAGCAATCGGTGCACTGACCTGAGTCTTGTCTTTCTAACAAACTAAAATGTGGCACAACTTGAAATCCATTGCGGCCTTTATTTGCTACCTCTTTTTCAGTATACTTTCTTCTCTTATCACACTCAATTATACCTGCCCCTGTTTCAATACAGCGATCATAAATTACTTGGCCTGCTCTTGCACAAATTGGTGTAAATGTTAGTGATGGTGATGGGCAGGTCTGTGTACCAATGTCAAAAGCTTTGCCATCATCATCTGTAAAAATACCCTTTTCTGTATCGGCATAACCATCTTGCAGACCAAAATACCTATCTAATATTAATTCGCCTTCTCTAACTATATTAGCAGCTCGCCAAGGCCTATACTCTTCTGAATTTCCATGCCCTGAATGCATTTCAAGCAAATCAAATTGTTGAGGGTATTGTTTTGAAAGTTCTAACCCCTTATCAAGCGTGTATGCTTTAGGAGTATAAAAACCCCAAGTTTGTCCGTGTGGAATAATTAAATAATCTTTTGTATGTTCTTCAATTTTATTAGCTAGTGATAGCGGTGTAATTGCTTCTTCATGACAATTGAGTGGCAAGTCTTTTGATAAAACATCCGCTGAGCAAATTGGAACCTTTTTTGTCTCAGAAATATATCTTCTAAAATCATTATAATTTTTAAAATTTTCTATATCTATAAATGGAAATGCTAATGCTGGCCATATAGGCGCATTATCAAGCAATGCATCACGTGCTACACTTTGAGATGCAATTGCTCTAGGTGGCAGTAATTCATCTGCCTCATCTTTAAGAATAACATTGTGATGACCCCAGTGTGTATTTCTAGTAGCACCTACTTGAGTCCACTCCCAACCAATAAAAGCGACACAATCTGGGTTTGTTTTGTCTGCAGATAGTGCATTACATTTCCTAACAGTCTCTTTTGTTTCTTGCCAACGTTTTGGAGTAGTAGCTTCCGCATGGTCTGTTATTGCCCAGAAATCAATTGCTGAACAGTGGCGAGCAAAATCACAAGCATCAGCAACTGGATGGACTCCTGTGCCACCGACTATAGGTAAATTACCTTGGTGAGCATCAGCAGAAAATGTTGAGTGCACATGTAAATCTCCAAATAAGATTTGTTTATTCGATGGCACATCTAAATCATTTTTTGCATTATTTTGTTTATCTATTTTATTCTCAACAAACTGAGCTGTATTTGAAATTCCGGTTATTTCACCGGGCCCAAGATCTTCGCTAAATAATGTGAAGTTAATAATCACTATCATTGAAAATAAAAACAACAGGACTAGTGATATAAAATATATAATGATACGCTTAATAGTCATAAAACCTAAATCTAAAAGTTAATTAAGAAGAGACTAGACTATTGACTCTTACTACGTCAATTTATAAAAAAATGCTAAAAAATAAAAATATATTTCTATTTATCCTGTCTTTATTTATAGGTTTATTGCTCTTAGGGATTGATATTTTTACCCTTCAATCAACTAAGCAGCCTTTAAACAGTAAGGCGATTGCTAAAGTAAATAATCAATATATCAATGAAGACCAATTCTTGAAATATGCAGTTTCTTTAGGGGCAGATTTTAGAGCTGAAGAAGATCAAGAATTAATAGATCTTGTTTTAGAAAGAATGATAGAAGAAGAACTTCTTGTACAGCGGGCAATAGAATTAAAATTACATCATCAGGATATTCAAGTTCGAAAAGTATTAATAGAACAAATTATAGAATTTATTTTACAGCTAGACAATTCAAATCCTAGTGATTTAGAGTTAGAAAAATTTTTTACTGATAATATTAATAGGTACAACTCTAATTCAGATATCAAAATAGAAACTATTTTTATTAAGTCGATGAATCAAGACTCTGCAATGCTAGGGAGCAAGTATGATTTTCAATTTCATCAGAGTAAATTTGATATCATTTATGATCATATTGAGAAAAATGATTTCGCAACTGCGCAAACATTATTTTCAGATCCTCAATTTATGTCTATTCCTAAACAATTTATAAAATTAAAAGATTGTATTAAATATGTTGGCCCAAGCATTTGTAAAGAAATAAAAAGCATGCAAGTTAATTCTATAAGCTCGCCAACATTTTATAATAATGGTTTTTATATTTTTAAAATGATTGATATTAAAAAACAAGAAGTGACTCTAGCTGACTTTTTAAAATTTAAAGAGCAAGTATCATTTGATTATAAAAATTCTAAAGATGATCAGTCTTTTATTGACTATATTGAATTTTTAAAATCTAGAGCAATAATTACTAGATATGATGAACAATGAGAAACATAATTTTTTCATTATTAGTGCTATTTATAAGTAGCCAAACTGCTTCTGCTCACTATTTCAGCGAGTCCTATTCAAATTGGATTATAAACAAGCATAAGATTTCAGCAAATTTCTCAATTTTAAAACTTGAGGCTACACGAATACTACAAATAGATAGCTATCAGGAATTAGGCAAAGAAGGCAATTTGTCAGAAGGCGAGGTATTTTTAGAATATTTTAAAGAAAGAATAGCTGTATTTAGCACTGGTGTTAAATGCAAGTCTGATAAGCAAGCTACATTAGTTAATGGAAAAGAAGAATACCTTAATATTGAAATTTCATTTCTATGCAGTAGTTCCAATCAAATAAAGATTATTAACAATGTGCTTTTTGATATAGCACAAAGCCACGTACATTTGAGTAGAATTAAAATGAATGATGATATTCTTGAAAAAGCTTTGTTTTATAATGATCAGACTATTGAAGTTGATGATTTAATTGATACTAACGATATAACTTTTTTTTCAAAAATTACTAAGTTTATTTATTCTGGTGTAATTCATATTTTATCTGGATTTGATCACTTGATATTTTTATTAGGCTTACTAATCCTGATACAGAATATACGCCATATATTTATTGCAATTACTGGATTTACTATTGGTCACAGTATAACTTTGGCCTTAGCAGCACTGGATATTGTAGTGCCGAATACCTTCGTAATTGAAGCTCTAATTGGTTTTACTATTTTATTTATTTCTACTGAATATATGCTGAAGGAAGCACGATCATATATACCTATATTAAGCATACTATTATTAATACTATTTTTTGTTGGATTAAGTACTCTCTTCTTAGAAATATCTATTTCTTTAATTAGCGTCATTGGGCTAATTTTATTAACTATAGGATATTTTGGTATTACCAGTTCTTTGACAAATAATGCTAACTTTAGAATAATTATAACCAGTTTATTTGGTCTAATTCATGGTTTTGGATTTGGAGCTTTCTTGCTAAATTCAGATTTTGATAAATCTAATGCTATAGCTGCACTGTTTGGGTTTAATTTAGGAGTTGAGCTAGGTCAAATTATATTTGTTTTAGTTTTTTTAATAATTTCAGGAATAGCGATAAGGTTTTTAACAGCCAACTCCTATATATATCTCATGAATACGTTAATGATAATGGTATCAAGCTTAGGATTTTACTGGTTTATTCAAAGGTTATACTTTTAGTTTATCTCTCGAATTAAAAGTATAAAAGTCATCACAATAACTATAGCTGACAATGGAACTCGAATATTCAAAAACCAATATGGAGTGGCTTTCTTATTATATAAATAAAAATCATGCATTGACGCTACGAAAAAAGATATAATAATTAATGTTAGTGAGAAGACTAATGAATGAAGAACTAGCAATGCTGACCAAGCAATTAATGCAGGAGCCACTGATATAGTTAAGGGAAAGCTAATATTAAATAATTGATCTGCTTTTGTTATAATCATACCCCATTGAATACCTCCAAGAAATGATGCAATAATTGCACCATAGGCCACAAAAAGATAAATTAAGAAATTATAAATTTGTTCTTCAGGTGGTGAAATAAAGTATGCTGCAAAAATTAAAATAAAAGGTAACAAACCTAAGGTAGCCAAGACTAATGATGCTCGTTGTCCCATAAGTTAATCTGTAAAATAGCTTAAAGTTTTTAAAAATTCAAGACGACCGCCTTCTACAATGATTGTGCCATCGGTAAGGGCAAGTGAAATTTGTGCAATGTTTTTTAGACCTGCTAAAATTTCTTTAATATCATGTTGCTTTGAAGTAATAATTAAATCAGAATCTGTAATTTCACTAAAACCTAATTCAAGAATACCACGTCGAATATTTAATACAAATACTTCTTCAGAATCTAAAAATTTAAACATTACTTTTTTATTAGTATCTAAAGTTTTGTCCGCATTTAAATTCACTGGTAATGATTTCATAATCGATTTAATTGGAATTGCTTTGAGTTGATTAGATGTTGCTTTGATATCTCTAAAATAAACCTCAAAATCACCCCTTAGTTCACCTGCGACTGTTTTATAAAAGTAGTAATCATTAGATGCTGTTTGTGTTAATGCAAATTTATCTGCTGCTTTAGCTTTTATATTCTTTGCCTGTTGATCATTTTGATCAATAGCAATAAGTGAATCTGCTAATTCCATTGCCCACTGGTATTCACCATTTTCTACTGCTTGCTCAGCTGCTACTTTTAAATCAGTTTGCTTACTAGCTAATTCCATCATTTTTACAGCTTTCTCTTTTGCATTTAATGGATGAAGGGTTGTAATATTACCATTAAACCAGCCAATATAACCAACAAAAATTGATCTTACGTAAGAGCTAATAGAACCATAAAACTCTTGTAAGTAAGGAGATTTTCTTAAGTGTTGCGGTAGATTTATTTTTGCAACAATTTCATCTGGCAATAATCCATTATTCATATGCCTTACAGTTTGATCATGTACAAATTGAATTGCATCTCGATAATCTGTTAATGCATTATAGATATTTTCTTTACCAGATATTGGCCTGCTGTGGCTAGGTATTAAATATTTGGCATTTAATGCTCTAATTTTATCTAAACTATGAACCCACTCCATTGGATTACGATATTTAGTTCCTCTGATTGCATATAGGTTTGCAAATGATCGGTAGAAATTATCGCCAACCATTACTGCTTCTTGCTTAGGTAACCAAACATATAAGTGGTCATCTGTCTCTCCTGGAACATGCTGTAGCTTGACCTCAATATTATCAATATTTAAATCTAAATTCTGATCAAAAGTAACTGTAGGTCGAAGTAGACCTGTGGTTGTTTGTGCAGAAATTTCTAAAAAACCTCCTATACCCTGATGAATAATTTCATCTTTGTTTAATGGAATGCCAAATTGCCTTGCTGATCTCTCATATATTATAGGCCTAATAATTGTAGAAATATTATCGATGTTATAAAGTATATTTTCCTGCCCATAAATATTAGCATCTGTGCTATTAGCAAATATTGTTGCCCCACCTATGTGATCAGGGTGATTGTGCGTATAAAAAATATTATTAACTGGTTTGTTAGAAATTTTATCAAACTCCTTTTTAACTATCTTCGCTGCTTCCTCACTTCCTGTAGTGTCAATAATTAATGACTCATTTTCACCAGTTACCATAATTACATTAGCTAGAGCAAAACCAACCGCTACATATATATTGTCTGCTATTTTAATTATATCTTCTTTAAACTCATTAGCATGTTCCAAGCTCAAACCTTTTTCACTAATTTTACTACCGCTTGAAGATTGCTGCTCACTACATGAGATAGTGGTGAATATAAAAATTAGGATAACCAGGTACTTATTCATAATCATGGTCTTTCATTGCTAAAATAGCTAATATATATAAGTTTTTATTAGATTTTAGAGGCTACAATATAAATTCTTGAAATGAAATATAATAATCAAACATTAGGTACGCTTGCACTGCTGTTTGCTGGGGTCTTCTTAAGTTTTGGTGGCACATTAATTCAATATATGGATTCTGCTACTGCAATTGAAATCACTACATTTAGATCAATCACTTTTTCTTTAATCATGCTTCTCTATATTTTAGTAAAGTTTAAAAGAAAAACACCACAAGCTTTTAAAGCCATTGGAAAAAGTGGAATATTAATAGGTTTTATTATTGGGATTAGTAATATTTGTTATGTATTTGGAATGAGCAATACTTCAGTTGCTAACGGTGGTTTTATTTTAAGTACAGGACCATTGTTTGCAGCGCTGGCAAGCTACTTCTTCCTGAAAAAAAAAATAAGTTTAAAAACATTAATCGCAATAGGTGGATCAATGTTCGGTGTCGGTGTTATGTTCTCAGGAGGAATTCAAGCATCACATGCAATCGGGAATTTAATCATGCTATTGGTTCCAATATGTTTTGCATTCCAATTAACACTAATCAATCGCTCACCTGAAATCGACTTTATGCCAGCAACATTTCTTGGTGGAATTGTCGCTTTTCTTATAGGATTCTCATTCATCGGTGAATATACAATTAACAATCATGACCTAATGATTGCATTGTTTATAGGAGCATTTCAAGTTGGGATAGGTTTTATATTAATTACAATTGGTTCAAGATATATTCCACCTCATCGAGCGGCACTATTTATTTTAACTGAACCAATATTAACTCCAATCTGGGCCTGGGTATTTCTAGGACATCAGCCTCCTGCTATTGAATTGATAGGCGGTTTAATAATATTTTTATTTGTAGTTTTTCGACTTATTGATCAATTCTTTGAGGTCGAAAATAAAACTCAGTGACAAACTATTTTAAAGTAATTAAATTTTCTATATGAAGATTAATATTTTATCTGGTGCATTGGGAGCTGAAATTATTGGACTAAATCTAGATTCAGTCAATCAAAATAATATTCAAGCTCTAAATAATCTTCTTTTAGAACATAAGGTTATTTTTTTTAGGGATCAAAATATTGATTCTGAAAAACTCATTTATCTTGGTTCTATGTTTGGTTTAATTGAAGAGCATGCTTATGTTAAGGGGTTAGATAATTTTCCACAAATAACTAGAATTATAAAAGCACCTGATGAAAAAAATCAATGGGGCGAGGGTTGGCATAGCGACGTTAGTTATGACATAACACCAAGTAAGATTGTTATTCTCAAATCAGTTAAAATTCCCCCTATAGGTGGAGACACAGTTTTTGCAAATATGGAGCTAGCTTGGGAAACTCTAGATGAAGAAATAAAAAATATTGTTAAAGATAAAAAAGCTTTACATAGTTCCAATGGCTCTAGTTTTTTTGTAGAAAACTATGCCCAAATGGAAAGTAATGGAAATATTGGAGAGAGGTATTCTAATGAACACCCAATAGTAAGAACTCATCCAGAAACAGGCAATAAAATCTTATATGTAAATTGCACATATACAAAAAAAATTATTGGCCTATCAGATGAAGAGGGCGCTGTACTGCTTGAAAAAATTTTTAGGCACCAAGAACGGTTGGATTTATCATGTCGGTTTAAGTGGACTGAAAATGCTATAGCAATCCTAGACAATAGAAGTATCCAACATTATGCAATAGCAGATTTTTATCCCAATCGAGGTCTTGGTCATGAACGCATTATGGATAGGATAGCGATTGTGGGTGATCAGCCTTTTTAAAATCAATTATTCTTTAGTGTTTTTCTGTATAAAGAAAACTTGAGAAAAAATAAAAATAAAAGTAAGTCCCATAATTCCAAATAGTTTAAATTTAACCCATGTTGCAGG
Source organism: Pelagibacteraceae bacterium AG-422-B15 (assembly GCA_905182345.1). Lineage (GTDB taxonomy): Bacteria > Pseudomonadota > Alphaproteobacteria > Pelagibacterales > AG-422-B15 > CACCCN01. The sequence goes on from CAJJBG010000015.1 coordinate 65,140, forward strand.
ATCATAGTTTCTATAAACATATTCGTTGCATGCGGCTAGAAATAGAAAAAATATAGCCCATCTAAATGTTAGCTTAAGCCACGCACTATCATTTAACTTTAATGACGAGCCCATTAAATTTTTTAATAATGGCTTTTTAAAGTACAAACCTATTAATAGTACAATTCCAAAAATTAAGTTTACTAACGTAACTTTAAACTGAATAAATCTAGGGTCATCAAAATAAACTGTTAATGCTCCAAATACTAAAATTAGTATAGAACTAAACAATAACATTGGAGAAACTTTTCGTAAAAAAACCAAAGAAATTGCTACTGCAACAATAGCCGCAATCATAAGTGGTATAATTGCACCTTCTATTTTTCCAGTTTTAATAAAGAAAATAAAAAATACTACTATAGGAATATACTCAACTAGGGGTTTAACAAAATTTTTCATATATGAGATTATAAAATAAAGTTTTTATTAATTAGTTTTAGCGCGAGAAATATATTTTCCATTCTTAATTCCAGTAAATATTTCTTCAACTAATGGGTGTTCGATAGGTTCAACAACATCTTCTGTTAAGAGATTTTGTTGTGATACATATGCTATGTAAGATGGTTGACTTGGGGACTCTGCAAGTAAATGGTAAAAAGGCTGATCTTTTTTAGGTCGGACTTGCATAGGAATTGATTGATACCACTCTTCAGTATTATCAAACTCAGGATCAACATCAAAAATAACACCTCTGAAATCAAAGTACCTATGTTTTACAATTTGGCCTATTTCAAATTTAGCTTTATCCATACTTATGAACATAGTAATTATTTGTTACTTTTTCAAGATGGTATAAATGGCCTAAGTTGGCGCATTTGTTTCATTAATTATCTTAAGGACATTTTCTTCTGAAATATAACCTGGAATCATCGTGTCATTAATAATTGACGCAGGAGTTCCTCTTAAGCCTAAATCTTTCGCTAATTTTTTATTTATTTCTATTGTATCTGCATATGGTTGGCTTTCAGCAAGCTGATATAATTTAGCACCCTCAAACCCATTTTCATTCAGTAGACTAATTATAGTATTTTTATTCATCGCTGATCCAAGCTTCATTAATCCATTGTGAATGGAAAAGTATGAGTTGGGTTTATCAATCCATACCTTTATAGCAATATTAGCAGCTATATCAGAGATGCCTCCAAAGATAGGGTATTCTAAGTATATTATTCTAACGTCATTTTTATCATTAATTATTTTTGCAAAATCTTTTGCTTGTTTGGCACAATATCCACAACGATAGTCAAAAAATTCAACAATTGTATAGCTGGCATTTAAATTGCCAACTGATGGAGTTTGACTTGCCTCAAGATTGCGAACTACAAAGTTAGCCAAATTGACTTCTGCATACAATATGTTGGGAAGTATGATAAAAATTCCTATAACAATAATTTTTTTTAAATGATTCATTTGTTCAACCTTACCACTGAATCTTTTGTTCCAACATGATTAAATTTTTTAGTTGTTACAACTGTAAATAGTCTTTTTTTAGCAATATTTTGATCCCAAATTTTATTGGCTGAAAATACGTCGCTATTATATTTTTCATATTGTTTTCTATTTATAATTTGCATTCCACAATAAACAAGCGGCTCAGTTAATTGGTCATGACTATATCTCTTTAGTAAATTTTTGCTATCTTTAGTAAAGTCTCCCTTACCTGAATAGCCATCTGCATTTTCTAATTTTGTTGTAAGCAATAAAGAATCCATATTTTTATCATCAAATTTAGCAATTAAAGAATTGATAGATCTGCTTGCATAGTTATTCCATAGTACATCACTATTCATAACTAAAATATTTTTTGCAATCACTAAAGACAACGCTTTTTTTATACCACCACCAGTATCTAATAATTTTTTACTTTCATTTGAAATAGTTATTTCTGGATTATTTTTTTTAAGATAATGAATTATTTGTTCAGATTGATAATGCACATTAACTATAATTTTTTTAATGCCAGACTTCTTTAAGCTATTAATACAATAATCAATCAAAGCCCTATTATTAACTTCAATTAATGGCTTAGGTTTATTTTTAGTCAACGGCAACATGCGCCTACCAAATCCAGCGGCTAATACTAAGGCTGTATCAATATTATTATTTTTCATTAGGTATAATGCTATGCATCCAATCTTTAAGTTCTGCCATCATCAAATTCTCAAGGTGAAAATTAATATACACCCAAGCATTGCTATTTAGAGACATGTATTTTGTTTTGTTATCTCGATAATTTAGTCTACAAAAAATTCCTAATATTTTAAGATTTCTTTGCAAAGAATAGAAAGGTATCTCTTTTGCTAATAACTCTGGATTATAGTTTGTTTGATCGATAAATGAGGCAACAAGCTTATTCTTTAACTCATGAGAAATTGGCCTTCTTACATCTTCTATAATTGAGGCTAAATCATAGCTAGAACTTCCTCTAGCAGCATCTTGGAAATCTAAAATTCCAACTTGCATCAAAGTATCTTTTGATTTTTGTAATATTAAATTATCAACATGGTAGTCTCTTAAGACAAGCTTATCATACTTACAATCAAGTTGTACAAAAATTGCTGACAATATTTTTTTAAATTCATTGATTTTTTTTGAGTCTAAATTAATTTTTAAATGTATTTTTAAGTACCAATCAATAAATAATAGGCTTTCTTTAATTAGGCTATCTATAGAATAGTTATCAATATAATTGCTTTGAGGGAAATTATTAAGATCCTGCTGATGGATAACAGATAATATTTTAATTGCTTTCAAATATAATTCTTCTTCATTTTTATTATCTAATATTTTTGAAAATATCTCTTCACCTAAATCCTCTAATAATATAAATCCATTTATAGAATCTTTTACAAATATTGTAGGGGCATTAAGTTTAAAATCTTTTAATAATGAATTGATATTTATGAATAGTTTTATATTTTCACCAAGCGCTGGATCTGCATCCATTAAAATTTTATCATTTATTCTAAAATATTGTCTAAAGGATGCATCATTTTGAATGGGCTTTAAATCATTAAATTGTAGATTATTTTCTTCTAAGAAAATTTTAATCTGGTCTAGTCTAGGCACCAATCTAATCCTTTTATTTTTTTACTGCCAAAAAAATTAAAATTAATTTCTCTTTTAATTTTATCAATCAAATGAAAATTAATCTCAATTCTATTTTGAGGTAGAGCTTCTGAAAATTTATTAGCCCATTCAATTATACAGATACCTTTGGCTATAGAATTGCCATAATCTATTTCAATTAATTCGTTAATATTTTCAAGCCTATAGAAATCATAATGATTAATTAAATATGATTTATCTTTGTAGGTTTGCAATAAAGAAAAAGTGGGGCTAGGTATTTCCTGGGTAAGCTTCTTATCTTTTATAATAGACTGAATTAAATATCTTGCAAAAGTAGTTTTACCAGCACCAAGATCGCCATTAAGACAAATTACACAATCAGCCGGAACTGATTTTGCAAGTTTTTTTGCAATTTTAGCTGTATCTTCTTCTTTTGCAGCAATCATAAAATGATCGTAACACTTAATATCTCAAACTAATAACGATATGCGTCTGGCTTAAATGGTCCTGCCTGATCAACATTAATATAGTCAGCCTGCTCTTTAGATAGTTTAGTTAGCTTAACACCAAGCTTGTCTAAGTGTAAAATAGCTACTTTCTCATCTAAGTGTTTTGGCAATACGTATATTTCATTTTTATATTGATCTGTATTTTCCCATAATTCTATTTGAGCCAATACTTGATTTGTAAATGAGGCACTCATAACAAAACTAGGATGACCAGTTGCACAGCCCAGATTAACAAGACGGCCTTCGGCTAATACGATAACACGTTTTCCATCGGGAAATTCAACTTCATCAACTTGAGGCTTAACATTATGCCACTTATGATTTCTCAAGGCATCAATTTGTATCTCTGAATCAAAGTGTCCAATATTACAAAGAATGGATCTATCTTTCATTTCTCTAATATGATCAATTGTTACAATATCTTTATTTCCTGTTGCGGTTACAACTATATCAACTTCACTAACAACATCATCCATGTTTACAACTTGATAGCCTTCCATTGCAGCTTGCAATGCACAAATAGGGTCAACTTCTGTAATTAATACTCTTGCACCTTGTCCTCTAAGTGCTGCCGCACTACCTTTGCCGACATCACCAAATCCTGCTACTACACAAGTTTTTCCTGCTAACATTACATCTGTTGCTCTTTTAATGGCATCAATCAAACTTTCACGACAACCATATAGGTTATCAAATTTTGATTTGGTTACAGAGTCATTAACATTAATTGCAGGTATTAAAAGTTCACCCTTTGCAAGCATTTCTTTTAATGATTTAACTCCAGTAGTTGTTTCTTCAGAAACACCCTTAATATTTTTTAACATTTCAGGATATTTTTTATGCATTAATGCCGTTAGGTCACCACCATCATCTAGTAGTAAATTAGGAACCCAACCATCTTTACCAACGATTGTTTTCTCTATGCACTCCCAATATTCTTCTTCACTTTCACCTTTCCAGGCAAAAACAGGTATTCCTTTTCTTGCTATTGCTGCTGCCGCTTGGTCTTGCGTAGAAAAAATATTACAAGATGACCATCTAACTTCTGCACCTAGTGCAATTAAAGTCTCAATCAACACTGCTGTCTGGATTGTCATATGAAGACATCCGATAATTCGAGCACCCTTTAAAGGCTTGTCATGCCCATAGGCTGAGCGAAGTGCCATTAGTCCTGGCATTTCAGTTTCTGCAATAGCTATTTCTTTGTCACCCCAGTCAGCTAGTGACATATCTGCTACTTTATAATCATGATTATCAGTCATTAAATGCTCCATATTTGTTAGAATAACTTGTTTATAATAGTGATCTTAGTTATTTCAATAGTTATTTTTTTATAATTATAGGCAGATTAATTATAAATCTAGAACCACTTAATAAGTTATTTTTACTAAGGTTTTCCGCTCTTATATTACCTTTATGAGTCTCAATTATCTGTCGTGCAATATGTAGTCCTAGTCCTGAGTGGGTTGAAGAAAATTCATTACTTGCATTTCTATATGTGTAAAAGCGATTAAATATGTTTTCTATATTTAGTTCTGTTATACCAGGGCCATTATCACTAATGGCTAACGTTACATAGTTTGATGCAACACTTAATGTTGTTTCTATGGTTCCTTTATCTACTGAAAACGAAATTGCATTATCATATATATTGTGTATTGCTCGTTTGATAAATTCTTCATGGCCTCTAACTACGATATTATTATTAATGTTATTATCTTGAATTAGCTTAAAATTTAATTGCTTATGATTAATATCTTTGTATTCGTTAATTATATTTTTTAGCAAATCTTGAATATTAATTTTTTTATAACGTAGAGATGACATCAGTGCCTCATCTTTCATCATGATTGAATAGTCTGTTATAATTGTCTCTATTCTAGCAACATCATTTTGAATTGCAGATATGAATTTACTTTGATTATTTGTTGCCAAACTACTCATAACTTCAGTAGCCATTTTAATTGAAGTTAGAGGATTTCTAATCTCATGCATTAGATCAGCTGAATACTCTTCACTTTCAGCAATTTTATCTTTAAGGCTTTCAACTTTTTCACCCAATATTTTAGATAGATCACCAATTTCATCTTTCCTTTTATTTAGATTAATAATTTTGTTGGTTGATTTTGACCGTGCTTGAATATTTTTAGCCGAATCTGCCAATTGTTTAATTGGTGAAATTACTACTGATAATAAAAATATAGAAAATAATAATAAAGAAAGCATGGAAGCAACAGCAACAAGTCCAATGTAGAATTTACGGCTTGTAATAATCTTACGTATTAATCTATTATCTTCATAAGCAATTATATAGATGCTTTTATCATGAATTAAATATGGATTTATAGATATTATTTCAATCTTATCTTCTTGATAATTAATTTCCCTAGGGTGACTCTGAATAACAAAGTTTTGGCTAGGTCCTCTTTTCGCCTTTTCATATCTTGATACAAAAGATTTATTTTTAATAAATGTTCGTCCCAAGACTTCGCTATCTTGTGCATTATTTTCACCTAGGGAAATATAATTCTCATCATCAATTTTTCCAACGGCAACTGTACTTTTGGACCTAAAAGCACCCTTATTTAGATCATAGCCCTTTGAATCAAATAATATGTTACTTTTATTATCTAATATTAATATTGAGACGTTCTTAATTTCCAACAGTGAATTAATTTCATTAATTCTCAAGTCTTCTAATATATCTGTAAGATCACCTTCTTCTTGATGAAGATTTAAATAATTATGAATTATTAATGCTTGGTTTTCTATTTGATTTAGTCTTTGGCCAATTAAATTAGATTCTGCTAACTGTAGGATAAAAAATACAATTCCAACAAGCACAAGTAAGCCAAGGAGATTATATAATAAAAATTTTCTAAAAAGAGTGTTCAAATGACTTTATTCTAATAAGAAATTAGAATTATTTCCATTGATATCCTGAGCCATATAATGTGTGAATTGAGTTAAATTCTGGGTCTATTCTCTTAAACTTCTTTCTAATTCTTTTAACATGGCTATCAATAGTCCTATCATCAACGTCAATTTCATCTTTATATGTTATATCAATTAATCTCTCTCTTGTTTTTACAATGCCTGGTCTTACAACTAATTCATGAATAATTTTAAATTCTGTAGTTGTTAGAGGGTCTGATAATAATATTTTCTTCCATTCACACTCTTGTCTTTCAATATCAAGTCTTAAATTTCCATGTTCAATAACCTTGCTATTTTCTTGCTGTTCAGAAATAGTCTGAATTGTTTTTAATGTATTCTTAATAGTTTCAATTAAAATTTGTATTGTTAGATTGCCTCCTTTAGTTACATAATTATCAACGCCGTGCATTAAACCTTTTAGTCTATCCACCTCTTTATCTTTGGATGTTAAAAAAATCACTGGAATTGATAGTTTTTCACGAATCTTTTTGAACAGTTCATACCCATCCATTCTTGGCATCTTGATATCTATTACAGCAATGTCCGGTGGATGCTTAAAAAAACTATTAAGTGCAGTTTGTCCGTCACTATATGTGTGAACATTAAAGTCTTCTTTTTTAAGAAGCTCTTCAATTGACATAAGAATGTTGCGATCATCATCAACCAGAGCTATGAGAGGTTTATTATTTGATTTCATAAATATTACTATTTAATTAAATAATGTTTATTTTATGGCATATTTTCAGTCTAATTTAGCCACTTTTTAATCTAAATTATTATATCCACATTATTACTTATAAATAATATTTACCTTAACAAAATATTAATAATGTGTTTTATTGACCTTTCAAAATTATGGAAAATCCAATAAATAATAAAATTCTATCTACAGCCACAGTTAGCAGAAATTTAAGCTCAGATGAACTGTATGATGTTGCATTAAATAAAGGTGAGGGTAAAGCATCTAAACATGGTGCGCTTGTTGTAAATACAGGAAAAAAAACTGGCCGCTCTGCTAATGACAAATTTTTTGTAAAAGAACCTAATCACCAAAATAATATTCATTGGGGTGAAACAAATGTTCCAATCAGTCCAGAGAATTTTGATAAAATTTTAAAAGCATTTGAAGCTTACGCTCAAGAAAAAGAGCTTTATGTTCACGATTTACTTGGTGGTGCAGATAGAAACTTTTCTCTGCCTGTAACAATAATCACTGAATTTGCCTGGCATGGATTATTTGCTCGACATTTATTAGTTCGACCAACTGCAGAAGAGCTAAAAGACTATTCAAGTGAATTTACAATTATTAACTTTCCAAACTTAAAATTAGACCCTTCTACTTATGGAATTAATAGTGAAACTGTTATTGTAATCAATTTAGATAAAAAGCTTATTTTGATTGGTGGCACTGAATATGCAGGTGAAACAAAAAAATCTGTATTTACTCTCTTAAACTATTTTTTACCTGAAAGAAATACAATGCCCATGCACTGTTCTGTTAATACAGGTAAAGATGGTGATTCAGCTATATTTTTTGGCCTCTCTGGAACTGGAAAAACAACATTAAGTGCAGACCCAAATAGATCTCTTTTAGGAGATGATGAGCATGGATGGTCAGATGATGGATTATTTAATTTTGAGGGTGGTTGCTATGCAAAATTAATTAAACTATCTGAAGAGGCTGAACCAGAAATATTTGCTACTACACAAATGAAAACTACTGTGATTGAAAACGTTGTTATGTCTAGTGATGGTGATTTAGATTTTGATGATAGCTCCATTACCGAGAACACAAGAGGTGCTTATCCATTAGATTTTATTCCCGGAGTTACTATGTCTGGGAAAACAACTCATCCAAAAAATATTATAATGCTGACTGCCGATGCGTTTGGAATTTTACCTCCTATATCTAAGCTCACACCAGCTCAGGCGATGTACCATTTCCTATCAGGGTATACGGCAAAAGTTGCTGGAACTGAAATGGGTTTAGGATCAGAGCCATCAGCTACATTTTCAACATGTTTTGGTGCGCCGTTTATGCCCCGTAATCCAATTGAGTATGGAAACTTACTTAAGAAAAAGATCTCAGACTTTAAAGTTGATTGTTGGCTAGTAAATACTGGATGGTCAGGTGGAGTCTATGGAGTTGGCGAAAGAATATCTATAAAAAATACTCGTCGTTTACTAAATGAGGCACTCTCTGGAAATCTTTCAAATGTAGAGATGCGAAAAGATGAAAATTTTGGTTTTATAGTCCCCATGACAGTTGATGGTGTTGATTCTTCAATATTAAATCCAAGAAAAACGTGGTCTGATACTTCTGCTTATGATGCACAAGCACATAAACTTATTAATATGTTTATTGAAAACTTTAAAAAATTTGAGTCAGATGTTGATGATAATATTAAATTCTCTGGACCAATAGTTAACTAATATCTTGATTAACTTTTAAGAGATCTTCTCTATACCAAATTCCAGCTAAATAATAGCAAATCATAGCTAATAGGCCAAAGCAACCCATTGTTATCATTGTCATTGTTAAAGGTTCCTGAAAATTGTTAAATACATTATCTGCAAAAAAACCCGTTAAAAACGCTCCTAATGCAATACCAAATATGTTCACACTTAATACCCATAGTCCAATTACTGTACCTCTTATTTTAGTAGAAGTTAAATTTTGAATAGTTGAAAATACAGCCCCATAAAAAAAAGAAATGTTGATAGATATAAAAAATAAAGAGGCATAAAACCAAATGCTATCTGGAGATACAAATCTGTATAAAATAACTATAGGTGTCATTAATAAATAAGAATAAAATAAAAAATGCATTGGACCACCTTTAAGTTTATTACCTATTAAATCAGAAAGGTAGCCTCCAACTATAGTTCCAATAGCACCTCCAACTATAAAATATAATCCAAACATACTATTATATTGCTCAGCAGTGAAACCTCTTTCTTGTACGGCCCAGATTGTATCAAAGCTTCCTACGCCAATTGGTATGTTATTAAGTGTTCCAGCTAAAATAACAAAAAATAGAGATTTAGACGACGTAACTGCCTTGTAAGTATCTTTCAAGCTATCTATGATTGAAGAGCTTTTTTCTTGATCTTGCTTTCCATCAATTTCACCTCGCTTTGGTTCTGTTAAAAAATAAATAAATATACTTGCTAGAGCTCCTATTACGCCAAGCCCAATAAATATCTTCCTCCAGCCAAGAATAGGTCCAAGGGTTGCTTGAATTAAAAACCCTAACCCAACCCCCAAAGGTATGCCAAGGTAATAAATGCCACCTGCCATGCCACGCTTCTCTTGGGGAAATACATCACTTAGCATCGATATTGAGCTTGGCGTTAGAGAGGATTCACCTACCCCTATAAATGCTCTAGATACAAATAATAAAACTGCACTTTTTGCCATTCCTGTTAATGCAGTCATTGCACTCCATAAAAGTAATCCAATTGCTATTATTTTAGTTCTACTTAATCTGTCTCCTAATGCTCCAATAAAAATACTACACGTTGCATAAAAAAATAAAAATACAATACCACTGACTAAACCCCATTGAGTATTAGTTAAATTAAAATCTGCTTTTATTTCATTTCCGAATGCAAATAAAATATTTCTATCAATAAAATTGAGTACATTTAAAAACAGAAATATGAATAAATAAAAGTAAGGTGATTTAGTTTTCATAAATAATTTAATTTACTATTTTATATTAACTTCTATTAAAATCATCTTCATATCTTAGAATATCATCTTCACCAAAGTACGTGCCTGTTTGGATTTCAATAACTTTAAGTACATTGCTAGTATTGTTTTCTAAGCGATGTTTTGCACCTTGTGGAATATGAATAGTTTCATTTATTTTCTTTATAAAGACTTCTTCATTTAGACTAATAGTTGCCTCGCCCTCTAGTATCATCCAAGTTTCTTGTCTTTGTTTGTGAGATTGAAGACTTGTTCTTGAGTTTGGTTTAACCAATAGTTCCTTAATTTTATATATTTTTTTTTCATCAAGTATCTTATACGAACCCCAAGGCCTTTCTTCAGAAGGTGACTTCCACTCTTCTAAGATCCAACTTGAAGAATTTTTCTTATAATCACCACCAACTCCAAAAGAAAATTCAACATTTGCATGATCTTTAAATGCATCCATTTCCAATATGTTGCCTGAGTTTCTGTCTCCACCATTTGCAAATATAATTTTGTTTTCTGGATACTTTTTTAGTACTTCTCTAATTGCCCCAGAAGCAGAGTTATCTAGGTCATCAAATGTTACTATTGCATCGACAACTTTAATATTTTTAATTATTTCAGATCTCTCTAATAAAGACATAAATGGCCGCCCCTTTTTATTGGTTAACCATTCATCTGAGTTAATGCCAACAATAAGCTTATCGCCTAATTTTTTAGCATCTTTAAAATAGGCAATATGCCCTGAGTGCAAAGGATCGAACCCTCCAGTAACAATTACTATAATTTCAGACATGAAATTATTTTAACCTATTTTTCTTAAATTAATATTAAATATTAATGTGCTTCGTCCCAATTATCTCCAAAACTTGATTCAACTAATAAAGGAACATCAAGTTTTGCTAATGGATCTAGTGCATTTTCCATCTCCTGCGTGATTAAAGCTAAATATTTATCTATTTTATCTTTTTTTATCTCAAAAATTAGCTCATCATGTACCTGAAGTAGCATTTTGCAGTCTGGGTTATTAGAAATTTTTTTCTCATTAATTTTAATCATTGCTCGCTTTATTATGTCTGCTGCTGTTCCTTGAATTGGTGCATTAATAGCAGCTCTTTCTTGAAATGATCTAAATGCAAAATTTTTATCTTTAATTCGAGGGAAAAAACTTTTTCGACCACAAAGTGTTTCTACGTAACCTTGCTCTCTGCATAAAGATTTAGTCTCTTCCATGTAATCTTTAATCCCAGGAAATTTTTCAAAATACTTTTTTATAAAATTATTAGCATCATGATTCGAAATAGATAATTGTTTCGCAAGGCCAAATGCTGAAATGCCATAAATTATTCCAAAGTTTACTTCTTTTGCTCTTCTTCTCAAATCTGGACTTATATCTTTTATTTTTTTACCAAATATTTCTGAAGCTGTTAGTGTGTGTATATCCTCGCCATTTTTAAAGGCTTCCTTAAGTGGCTTTATGTCAGCAATGTGTGCAAGCACTCTTAACTCAACCTGACTGTAGTCTGCTGATAAAATCTTATAGCCTTTTTCAGCAATAAAAGCTTTTCTAATTAGCCTGCCTTCAGTTGAACGGATTGGTATATTTTGAAGGTTTGGATCACTAGAAGATAACCTGCCTGTGCTAGTTGATGCCATTGCATAGGAGGTATGAATTCTGCCAGTAGTTTTATTAATATGTGTTTGCAGAGCTTCGGTATATGTATTTTTTAATTTAGAAAGTTGGCGCCAAGTTATTAAATCTTTAGCAACTTGTTGGCCTTCGAATGCTAGGTCTTCTAAGACCTCAATGCCTGTTGAATATTCACCAGTTTTTGTTTTCTTAGGTGGTGTAAGTCCTAATTGATTGAACAATACTTCACCAAGTTGTTTAGGTGATGCAATATTAAACTCAGTTTTACAGGCTGTGAAAATTACTTTTTCTAAAATTTTTATTTTTTTTGAAAATTTATCTGAAAGTGTTTTTAAATAATTTGTATTAACTTTAATACCATTAATTTCCATCTCTAAAATAGACTCAATTAAATTTCTTTCTAAGTAATTGTATGCACTTAAGTTTTTTTCAACTAACAACTTCTTTCTTAATTTCAAAAATAACTTTAATGTAATTTCAGCATCTTCAGCGGCATATTTTGTAGCAGTTTCAATGTCTACATAATCAAATGTTATTTGTGATTTACCAACACCAACTACATCTTTAAACTTAATAGTTTCACGGCTAAAATGTATTTTAGCTAAATCATCCATCCCATGTCTATGGTTGCCTGCATCATTGATGTAGGACATCAGCATTGTATCTTCATAAGAAATGACATTAATTTTATATTTTTTTAGCACCGCAATATCATATTTAATATTGTGCCCTATCTTAAGTAATGATTTATCATCTAGAATATTTGATAAGTATTTTAAAGCCTCTTTAAAGTCTATTTGCTCCTTAAGAATATTAGAGTCACTATCTTTGTGAGCTAATGGAATATAATAAGATTCTCTGGTTTCAAAACTTAGAGCAACGCCAACTAAGTTTGCGTCAATGACATTTAGTGAGTCTGTCTCAAGATCAAAAACAAAATATCCTTTTTGATAAATATTTCTTATAAGCAATTCTAGAGATTTAATATCATTAATGGTTTTATATACCGTATCTTCATTAAAATCTGATTCTAAAATTATAGCTGCATTAGGATTAATTGTACTTGGGACTTTGACTGCTTTTTTAGTAATTTTAATTTTTTCTAATTCTGGATTTTTTTTAATTAGTCTTTCTCTTAGTTTAAATAGTTCTAAATCATGTAAAAATGGTAATAACGTGTCATAATTAATATTCTTTATTCCAAGACTGTTTAAATCCTCAATCCCACTTACGTCATTTTTTAGAGTTACAAGCTGCTTGCTTATTTTTATTAATTCCACATTCTCAATCAAACTCTCTCTTCTTTTTTGTTGTTTTATTTGTGACGCTGATTTGAGCAAATTCTCTAGATTATCATACTCATTAATTAGTAGGGCTGCAGTTTTCACTCCTATACCTGGTGCACCAGGTATATTATCCGCACTGTCCCCGGCTAATGCTTGCACATCAATGACTCTATTTGGTGCAACTCCAAATTTTTCTTTAACCTCATCTATTCCAATTAATTTATTCTTCATTGTATCAACCAGGTTGATGTTTTTAGAGACAACTTGCATAAGATCTTTATCAGATGAGACAATCGATACATTCCAGTTCTTTTCAGAGGCTTGTTTTGCATAAGTTGCAATAATGTCATCGGCCTCATATCCAGCTAATTCAACTGAAGGAATCCCAAAAGCTTTTACTGAATCTTTAATTATTTTAAATTGCGGAATAAGGTCTTCAGGTGGTTCACCACGATTGGCCTTATAATCACTATAAATATCATTTCGAAAAGTTTTTCGAGCACTGTCAAATATAACAGCTAGGTGTGTTGGCTTTGAATTTGCTTTGGTGTCTTCGATTAGTTTAAAAAGCATATTACAAAAACCATTAACAGCCCCTGTAGGCAATCCATCACTTTTTCTGTAAAGTGGAGGCAATGCATAATAAGCTCTAAAAATATAGCCTGAACCATCAATTAGAAATAAATGATTTTCTTTTGACACCTTTAATTAACTATTTTCTAAGGTAAAAAGTTTACTACAATAAGGGCATCTAATAGTTTTTTCATCGCCCATATCTAAATATACTTTTGGGTGACCTAATGAGCCACCAATTCCTGAGCAACTTACTTTTGTTGTATCAACAATTTCATTATTGTCATTATCTTGGATGTTATTTGAAGTATTCATATTAATCATGATACTAGAACTAGCCTTAAAAAACTATAAAGTATTTTTTTTGTAAGGCTTTATAACAGTAAATAATTCTTAAATATGTATTAATTTAAAATTGAGTATTTTGAAGCTTTAGCTCCAGTTTTTCTAGGAAATAATTTGTCTAGCACAACAGCAAGTGCTGGTAAAATGATCATTGCACATAGCATATTTACGATAAACATGAATGTTAAGAGTTTGCCCATATCAGCTTGAAATTTTAATTCTGAGAAGGACCAAGTTGCAACACCAATTGCAAGAGTTAGTGCTGTAAAAATTACTGCTGCTCCAGTATTTGAAAATGTATTTTGAAAAGCTTCTGTAATATCTAAGCCTTCTTTTAAATAAGTCTGTAGTCTATTATAGATATAAAAAGCATAGTCTACACCAATACCAACTGCTAATACCATTACAGGCAATGTAGATATTTTTAACCCAATCTCCATTACATCCATAAATGCATAACCTAGCATGGTTGCAAAGGTTAGTGGTACTGTACAACAAATCGTTGCTCGCCAATCTCGATAAGTAATAAACACTAAGAATATGATTACCGCATACACTATAAGCATCATTGGTAATTCTGAAGTTTCAATTACTTGGTTGGTTGCATGCATAATACCTACTGTGCCGCTTGCAAGCCTAAAATTTGTTTCATCCATCTGAGTTGCAATAGCGTCTACAGAGGGATTATCATTAAAGTATTTTTTAAGAGCATTTGATGCGGCTAAGATATCTAAAAGATTTTTATTGTTACCGGCTAATTCTTCCAAATTTGGATCTTTTAATAAAGCATCAAGTCTTGATGTATTAAGCATTCTAGTGTTAAAATTATTTTTATAGCCAAAATTTATCCATTCATCTTTTCCAAAAGTTTTGAGATTCTTTACTCCAAATTCCTCTGGATTAATTGGTAGCCCATAAGTTACCGCAGTGGCTAAACTAGCAGTTTCTCCTGAAGGAGGAAAAAATGTATATTCAAAAGAAATTGAGTTATCAAGTTGTTGATAATTTAATTGATAGTCTTTTGCAGCCTTAATTACATGCTCAATTGTTGTTGCCTTGTGGTCTTCGGTAAAAATATAGACTGGTAAAATTGTACAGTTCTCGTTAAGAAGTCCAGTTGATGGATCCGCTATACTTGTAACAAATCCCAGCGCTCTATCATGACGGGGAACATAATTCCATTTAGGATTTCCTTCTGCATAACCACTTGCCGCAGACCTTGCAACCCCAGATAATGATATAACTTCTGTTACGCCCTCTACATTTTCCATGTACCAATGAAAATTATCTTGAACTGACATAACGTCATACATTCTGCAGGCTAGTTCAGGTACCTCCATAATAACAATTAAGACGTCTGAAGTTATGTTAAACCTTGAAGTAATAGCTTTCATATCTTGGTTGTAAACCGCTTCAGGTCTTAATTCTGGTGCACCCGCATGAAGATCGCCTATGTGTCTGTCGGAAGCTAGTATTGTTGCATATACAAATATAACACTGCTAATAGCAAGGGTTATAACTGCAGTTTTAGGCTCAGCAAATTTATGAAAATACTTCATTGCATTTCTTCGTGCAAATATAGCTCGTTCAGCACGAATTTTAAAGTTATCACTATAGACTACGAATGAAGCAGCAAGTGGAAGCATAACTAAGTTTGTAACAATTTTCATTGCAACACCTATTGAGGCTGTGATTCCTAATTCCTGTATCATTCCAATTGGTAAGAAGACTAAGGTTCCAAATCCAACTAAATCTGTAACTAATGCCATAGTGCCTGGTACCAATAATCTAGAAAAGCTTGATCTCGCGGCAACAACAGCTGAATTTCCATCAATCACTTCTTTTGTAATTTGATTTACCTGTTGAATTCCATGTGAAACTCCAATAGCAAAAACAAGGAATGGAACAAGAATAGCTAAAGGATCTAATCCAAATCCTAATAATTTTAACATTCCAAACTGCCAAATAAGGGAGGTTAGTGAACAGACTAAAGGAAGGAAAGTTAATGTCCAAGATTTTGAATAAAAATAAACTGCTAGGACTGTTAAACCAAAAGCAAGTAGAAAAAACTTAAACACATTGCCTGCCTGTGCAGCAATATCAGAAATCATTTTAGCAAAACCAATTATGTGGATCTTGTATTTATCATCTTGAAATTTATCACGTACCTCAGCATCAATTAGTTTTCCTAATTCTAGATAGTCTAAAGCTTTTCCAGTTCTTGGATCAAATTCAGTTAGTTCAATTTTAATAAGTGCAGAGCTAAAGTCATTAGAAACAATTTTTCCAACATGCCCACCCGTTAAGATTCTTTCTTTAATTTTTTGAATTTCAATATCATTAAGTTTTTCAGCAGTAATATTTCCTGGAATCACTGGAGATGCTTCAAAACCTTCTTCAGTGACTCTTAAAACTCTAACATTAGGAGTCCATAAAGAAGTTAGTGAGGACTGATTTGCTCCAGGCAAATATCTGGCGGCTTCAGATACTTCTAATAGTTTTGTTAAAAATTCTTTATTGAAAATATCACCTTCAGTTGTTCTTACGGCGATCATTATGTTGTTGGATCCGAACAACGCATCTTCATACTGATAAAAAGTTTTAATAAACTCATGATTTTTTGGAAGTTGTTTGTAAAATCCTGCATCAATTGTTAATTGAGCTGCAAAGAATCCCATTATAACGGTTAGAATTACAAATCCAGATAGGATTGCCATTCTAAATTTAAAAAATAAATTTTCTATTTTTTGGACCATGCGCACTAAAGATAAACTAGTTCAGATTCTCGGAAAGATAAGAGAAAAAAGAGATTATGTACACAGAAAATCCCCTTCATAGTCCTAATAATTACTAACATTAATTTATAAATAAAAAAAATGGTTGCCCCGTAAAAAAGAAAATACAGAAAATAAGCTAAAATAGATTTTATGTAATTTTAAAGTATTGAAATTACTTGTTTATTTATAATATCAAGTTAATTTGATATATATCATTATGATATACATAATATTTGACCTGTTGCAGCATCTATATTATGATTTTATATGGTAGATAATTCTAGAAATATAAGGTTTGCAAAAGTGGCACTAAAAGACCAAGGTTTTAAAGTTAAAAAATCCTGGCAAATGTCACGTAATGGCAAAAATGCACTAACAAAAGATCCTGCATATAATGCGGTTAATCCAAATCACTTTATTCCTATGATTGATGAGGAAAGATATGGTGATCGATCAGATGCATTCGATAAAATTATTAGTGCAACGCATAAACACTTTTGGGATCCCAATGATAAAAAATATCTCGACTATGATCAGCCCTTTGATACCGAGAATGAACATATTGTTGATCCAGGAATTTTTTGCTTAGAGCTATCAGTCCCAAACATAGCAAACAAGCTTGATGAAAAACAAAAAATTAAATTGAATAATGAAAGTTTTAGATTTGTTTTATCTCAAATATTACATGGAGAACAGGGAGCACTTTCATTAAGTGCAAGCCTTTGTCATGTATTGAAAGATCCAGGTGCACAAGAATATGCTGCAAACCAAACTCGTGAAGAAGCTCGACATGTCACAGGATTTACAAAGTATATTCAAGCTAGATGGGGTAAGCCGTATAAGGTTGGTCCAACATTAGGAAGAGTTTTAGAAAATATTGTTTCATCTGATGTTGTATACAAAAAGATTGTAGGCATGCAGATGCTTATTGAAGGCCTTGCTATGGGAGCTTTTGCAATGGCACATGAAGACACTCGTGATCCATTATTACAAACTTTGCTTAAATATGTTATGAGTGATGAAGCTTTTCATCATAAATTTGGAAAAATTTGGGCAGATAGAACAATTCCAAAGTTATCTAAGTCAGAACATAATAAAGTAGAAGACTGGGCAGAAACATTATTTGTTGATTTACTCTTTAACCTAATTAATCCTTGGGAAAAAAAAGAAATATACCAAAGCGTTGGGCTAGATCATAAATTTGTTATGAAAGAAATGTTTGCATACATAGATGAGTCTGAAGTTGTAAAACAAGAAATGAAAAAAACAAATAATATTTTTAGAGTATTAGTTAAAACTTTATTGAAAGCTCATATTATTACTGACAGAACAAAAGCCACTTATGCTGAATTTGTGGATATGGAAGAACTAAACAATGAAGATGATACTGTTGCAGGCCAAGAATTAGCTGATGAAGGCGTTAGAAGACTATCGATTATTAATGCTGGCAAAAAAGTAGCTTAGGTTTTTACTTAGGTGATCATTTAGCTAATATCCTTTATAGCGTTCTTCTGTGCATTTTTAATCTCCTAGCTGTCTCAGAAACATTTTGATTACACAATTCATAAACTCTTAATATATGTTACCACTTAACACGATCAGCGGACATGGGGTCTATTGGTGGTTCTGGATTTTCCGAATATGTTGCTTTTAATGCAGTATCAATATCATCAACATTTGCAGGTTTTGCTAAATAATCACATGTGCCCTCTTTAATTGCAGCCACTGCTGTAAGAATATTTTCATAGCCTGTTAAAATAATAATTTTACAATCTTCTCTTATTTTTGATAACTCAGAAACTAAACGCTAATTGCTATAACTGTTAAAGCAAGTTGAATATTAAAGGATATTTGTAGATATAGCTATGCAGTTACTACTGCTAATATTTGCCCTAGTATTGCAACCCACCTAATTAAATTTAATGTTCTGAGTCTTAGCCCAACTAGGTTATTATTTGATAAATTTAATGTATTAAGAAATTTTTATAACTACAGTCTATGTTCATGAAAAGAATTAATTACCAGATTAAATCTATAATCCATAAAAATATTTCTATCACGGTAAAAATAAAAAAAAATAAATACTCTAGAAGCTACAAGGTTACCTATGATAAAAAAAACTTACAAGGCCTTGTGTCAATACCTAAATATATTGATTTTAAAAGTGGTTTTAAATTCGCAGAAGAAAACATTGGCTGGATTTACAGCCAGCATATTGAAATGTTTCCTCCTATTATTATTGCTGAAGGGAATACAATCCAGCTATATGGTAAAGTTCGAAACTTTATATTTAAAGAAGACAAAAAAAATTTAGTAAGTATTGAAAACAATAACATAATTGTTAGCAGCAAAAACAAATTGAAATTTACATCTGTTTTTTTTAATTGGATTAAGGAAGAAATCATAAAAGAAACTAAATCTATAGCTATCATTCATTTCAATAATAAAGTGATAAATAAAATTAGAATTTCAAATTCCTTTAGCTACTGGGGAGCATGCAATACTAAAGATAGCATTAGTGTTGATTGGAGGTTAATATTTGCTCCACGAGAAGTCATGACATACATCATAGTTCATGAACTTTGCCATTTAACAGAATTTAATCACAGCAAGAAATTTTGGAATCTTGTTGATTCTAAGTTTGCAAATAAAGAAAGGGGTCAGCTTTGGTTAAAAGAAAATGCTAATTACTTGTATAGAATTAGGTTTTTTTAGATATCTAAATTATTTACATTTGTTGCACGTGACTCAATAAACTCTCTTCTTGGAGCTACATTTTCACCCATAAGGTCCTCAAACCAACCTTTTGTTACTTCTTCATCATCTATAGTAACTTGCATTAGTATTCTTTTATCTGGATCAAGTGTGGTGTGCCATAGTTGATCTGGATTCATCTCACCTAATCCCTTGTACCTTTGTAAGGTTAGGCCTTTTTTCCCGACTTCTCTAATTTTCTCTAATATTTCTGAGGGCGATTTAATGCTCAATGCTTCGGATGCATCTCTAAGTAGGTATCCAGGCTCTTCAAATATTCTAAATGTCTCATCATACTTTTTAACCAATGTTTCAATTACTTGTGATTGTAATAAGCTCAAATCAACTTTTCTTTCTTCAGTAACACCTCTTACTGTTCGTGTGAATGTATATCCTGAATCAAAATCAAATAGACCTTTCCAACCTCTTTCATACTCTTCAGATATTGAGTCTAAACTTTTAGCAATATAGTCAGCTGCTACTTGTGCGATCTTTATATCGCCATTGAAGTTTTTAATATCTAGTCCCTGAGCAATAGCAATTTGCTCTATAGTTTTTTGATCGTATCTATCCGGTATTTTTGCCATTAGGCCTTCTATATTTTTTGTTTTAACTAAAAGTGAATGCAACTTAGCACTATCAAATATTTTTTTATCAAAAGACTCAAAAGAATAATCTTTAATTCCATAATCAATCAAGGCTTCAAACAATTCTTCATCGTCCATGATGTAATGTTCTTCTTTATTCTTGGCGATCTTATAAAGTGGTGGTCTTGCTATATAGAGATATCCTTGTCTGATTAATTCTGGCATCTCTTTAAAGAAAAACGTAAGAAGTAATGTTCGAATATGAGATCCATCAACATCTGCATCTGTCATAATAACTACTTTATGGTATCTAAGTTTTTTAACATCAAACTCCTGATTGCCTATACCTGCACCTAAAGCTGTTATTAGCGTGCCAATTTCAGTTGAGCCTAATATTTTGTCTTGCCTTGATTTCCATGTGTTAAGTATCTTTCCTCTTAAAGGCAATATAGCTTGGTTTTGTCTATTCCGGCCTTGCTTTGCAGAACCACCCGCTGAGTCACCTTCAACTATAAAAATTTCAGACTTTGATGGATCTTTTTCCTGGCAGTCAGCAAGTTTTCCAGGCAAATTTGTAATTTCTAATGCACTTTTTCTTCTGGTTAATTCTCGCGCTTTTCTTGCAGCTTCTCTGGCTTCTGCAGCTTTTTGTATTTTTTGAACAATAATTTTTGCAACACTTGGGTTTTCTTCAAACCATGAAGTTAGTCTGTCGTTAATTAATCCTTCAACAACAGGTCTTACTTCTGATGATACTAATTTATCTTTTGTTTGTGAGGAGAATTTTGGATCTTGAACTTTAACTGATAAAACACAAGTTAAACCTTCTCTGATGTCATCACTATTAAATGCTATTTGATTCTTTTTTCCACTTAGTTTTTCTTCATAATAATTATTGATTACTCTTGTAAGCGCCCCTCTAAATCCAGAAAGGTGTGTGCCTCCATCTTTTTGACGAATATTATTTGTAAAAGGCAATACTTGTTCATAGTAACTATCATTCCACCATAATGAACAATCTACTTCAATATTATTTTTATTACCCTTAACATTTATTGGTTCTTCGAAAATTGGTTTCTTTGACTTATCTAAAAATTTTACAAACTCAGTTATCCCACCCTCATAATGATATTTTGTTTCTTTTTTATCCGCCTCTCTCAAGTCGGAGAATATTAAGGATACATTAGGATTTAAGAAAGCCATCTCTCTAAATCTTTGACCTAGTACATTTGCATCAAAATCTGTTTTGGTGAATATTTTATCGTCTGGTAAAAAAGTTATTTTTGTACCATTCTTATTCTGAGAACTTCCAATTTCTTCTAATGGGCTGACCGCATCACCATTTTTAAAATCTATTTTATATTCTTTATTATTCCTAAAAATGTTTAATTCTAATTTATTAGATAATGCATTTACAACTGAAACACCCACTCCATGCAATCCACCTGAAACCTTATAACTATCTTGATCAAATTTTCCTCCAGCATGCAATTGAGTCATAATTACTTCTGCTGCTGATATGCCTTCCTCTTCGTGCATATCTATTGGTATACCTCTACCATTATCCTCTACACTAACTGAACCATTTGAATTTAGATCAATAGAAATCGTATCACAATGTCCACCAAGGGCCTCGTCAATTGAATTATCAACGACTTCAAAAACCATATGATGCAAGCCACTTCCATCATCGGTATCACCTATATACATACCTGGTCTTTTACGGACAGCGTCGAGTCCTTTTAAAACCTTTATTGAATCGGCACTATAATTATTGCTTTGATCTGTAGACATATATTGAAGTAATTATTATAGCTTATTTAAGAATTTTTTACTTCAAAAAAAATCGTATCTTTATTTAAATGAGTGAATAATTCTTTTGATACTCCCGTGAACCAGCTTTGTGTGTTTAACTTACCTAATTCATCAATTAATGCTTCTCTGTGGTTCTGGTCTAAGTGAGCCATAGCTTCATCAATCAATATTATTGGGGGCTTTCCAAAATCAGACCTAACTATAATTTGTGCAACTGATAAAATTATGGATATCAAAATAGATTTCTGCTCGCCAGTAGAACATTGCTTTGCTTCAATAGAAGAGTCATCTAACTTCCATATATTAACTTGAACCTTATTAGGACCCATGCTGGTTCTATTTAGCTCTTTATCAATAAATCTATTGGTTTGTAAAATTCTCTTATAGTTGGTAATAAAATCTTCTTTATGATTAGAAGACTCAAGTGAACTTTCATAGATAAGTTCTATTGTGCATGAATTAAAGGGCTTAGATATAAGGGTTAGATTTTCATTAATTTGAATAATTGCATCATTTCGATACTTGATTACTTCAGAGGCTTTTTCTGCAATATTAAACTCAATTTGATCCAACCAACTATCATCAGGTATATTAGATTTTAGCAAATGAAGTCTTTCTTTAGTAAACTTATTATATGCAGAGAAAGATTTTAAATATTTCTTATTTATATTAAAAATTAATCTATCAAAAAAATTCCTTCTTTCAGAATTTGATTGCAGCATAATTTTTTCCATTATAGGAGTAACCCAAATAACTCTTAAAAAATTTAATAGATCAGAGGTTTTACATTTCTCATCATCCATAAAAAAATTAGATTTTTGTATGCTATTTTTTACAAAAGTTTTTTTAATTTTTACTAAGCTTTCATCAAATTCTACATCTGCCAGTAAGCTGTAGTTAGTATTATGATTTTTATTTATTATTTCTTCATTCTTTGCGTTTCTTAGGCCTCTTCCAGGTGAAAGAAGTGAGAGAGATTCAAGAATATTAGTTTTGCCTGCACCATTCTCTCCATAAAGAACAATATTGTTACTACGAGAGTTTAAAGAAAATTCTTGGTGTGAACGGAAGTTATTAAGGGTGATTTTAGAAATAAGTATACTTGATCGCATTTTAGATGCGCATAGGCATTAAAACAAAAAATAGATGATCATGAGCATCATCTTCAATTAAAACAGGTGCAGCAGGGTCAGAAAAACTTAGTGTTACATCGGACCCATCTATCTCTGAAATAATATCAAGCAAATATCTTGAATTAAAACCAATTTCTAATTTATCATTTGCAAATTTAACATCAATCTCTTCTACGGCAGAGCCTTTGCTCACACTATTAGCCAATAATTGTAGCTTATCATTTTCAATAATGAGCTTTATTCCTCTAGATTTTGTGTCTTCACTGACAGCAATTGCTGAGACACGTTCAATTGCCCCTTTAAGATCATTAATATTAGTTTTAAGTTTTTTTTCATTATTTTGAGGAATTACTTTTGTATAATCTGGAAATGTACCATCTATAACTTTAGATACTAATTCAACTTCACTACATGCAAATTTGATTTTGCTTGCTGATAAGGCTATGTGTACGTCTCCATTAACATCATCTAAAATCCTTCTTAATTCTAAGATAGTTTTTTTGGGTATAATGACGCCTGACATTTTTTCAGCACCTTGAGGTAGGGGCATATCATATTGTGCCAGTCTATGTCCGTCTGTAGCCACTGATCTTAGTATATCTATTCCATTTTTATGTGCCGCATGAAAGAATATACCATTTAAATAATATCGAGATTCTTCATTTGATATAGCAAACTTAGTTTTATCAATCATGTTTTTTAAATCATCAACATTCATTATGAATTTAACTAACAAATCATCCTGGGATATGTCTGGAAAATCATCGGTAGGTAACGTTGATAGTTTAAATCTTGATCTACCTGATTTTATATTAAGACTGTTTTCTGATTCATCCATCTCAAGATCAATATCAGATCCTTGAGGTAATTTTTTTACAATTTCATGTAATGTAATAGCTGGCACTGAAATTTCTCCATCAACCTCAATACTTGCACCAATTTTTTCAGAGCAAAAAATATCTAGGTTTGTTGATGATAAGCGAAGATTATCTCCATCAGCTTTTATTATAACATTTGATAAAATTGGTAGAGTATGGCGTAACTCAACAACTCCTTGAATATGAGATAAGGCTTTAGATAATTCGGCACTATTAACTTTTAGTTTCATAGTGGGCATTATACATAATTTAATGATGACTTGTTATTATTATTTATAATAATAGTTAAAAAATAGATATTAAGATGAAGTAATAATTTGAGTTAAAACATTAATATCTTCATCAAATTTATTAGATTCCGACTTAAGTTGCTCAACTTTTTTTACAGCATGTATTACTGTTGTATGGTCTCTTCCACCAAACTTTCTTCCAATTTCAGGAAGAGATCTAGAAGTTAGCTTCTTAGAAAGATACATGGCGATTTGCCTTGGTCTAGCAAAAGATCTTATTCTTTTGGCTGACAGAATATCATCAATTTTTATATTAAAATAATTAGCAACTTTAGATTGAATTTCGTCAATATTAACTTTTCTGTTGCTAGATCTAAGTAAATCTTTAAGTACAGTTTGTGCCAGCTCTATATCAATTTTTCTATTCATTAAATTTGCAAAAGTTACTACTTTATTTAAGGCGCCTTCAAGTTCCCTTACATTGTTAGCAATAGTTTTTGCTAAAAACACTATTACTTCATCTGCTATAACTATTTTATTTTCATATTTAAAACTTAAATCGCGTGCTTTCTTTTTAAGAATTTCATATCTAAGCTCAAAATCAGCTGGTAGAATATCTGCCACTAATCCCCAGGAAAGTCTTGATTTAATTCTATCATCAAAGCTGTCTAAGTCACTTGGTGGTCTGTCTGAAGATATTATAATTTTTTTATTTAAATCTAATAATGAGTTAAAAGTATGGAAAAACTCTTCCTGTGTTGAAGATTTACCCATCATAAATTGGATATCATCAATAATTAAGACATCAACTGATCGGAATTTTTGCTTAAAAGACATAGTGTCTTTCTGTCGTAAAGATTTAATAAACTGAAACATAAACCTCTCAGCTGAAAGGTATAGAACTTTAGCATTGCTATTGTGTTGCTTAATTTCCCAAGCAATTGAGTGCATTAGATGGGTTTTACCTAAGCCTACGCCACCATAAATAAACAATGGATTAAAGTCAAATTTCTCTGGTTGTGCCATTCTCTTTGCAGAGGCATAGGCAAGTTCATTGGGGTGACCAACAACAAATTTCTCAAATGTAAATCTTTCGTCAAGTGGCCAATCGTCTGATTGTTGAGTATAAGAAATGTCTTTGTTTTTTCGATTTCTTTCTATGAATATTTCACTATTTACATCTGTTTCTTCTACTGCAAGCATTGCATCAACTATGATTTTGACTCTTTTAATCTCTGAGTTTTCCTCTTCAATATAAAAAATTATTTTATCAACGTAGTGCGCTGTAATCCAATCTCTAATAAATTTTGAAGGAACAGAAAAGACTAAGGTTTCCTGTTCTAGAGTCTTAACTTTTAAATTCTTTAACCAACTATTATAAATTTCATTACCATATTCTTTGTTAAGTTTTTTTAAAACTGAATGCCACGTCGTTTTGATATCTGAAACAAGAGCCTGTTGTGAATTTAAATCATGTATCATTAATTTTTTAGCCTTTATAAATATATTAAAAATTGTATCTAACTTTTGAATAAAATAACACAATTGTTTTTATTAATTTTTACAAAAAATATCTATACTAATTTAAAATAAATAATTTTAAAAAAACTAAAATTTGAATTTTTTGAAAAATTAATAAAAAGAAATTTATTAATTTGAATTAACTTATCTTTAATAATTTTGAATCGCAATGAGAAAAATTAAAAATATTTAATACCTAATTATTAGTAATATTTATCTATAGCTTTTTAATAAAAAAATAATGAGGTTAGGTTGTTATGTTTTGAATATGGATTGATTAATACTTTTAAGTATCAGAAAGAATGTAATTAATTAATTTATAGCTTTAATTTTTTTTACAAGTCTTGATACTTTTCTTGCCGCTGTATTTTTATGAAGTATACCTTTGGCAACAGCACCCATAATTTCTGCTTCGGCCATTTTAACAGATGCTTGCGCTTCTGATTTTAGACCACTAACTATATCTAGTTCTGTTTTTTTGATGTAAGTACGATATCTATTTCTAACAGCCTTATTGATTGCTGTTTTTCTTTCAATTACTCGAACTTTAGTTTTAGCTGATTTTGTATTAGCCATAATATACTTATATTTTCTTTATTTAAGTTCACTACTTCTGACATTTCTTACAGTAGAAGCTTGAACGCTGGGCTATAACTATTCGTAATATCTTAGATTGACAAGTTTTTTTTGAACAAAATTCTCCTTCTTTTCCATATACCTGAAACTCTCTTTGAAAAAAACCTAGATTACCGTCCACTAAAGAGTGGTCATTAATTGATGAGCCTCCCAGTTTAATTGAGCGTTTAAGTACTTTTTTAATAGATTTTACTAGCATGTCACAGTCTACTAAGCTTAAGAACCTTGCTTGACGACTTGGTCTAATTTGAGCAGTAAATAATGATTCTGAGGCATATATATTGCCTACACCAACTACTATAGATTGGTTCATAATTATTGACTTAATATCTGCTTTTCTGCCTTTCAGTCGATCAAATAGATAGTTTTTTGTAAATAGTTTCGAAAGTGGCTCAGGTGCTAAATTCTTTATCAATTTATGATTGTTTAATTTTTTACTATCACACAATAAAATTGAGCCAAACCTTCTTGGGTCTATAAATTTAAACTTTTTCTTATTGTTTGTAATAATTTGAAGATGCGTATGTTTAAATTCTATTTCATTAGAATTAAGATCTTCAATTGATACTCTACCTGACATTCCAAGGTGAATGATTACTGTTAAATTGTTGTCTAAATGAATTAATATATATTTAGCCCTCCTATCAACTGAAATTATTTTAGTATTAGTTATTTTTTTTTCTAAATTTGGATCCATTCTAAACCGCAAATCTCTTCGCTTAACTACAACATTAATAATTTTTTGATTTAGTAATTTTGACTTAATTCCTTGGGATACTGTTTCTACTTCAGGTAATTCAGGCATAAAATAAGTATATATTTAAAAAATTTGAATTAGATAGTAAAAGTGAACATTAATTCTAATATTATATATGGAAACAAAACAAGTCTTTGATGCAGTAGCAAATAAATATGATCTAATGAACGATATAATGTCCTTAGGTTCACATAGGTATTGGAAGGAATGTCTTATAGATTGGCTTGCTCCACAACCAAATATGAACATAGTAGATGTTGCAGGTGGTACAGGCGATATTTCTAAAAGGTTCTTAAAAAGAGTTAATGGAAATGGAATGGCCACAATATGTGATCCAAATGCAAACATGCTTGATAATGGTTCAAAAAAACGAGATGTTTTTGAAGATTGTATTAGCAGGTCCTGTGCGTTTGCTGAAGAACTTCCATTTAAAGATAACACTTATGATGCCTATATTGTTAGCTTTGGTATTAGAAACTTTGCTGATATTAGAAAAGGCCTAAGTGAGGCTAAAAGAGTTCTCAAGCCTAAAGGCAGATTTATGTGTTTAGAATTTTCTAAGTTAGAAAATAACCATTTAGCTAAACTATATGAAAAATATTCAATGCTTATTCCTAAAATAGGAAAGCTTGTTGTTGGAGATGAAGCGCCTTATCAGTATTTAGTGGATACTATTGAAAAATTTCCATCTCAAGAGAAGTTTGCAACAATGATAAAAGAAGCTGGTTTTAAAAATGTTGAATATCGCAACATATTTAATGGTGTTGTAGCCATTCACTCGGGTTGGAAAGAATAGTATTATGATTGCTAACTTACTATTTCTACTCAAAATTGTCAGAGTTTTTAAACGACATAATGTACTTATTCTTATTGAAAAAAATATTCGCTATAAAATAATTTTTAGACTTTTTACTTTTCTTCTTGCCCCTACAACTTCAATTAAGTCTAAAGAAGGTATTCCAGATGGTATTAGGATTTCATCTGCTTTAAATGACTTAGGTCCTTCATTTATTAAGTTAGGTCAACTTATATCAACCCGGCCTGATATCATTGGTAATAAAATTGCTGAAGATATGGCTATGTTAAGAGATAATCTTCCATCATTCCCAAAAGCAGAGGCAATATCAATAATAGAAGAGCAGTTTCAAGATAAAATTGAGAATATTTTTCAAAACTTTAGTGATCCAATTGCTGCAGCTTCTATTGCTCAAGTCCATTTTGCAGAAATAAAGGATGGTAATAAAACTATTCCCGTTGCTGTTAAAGTTTTAAGACCAAATATTATTGAAACAATCAGTGATGAAATGAGCCGCTTGGATTGGCTTACTAATTTTCTTGAGAATTTTAGAGAATTAAAACGGTTACAATTGAATTCAGTTATCAAAAAAACAAGGGAGATTATTAGGTTCGAATTGGACTTGAGGTATGAAGCTGCAGCAGCCTCAGAGTTGAAAGAAAATACAAAAAATGATCAAAGTTTTTATGTGCCAATAATCTACTGGGAACATGTAGCTAAAAAAGTTCTTACAACCGAAAGAATTGATGGGATTCCTGCTGACAAAATAGATGATTTAAAACACAATAATATTGATTTAATAAATGTTTCACATTTGTTAATTATTAATTTCTTAAGACAGGCTATTAGAGATGGTTATTTTCATGCTGATTTACACCAAGGTAATTTATTTATCAGTAAGACAGGGAATTTAAATGCCGTTGACTTTGGCATAATGGGAAGACTGGATAAAAAAAATAGAAGATTTCTAGCTGAAATTATTTTTGGCTTTATTAATCAAGACTATTATAAGATAGCAAAAATTCATAAAGAGGCTGGACTCATTGATAGTACTCAATCTATAGATGATTTCTCTCAAGCTTTACGATCAATAGGTGAACCAATAATTAATCAAAAAGCAAAAGATATTTCTATGGGCAGAGTTCTTATGCAACTGTTTGATATAACCAAACAATTTAATATGTCATTACAGCCTCAGTTATTACTTTTGCAGAAAACTATGATTATAATAGAAGGTGTGGCAAGAAGGTTTAATCCTGAAATTAATTTTTGGGAAGTGTCTAAGCCTGAAATAGAGAAGTGGCTAAAAGATGAGTTGGGTCCATTAGCTAAGTTAAAAGAAACTGGAGAAGTTCTTCAGGCCTTAGCTAGGCGAGTACCTGATATACCTGACTTTCTGGACAGAGCAGAAAATGCTTTTGATATTATTATAGAAAATAAAGTTGCCTTAAAGAACAACAACAAAAAGATAAAATCGTCTAAAATCCTTTTAACATTAGCTTCTGGAGTAATAGCTCTAATTGTTACTTCTATCTTATTGATTTAAATAGAAATTAATAATCTTTTATTATTTTACATAGTTGAATGTTATCGTTAAATAGCTTCTGAAATGAATAAGCTTAAAAACATATTGTTAATAATAACTGGTGGAATTGCTGCTTATAAATCCTTGGAATTAATTAGGCGGCTTAAAGATCAAAATATTAACGTTACTTGTATTCTTACAAAATCAGGAAGTGAATTTATTACCCCTCTATCAGTTTCAAGCTTATCTGGTAATCATGTTTATTCCGATTTATTTAATCTCACTGATGAAAACAAAATGGGCCACATTGAGCTCTCAAGGGCTGCAGATTTAATATTAATTGCGCCTGCAACTACAAATATAATTTCAAAAATGGCATATGGCTCTTGTGATGATTTAGCCTCAACCGTTTTAATGGCAACTAATAAACCTGTTTATATTGTGCCAGCTATGAATGTTAGAATGTGGCATAACCCTGCAACCCAAAGAAACATTCAAACACTAGTGGAAGATGGTGTAAAATTTATTGGACCAGATAAAGGGGATATGGCATGTGGTGAGTACGGACTAGGAAGAATGTCTGAAACACAAGAGATAATAGATACAATTCTTGAGCATGAAACTTCTTTGCTAAAACAACCTTTAAAAATGTTTTCTGCTTTAGTTACTGCGGGTCCAACCAGAGAATTAATTGATCCTGTAAGATATATTTCAAATAAATCTTCAGGCAAACAAGGCTATGCTATTGCTGAAAGTTTACATCATATGGGTGCACGTACAACTTTGATTACTGGGCCTACCAACATCCCATTGCCAATAGGTCCGACAATAATAAAAGTTAATACAGCGGAAGAGATGTTAAATGCAACTGAGGCACTACTGCCTGTTGATATAGCAATATGCGCTGCTGCTGTCAGTGATTACAAAGCTAATCATGGGATCAACGAAAAAATTAAAAAAAATGGAGAGAATATTACAATCGATCTAACAGAAAATCCTGATATTTTAAAAAGAATTGGAAAAAGAAACTCTAGTAGACCAAGTCTTGTAATTGGATTTGCAGCAGAAACAAGTGATTTGCTAAAGAATGCTAACTATAAACTTACAGCCAAGGGATGTGATTGGATTCTAGCAAATGATGTTTCAGACGGTAAGATTTTTGGAGATGATAATAATAAGATTGAATTCATAACTAAACATAGTTCTCATTCATGGGAAAAAATGAGTAAAGAAAAAGTTGCTGAAAAATTATCTAAAAATATTATTAATTATTTTACATCTTAGTTATGGTATCTAAAAAAATTTTTATTAAAGATGTATCAAATAATTCTGAATTTAAATTACCTAATTACGCATCAGCAGGTGCGGCTGGAATGGACCTTTCTGCAAATATTCAAGAAGAGATAGTTATTGCACCTCTAGAGCGTAAGCTTATTCCTACTGGTATTGCTATTAGTTTGCCTAGTGATTTAGAGGCTCAAATTAGACCTAGGTCAGGACTGGCAGCAAAACATGGAATTACTGTCTTGAATACACCAGGGACAATTGACTCTGATTATAGGGGAGAAATTAAGGTAATATTAGTAAATTTAAGCAACGAGAAATATACAATTAATCCTAAAGACCGAATTGCACAAATAATATTTTCACAGTTTATTAGAGCAGACTTTAAAATAGTTGATGACCTTGATCAGACCAACAGAGGTTTATCTGGGTTTGGATCTACTGGAAAATAATTAAATTTTAGTTTAGATGTCCAAAGAAGGTTTCATAGTTTTAGGTAATCACCTATTTCCACTAACTAATCTAAATAAATTTAAATCCTGTCATTTTTTTATGGCAGAAGATTATGAGCTTTGTTCTTATTTTAAGTTCCATAAACATAAACTTATTTTTTTTTTAGCATCAATGCGGAACTACAGAGATAACCTGCTCAAAAATGGATTTAAGTGCAATTATGAATTATTAGATAAACAAAAGTTTAATGATAGTTATGAAAAAAAATTAAAGGGATTTACAGAAAAATTTAATATTACAAAAATTAAGATTTATGAAATACCTGACTCTTTTTTTAATAAAAGAATTATAAAATTTTGTAAATTAAATAGCTTAAAATTAGAAATCATACAAAGTCCCATGTTTATGTCAGATAGAACTTTAATTAATGATTATTTTTCAAACAATAAAAAGCCTCTTCTAAATAATTTTTATAAATTACAAAGAATTAATAAAGATATTCTTATAAAAAATAAAAAACCTGTGGGTGACAAATGGTCATTTGACGATGAAAATAGAAAAAAATTACCTAAAGTTATAAATATTCCTAAAATACCTAAAATTAAAACAAATAAAAATACTGAAGACATTAAAATTTTAATAGCTAAAAAATTTAAAGTACATCCAGGATCTACAGAGAATTTTTTCCTCCCTACAGAAAGAAAATCAGCACTTGATTGGCTTAATAAATTTTTTGAAGAAAGGTTTAAAAATTTTGGTGACTACGAGGATGCCATGACTAAAGATTCAAATACAGTATTTCATAGCTGTCTTAGTCCATTACTAAATATTGGTTTAATTACGCCAGAAGAAGTCATTGATACTGCATTAGAATTTGCCAAAATCAATAAAGTTTCTTTGAATAACTTAGAAGGATTTATTAGGCAGATAATTGGATGGCGTGAATTTATAAAAGGCACTTATGATTACCATGAAGAAACGATGGTAAATACTAATTTTTGGAATCATAATCGTAAACTTACATCATCATGGTATGATGGATCTACTGGGATAGAGCCCCTTGATCATATTATTAATGAAGTAAAAATAAGCGCATATACACATCATATTCCAAGATTAATGATCATAAGCAATATAATGAATCTAAGTGGAATTAGTCCAAAAGAAATATATCGTTGGTTTATGGAAATGTTTGTAGATTCTAGTGACTGGGTTATGACACCTAATGTTTTTAGCATGGGAACCTATAGTGATGGTGGAATATTTGCTACAAAACCTTACTTATGTGGGTCAAACTATATTTTAAAAATGAGTAATTTTAAAAAGGGTGAATGGTGTGATATTGTAGATGGTCTTTACTGGAATTTTATTGAACGTAACAGTGATATCATTAGAAAAAACTATAGAATGTCAATGATGGTTAATGCTTTGGGTAAAATTTCTACTGAAAGAAAAAAACATATTTATAGCAAAGCAAATATTTTTATAAATCAAAATTCTCAATAAGAGAAATAAGCACTAATAATAATTCACTTAAGTTTTAATCTACTTCAAATTAATCAAGATCTTCTGCAAGACTCTTCTTAACTTGATTTTCAACTAAAGCTTTATGTGCATATTTTGGATGATCCGTTCCAAGTTCTAAATTTATTTCTGAGTTCTTCAAATTTTGAGCATCTTCATCTTTTAATTTAAAGTGCAGAAAATGCACTGATGAAGTTTTTCCATCTTCGTCCGTTCTATCAACATCACCCTCAGGTATTGCATAGATTTTTGAATTACCAATTTGAATGTATATTTTATGTTCAACACCACCTAATTCACCTAATACTTTTTTTCTTATTATAGGATTATCAATTTCAAACATAAAGGTAGCAACAAGTTCATTGCCCTGTGGAATCATTGGATTATAAGCTGCTAATTCATCTTTTAATTGTTCATCTCCACCCTTTTCAATATACAACATTTCTTGTATTTGAGCTTTCATTGTAAAATAATTTTCAAAGTAAAAAGTCGCATGGGGGCCAAGGCTAATTCTTCTATCTTTTTTTACCTCTACAACATTTTTTCTTATTTCTTTTCTATCCAATGTGTATTGGTCTAACGACAATAAGTCTTCAGATGTAATTTGTTTTTTTGTATTAGTCATAGTTATTTTCCTTCTTTTGTAAGTCCATAAGATTCTGCCATTAATTCTATTGGATGTTTTGGATTTATGTTTAATTCACCATCTGTATTAGTGTCATTTATTAGTTGCCCTAAATGCTTACCAGC
Source organism: Pelagibacteraceae bacterium AG-422-B15 (assembly GCA_905182345.1). Taxonomy (GTDB): domain Bacteria; phylum Pseudomonadota; class Alphaproteobacteria; order Pelagibacterales; family AG-422-B15; genus CACCCN01. The sequence continues at coordinate 98,669 of CAJJBG010000015.1, forward strand.
CAATGGACAGTCTGAAACAATATTTTTTTGCCCTTTGTTTTTTATTTGTCTTGCAGCCGTTTTCCCAAACTTAACTGCAACTTTATGCGTATCTTTCATGACACCGAATGTACCTCCATGACCTGCACATCTTTCGACAACCTCAACATTAGTTTCAGGCAATAATTTTAGCATTTCTGCAGCCTTATTACCCATATTTTGCGCTCTTGCATGACATGCATTGTGTACTGTAATGCCTCCATCTATTGGATTTAGACCCTCTTTTAAGCCTTCTTTTTTTGCAAGTTCTACAACATACTGATCAATGTCAAACACATGTTGTGACAACTTAATAACTTTTTTATTATCAGGATTTATTAATGGCCACTCAGATTTTAGCATTAGGCCACAGCTCGCTGTCAAAGTTACTATGTCGTATCCTTCATCAATATATTTACATAATTCGTCTGAAACAATTTCTGATTGTGATTTTACTTTATCTAATTCAGCTTGTTCTAAAAAGGGCATGCCACAGCATCCTGGATAAACAGGTTTAACTTCAATACCATTATTTAGTAATACTTTTTGAGCAGCTACGCCTACTTCTGTATTATTATAGTTTACATAACAAGTTGCAAACAGTGCTACTTTTTTTCCAAATCCTGGCGCCGTATTATTAGGGAGCATCTTTTCATCTTTTGATAGTCTAATAAAAGTTTTTTTAGCAAATTTAGGTAGTTCAACCTGCTTATCAATTCCAATAGTCTTCTCCATTAAAATTCTTGAAATTTTATTATTTCTTGATGAGCCCCAATTCGCAATTGATGGAGCAATACCAGCAACTTTTGCATTTCTATCAATTTTAGCTAGTTCTTTTGGAATTGCATTTAATTCATTTTTGCTGTTTTGAAGTTTTCTGTATCTAAGCATTAAATGTGGAAAATCTATATTAAGTTCATGCGGTGGAACGTAAGGACATTTAACCATATAACACATATCACATAAGGTGCATTTATCTACGACCTTCGGAAATTCTTTACTATCAACTGAGGCAACATCCTCATCTTTTGATTCATCAATTAAATCAAAAAGTGTAGGGAAAGAATCACATAAATTAAAACATCGTCTACAGCCATGACAAACATCAAACTGACGTCTCATTTCATCATCTACCGCTTTTTCATCTAGATAATTTGGATTATTCCAGTCAATGATATGTCTTGTAGGTGCAGATAGACTGCCTTCTTTTTTATCCATAAAATAAGGTCCATACCTTGAATCTATTTTACTAGACTCAAGGTATTAAGGGTTTCAAGTTAGTTTTATTATTCTTGAGTTTCTAGAGTTTCTAGAGTTTTTTGAAATTTACCAGCATGTGATTTTTCAGCCTTAGCTAAAGTTTCAAACCAGTCAGCAATTTCATCGAAGCCTTCTTCTCTAGCAGTCTTAGCCATACCTGGATACATATCAGTATATTCATGTGTTTCTCCAGCTATTGACGCTTTCAAATTATCAAGTGTTAATCCAATTGGCTTACCAGTTGCTGGATCTCCAACTTCTTCCATAAATTCTAGGTGTCCATGCGCATGACCTGTTTCACCTTCTGCTGTAGAACGGAAAACTGCAGCTACATCATTGTGTCCTTCGATGTCAGCCTTTTGTGCAAAGTATAAGTATCTTCTGTTTGCTTGACTCTCGCCAGCAAAAGCTGCTTTCAAGTTATCAAGGGTTTTACTTTCTGATAATGTTGTCATAGTTAATCTCCTAATTTTAATATTAATTAATTACAATATAGGTGCAGAATTAGATAAGTCAATAGTTTAGAATTATTCTAAACTGATATTGATAATTATTATCAATAACTTAATCTTCCAGATGAATAACCAACTCAACTTTTTTGATTTTTTTGCCCTTTGGCGCCTTGGGCATCAAGCTAATTTTTACGTCCTCATTTTTTATATCTAATAAAATTTTATCTTTTTCTGAAAAAAAGTGATGATGTAAACTAGTGTTAGTATCAAAATATACTTTATCTGCATCAAGGGTAATTTTGTTTAAAAGCTCTTTTTTACAAAATTCATGCAATGTATTGTAAACTGTTGCTAATGAGACATCTCTCTTGTTGGAAGAAAGTTCTCTAAATAGACTTTCTGCAGTAACGTGTTTATCTGTGCCGTCAAATAAATGATCAGCAATAAGTACTCTTTGCTTGGTAGGTCTTAAATTTTTTGACCTTAATATTTCTTTTATTCTCTGCATCTCATTAATATTTAATAAATATTAATGTATTTTACAATCTAAATACTTTAAAGTTATTAAAATCTAAGCAAAACAAACAGATAGAAGGCAAAAATGATACAGAAACCAAGCTTTACTAATGAAGAATTACTTGATTGTGGACATGGTAATATGTTTGGAATTGGTAATGCAAGGCTCCCTTTGCCTCCAATGTTAATGTTTGATCGAATTGTAAAAATTAATGAGACTGGTGGTAAGTACGGTAAAGGTGAAATTATTGCTGAATTTGATATTAACCCATCATTGTGGTTCTTTGAATGTCATTTTGAACAAGACCCTGTTATGCCAGGTTGTTTAGGGTTAGATGCGATGTGGCAGCTGGTTGGCTTCTTTCTAGGATGGCTTGGTGAGCCAGGAAGAGGAAGGGCTCTTGGGGCATCATCTATCAAATTTGGTGGAGAAATATTACAAGATACTAAAAAAGTTGAATATATTATTGATATGAAAAAAGTAATTAAGCGTGGAGTAGTTGTTGGTGTCGGTGATGGAATTGTGAAAGCTGATGGTAAAACTATTTATCGTGCTGAAGGACTTAAAGTAGGTTTAATTAAATAAATAAAATGAGAAGAGTTGTTGTCACAGGTTTAGGAATAATATCTTCGATAGGCAATAATGCTGCCGAAGTTACTGACTCATTAAAAGATGCTAAGTCAGGTATTTCTTTTGATCAGTCTCATAAAGATATGGGGTTTAGAAGTCAAGTGAGTGGACAAATTAAAATTAATTTACAAGAATCTATCGACCGAAAATTTTTACGTTTTATGGGAGATGGTGCTAGTTATAATTATTTAGCAATGCTTGAGGCTTTAAAAGATTCAGGCTTAGAAGATGATGATATTTCTAATCCACTAACTGGATTAATAATGGGCTCTGGAGGTCCATCAACTAAAAGTTTATTGAGAGCTTTTGATATAACAAGAAAAAGTGGTCCAAAAAAGATAGGTCCTACAAGTGTCCCTAAGGTTATGTGTAGTACAAACTCTGCAACTTTATCAACTTTTTTTAAAATAAAAGGAATGAACTACTCAATTAGTTCAGCCTGCGCAACAAGCGCTCACTGTATTGGCCATGGATCAGAATTAATACAAATGGGAAAACAAGATATTGTATTTGCTGGCGGTGGCGAAGAATTAGACTGGTCATTGTCTGCTCTATTTGATGCTATGACTGCATTATCATCCAAATATAATGATTCACCAGAAAGTTCATCAAGAGCGTTTGATCAAACACGTGATGGTTTTGTAATTTCTGGTGGTGGTGGTGTTTTGGTGCTTGAAGAATTAGAGCATGCAAAGGCACGTGGTGCAAAAATTTATGCAGAAATAGTTGGTTACGGTGCAACTTCAGATGGATATGATATGGTTCAACCTTCTGGAGAAGGAGCACAAAGATGTATGGAAATGGCAATTAAAACAACTGATGAAAAAGTTGATTATATTAATGCACATGGAACTTCTACTCCAGTTGGAGATAGTGCTGAACTTGGTGCCGTTCAAAAAGTTTTTGCTGAAAATACTCCCTATATCAGCTCTACAAAATCTCTAACAGGTCACTCGCTTGGTGCTGCCGGGGTTCAAGAGGCTATCTATTCTTTACTTATGATGAAAAATAACTTTATGTGTAAATCAGCTCATATAGAAAATATTGATGATGCGGCAAAAAATATGAATATTTTAACTGAGAAAAAAGAAGGGTCTTTTAATATGGCTATGAGTAATAGTTTTGGATTTGGTGGCACTAATGCCTCTCTAATTTTTAAAAGGTATAATTAAATAATGTATTTAAAAGGAAAAAGAGGGGTGATTATGGGACTAGCCAATGATCATTCTATAGCTTGGGGAATTGCAAAAAAATTATCTGAAGAAGGTGCTGAGCTATGCTTTATGTATGCAGGCGAAACTTTATTGCGTCGCGTGCAACCTCTTGCAGAATCGCTGGATTCAAGTTTTTTAATAGAGTGCAATGTTTTAGACTCTGGTTCGGTGCAGTCAGCCTTTAATAAAGTAAAAGATAAGTGGGGATCAATTGATTTTGTTCTTCATTCTATTGCCTTTTCTGACAAAAATGAATTAAAAGGAAAATACTTAGATACATCACGAGATAATTTTACCCAAACAATGCTTATTTCATGCTTTTCGTTTACTGAAACAGTAAAAGAAGCTAGCAAGCTTATGGTTAATGGTGGTGCTATGGTAACATTAAGTTATGACGGATCTCAGAGAGTTGTTCCAAATTACAATGTAATGGGAGTGGCTAAAGCTGCTCTAGAATCAAGTGTTAGATATTTAGCAGCAGATCTAGGTGATAAAAATATTAGAGTTAACTCACTTTCTGCTGGACCAATGAAGACACTGGCGATGGCAGGTATTTCTGGTGGTAAAGATATGTTAAAATGGTCTGACAAGAATTCACTAATGCAAAGAAATATTACATTAGATGATGTAGGAAAATCAGGTATGTATCTATTAAGTGATCTTTCTTCCGGTGTTACTGGTGAAAACCACTATGTTGACTGTGGCTATAATAAAGTTGGCGTACCTAGAGAGATTTAATTTTTTTCTGTAAGAAGAGAATACTGATTAGATGAAGTTCCTTCTT
>CAJJBG010000016.1 GCA_905182345.1 Pelagibacteraceae bacterium AG-422-B15
CTAATGCAATAGTTACTGCTCGATACCACTGAGGTTTTTGTTTTACAAATAATAATTCATATAATGTTGCCCATACTGGCATCATATAAAAAAGAATTAAAGCCCGAACAATATCAGTTAATAAAAAACTATTGGCGTAACAGGCAATACCCCCGCCCATTAGCAAGCCAATTAATGGGTAATCTAAACCAAATGACTTACCTTGTATTTTTCGCCATATCGCTATGGGTGCCAGCATTAAAAGTGGCACATACATTTGTGCAATAGTTCCCCAGCCTCCAGTTAATCCATTTGCTTCAAGAGCACGTTGTGGTATCCAAAATAATCCCCATGTACCTGCAGTAATTAACAGAATAAAGCAAATAGCTAAATGATAAGGGTGTCTTTGCATAGATAGATATAAATTATAAGAACTTTAGCTGAAGCTGGCACAATTATTTCCTGAGACTTTCCCACCAATGCGTATTCGGCAAATTAATTAGGTCAAATATTTCACCAATCATTGGGGTTGCAATATTAACATTTTTTTTCTTAGCTTCATCAGTAACTCGGATTATAGGGTCATCCCAAGAATGTGAAGACAAATCAAATTTAGACCAATGAATGGGGAAAAGAACTTTTGCATTTAAATCAATACTAGCTTGAACAGACTGATCAGGAAACATATGAATTTTAGACCAGCTCGCATTATATGCCCCATTCTCAATAAAAGCAATATCGAAAGGGCCATATGTTTCACCTAGTTCTTTGAATGTATTTGAATATCCACCATCTCCACTGAAATAAGCTTTCATTGACTTAGAATTAATAATCCATGAACCCCATAAAGTTGAGTTTCTGTTTGTCAATCCACGACCACTAAAGTGCTGTGCAGGTGTCAATGTAAATTGGACACCTTTATAATTCTGGCTATCATACCAATCTAATTCACTAATTTTACTTCTATCAACCCCCCAGCTTTCTAGGTGAGCTTTAATTCCTAAGGGAACAAAAAAATGATCAACTTTTTTTGCAAGATTCTTTATTGCTGTGGCATCTAAATGATCGTAGTGGTCATGTGAAATTATAACCACATTAACTTTAGGCAGGTCATCAATAATAATTGGATTTTCAAATGGAAATGGTTTTCCAAAAATAGGTAATGGTGAAGCTCTATTAAAGACAGGGTCTGTCATAACTATTAAACCACCCGTATTCATCAATAAGGTTGAGTGGCCTAACCAAACCAACTTACCTGCTGTTAAATTATTACTTTTAAATTTTATTGTGGGAAGAGATTTTAATGGGTTTTTATCTTGAGCAGGAGAAATCCAATCCTTTAAGGTAGCGCTTTTTTCTGCAGCACGTAAATTAGCCTCATCAATACTTACGGTGACAGGATTTAAATTTACAAATTTTTCAGAATTAAAGTTTTTAGAATTTTGAATAAGTTTTTTACTTTCCTTATTTGGTGCCGCACCAAACTGAGAGGAAGTATTGAGGAATATAAATATAGATAAAAAAAGTAAAACTAAGACAATAATCAGATACTGAAATATAATAAAAATTATTTCCATAGATTTTTAATTCTTAGTAGGCATAATATTTGCAAATCGACAGACACCCACCTTTGTACCTGCAGAATTAAACATGTCTTCTGAGCAAAATCTATTTAAAACTGCTTTATCTAGACCTAATTGATCAGCCATTTGCAATAACATGCCAGCAATGGCAACGTTGGCAGCTCGCATATTGCCATCAGCTATTTTTAAAACCATTGCAGCTTGGGCTCCTGGTAAAATTACGGCGTAAACACCTTCAGCACCATTTTTAGCAAAGAATTTTTTTTCAGAGGCTTCTGTCATCTTACTATTTGGAGATTTAGTACCTCCAGTCAAATATGGAAACTGCATAGTTGCAGAAGTAATTTGTTCTGCTGCTTGCCGCATACTACCTTTTAACAAAGTAGGCGCAGCAATTTTTGACAATGCCCGACCAAACCCTGTTAAGCTTAAGCGGGGTGCTGGCATAGCACAGCCATCTATCCCTACAACATCTATTTCTTCTTCGGCAAGTTCTGTAATCATAGCCAGCATGGCCTGCTGTGCTGGGTGTTTAGCTAGATGATAGTCTTTTACATCCCAGCCTTGATGCTGACAAAAAGCCAATTGACCGCAATGCTTGCCTGAGCAATTATGATAAATACGTGATGCAGATATATTCTGATCACGAAGTCTTTGACGGTCTTCTAGATAGCGTGGTAAATCTGGGCCACAAGATAGGTCTTCAGACGTTAAATTCATATCTATTAACCATTGTCTTACAGCAGATGCATGTATGATTTCTCCATGGTGTGAAGCGCTCGCTAACGCTGTTTGTTCAGTCGTAAGTTTGGTGCCATGTGTTAATATAGTTAAGGTTTGCAACGATTTCATTGCAGATCTTGGAAAAGTCTGCCTATTAGCATTCCCCCAAACTGCCTGTATTTCTCCAGTAGCTGAGACTAAAACTCCAGAGCCAATATGTGTGCTTTCAATGACATTACCACGTGTGATTTCTGCCATTAGTATATCTGTAACCATTAACTTTTATAAATTTATTATTTGTGAATATTAAGTTAATTATTGCAGATTGTCTCGCATGGAATTCCATCTTTATTTCTATCTAAATAAAGAAATTTATTATCATGAAATGTATTTAAAGATTGCAGATACATCTTCACGGCAAACATTTCAAACCTTTGTTAATCTTTATCACCTCAAGTTATACATGACTTTGAAAAGTTACTATGGAGTCAATTAAACTAAATACTTTTAAACATCATTGTTTCTGGAACTAATATTTCTAATTCGCCAGAGCCAATATCATTCCATAAGCCGTGAATTGAAAGCTGCTTTGAATCTAAGGCTTGTTGAATAAATGGAAAGTCTAGTAAATTTTTAATTGATACTTTAATGCTTTCTTTTTCTAATTGAGAAATCATTTGATTATCATCAGACAATTGATTCAATGAGTCATATGCAGGCTGTAAAATATTTAACCATTTATTAACAAAGATTAAGTCATTGTTATTATTTTTACCCTTACATAAATAATAACCATTTTTAATACCTCCACAATTCGAATGTCCTAAAATAATAATATTAGGTATCTCTAGGGCACTGACTGCAAATTCAATTGCTGCTGATGTTCCATGGTGATCACCATCAGGGTTGTATGGAGGAATTAGATTTGCGATGTTACGGTGAATAAAAAATTCTCCTGTTTCTGCGCCAAACATTGAGGAAGCATGTACTCTAGAATCACAACAGGAAATAATCATTCCTTTTGGTTTTTGACCATCAATGGCAAGCTGTTCATAAGAAAATTTATTCTCCAAAAAGCTATTTTCTTTCCAGTCTTTGTAGCGATCAACTAAATATTGTGGTAATTTTGCTATAGTCATATTTATTTTTTCTATTTTATATGAAATTTTATTAATTATAAATTAATAATTTATAGATTATAAGTCTTGTAATGCTCAACCTTAAAATTATTAAGTTCTTTTTTCATATGACTGAGTGAATACGGCCAGTTTGTACTATTCTTATCATTTTTATCTAGAAAGTAACTTGCACACCCTGAGCTGCGCCAGACCGTTTGTTCTAATGTCTCTTGCATTTTCTTATTATGATTCTGAATAACATTATCTTTGATTAAAATAGATTTAATATTATTAGTTTTCTTAATAAAGTTTAGGGCTTTTAAAATATACTGAAGCTGCAATTCGATCATAGTGAAAGCTGAGGTAAAGGCATATAAATTTGGCCCAAGCATTAAAAATGCATTTGGACAATTTGGCAGAGCAGTTCCTAAATAAGCTTTTGGACTACCATCCCAGTCATCAGCTAAACTTTTCCCATTCAAGCCATATATCAGTTTTGCTACTGGAGGATTAGATACCTTAAAGCCTGTAGCATAAATAATTACATCGACTTCAAAACAATTTCCATCGGAATCAATGGCTTTATTATTTTCGATTCTAGATATACCTGAGACAATATTAACATTCTCACGGTTAAGCGATCGGTACCAATTGTTGGATTGAAGAATACGCTTACAGCCAATTTCATAGCTTGGAATTAATTTTTTCTGCAAAGTAAGATCTTTAATACTCCGTTTAATATTCTTAATTGCCAGTGCTTGTAGTTTTTTTCGAGCTATTGGCTCATTTAGGCTTGCATTAAGTTTCTCAAAGTATTTTGCAAGCAGGGTTCGGATTATTCTTTGCACAAATGGAAAAGATTTAAAAAGTTTTTTCCAAAAAGATTTTATTTTGAAATCTCTTTTTGGAATGACCCACGGAGCCGTTCGTTGAAACACCGTTAATTCTTTTACTTTTTTTTGTATCTCTGGAACAAACTGTATTGCTGATGCACCTGTACCAATCACAGCCACTCTTTTTCCGTTTAAATCTATGTTTTGGTTCCATTTTGCGCTGTGAAAACTTTCTCCAGAAAAAGTACCAATTCCAGGAATAGTAGGAACCACTACTTCATGCATAGGTCCTGTACCTAAAATAATAAAACGCGCCCCATAACTTCCTTGGCTTGTAGTCAAGTTCCAACAGCTCCGCTCAGTATTCCAGGCTGCTTTAAATAATTCATGATTCAGTTTTATATTTTGCATGATTTTATATTTAGCTACAACCTCATGAATGTAGTTTTTTATTTCTTTTTGTTCTGCAAAAAACTTTGACCAATTATATTTAGGAGAAAATGAATATGAATAAAATATTGCAGGTATATCACAGGCACAGCCAGGGTAAATGTTATCACGCCACACGCCACCAAGCTCAGATGACTTTTCTAGAATAGTATAATTATAGCCTGCTTGTTGTAACTTAATTGCAGCCCCGATACCTGAAAAGCCTGAGCCAATAATAATAACATCATGCATAATGAAAAAGAATTAATCGAAATATTTTTCGTAATAGCTTGCAAGCTCTGAAATGCTAATACGTTTTTGCTCCATAGTGTCACGATCTCTCACGGTAACCGCTTTATCTTCAAGAGTTTCAAAATCAACAGTAATACAAATAGGTGTACCAATTTCATCATGACGTCGATAACTTTTTCCAATATTACCAGAATTTTCAAGCATAACTCGGCCCATACCAAGTTTTTGGAGAGTATTCTTAATATCTTTAGCTTGATTAACTAAGTCTTCATTATTTCTTTTTAATGGAATGATTGCAGCTTTAATAGGAGAAAGATGAGGCTTAAGACCCAGCACCACTCTAGTTTTTCCATCTACTTCCTCTTCTTTATAAGCTTCATTTAGTAGTGCAAATACACCCCGCTCAACGCCAGCACTAGGCTCAATACAGTATGGAATGTACCATTTCTTTGTTTCTAAATCTTGTACTGCCAATTTGGTAGTAGAATCTTTATTTTCCATAACATCTGCGGAAATATCAAATTCTGCTTGGTTCTTAGTGTGTGAGCCAAGGTCAAAATCTTGACGATTAGCAATGCCTTCCAACTCTTCAAAGCCATGTGGAAATTTATATAGCAAATCAGTGGTTGCTTTTGAGTAGTGAGATAAGTCATTGCTAGGTGCCTCAAGAATTTCTAAATTTTCTTTTTTAATGCCCTGCTCAACCCACCAATCAATTCGTGCCTGAACCCAATATTTAAACCACTCTTCATCAGTGCCTGGCTTTACAAAAAACTCAAGTTCCATTTGTTCAAATTCACGTACTCTGAAAATGAACTTACCTGGCGTTATTTCATTGCGAAAACTTTTTCCCATTTGACCAATACCAAATGGAATAGATCGACTAGTTGAGTCCAATACATTTTTAAAGTTTGTAAATATTTGTTGTGCTGTTTCTGGTCTTAAATAGGCAAATGATGAGCCATCATCAACTGGGCCAATTGCAGTTTTAAACATAAGATTAAAAGGCCTTGCTTCAGTGAGGTTTTTAGAGCCACAGCTTGGACATGTACTATCTGTTAACTGGTCCTCACGCCATCTGCTTTTGCAATCTTTACAATCACATAGTGGATCTGTAAAAGTGCTTTCGTGCCCAGAATATTTTAATACATTTGGTGAGGTTAAAATACTGGCATCTAACCCCTCAACATCATCACGTTGCCAAACCATAGTTTTCCACCAAGCTTGCTTGAGATTGTTTTTAAGTTCGACCCCCATCGGTCCAAAAGTATACAAACCCTTTTGACCACCATAAATTTCATCTGACTGAAAGATAAATCCTCGTCGTTTACATAAAGCAACTAAATCATCGCTCTTCTCAACGGCCATAACGGCCCCAGTATAATTCTTCGTACAATGTTTCTACTAAACCACTGATACTATTCGTTGAGTCACTCTTAGAGGAGACTAAACCTTTAAAAAAAGATTTTTTAGATTCAATTGTTCTTAGTTTATAATTTTTTCCATAATTACTATCTAAATAAGAAACTAAAGTTTCATTAGAATCAACTAGGCCTAACTCTATGCCTTGTTCACCGGTCCAGAATTCTCCATTACAAACCTTATCAGGATCAACTTTATTTTTTCGACTATTTAAAACTAAACTTTTGAAATTCTCAAAAATACTAACTTGAACTTTAATTAGTTTATCAACATCTTTATCTTGTACATCTACAAATGGGTCTAAAAAAGATTTATTCTCACCCGCAGTAAAGATACGTCGCTGAATACCAATTTTTTCAATCAAATCTTTGAAGCCAAATGAGGCGCTAATGACACCAATACTACCTACGATTGAACTCTTGTTGGCCAGCAACTCATCTCCAGCACACATCAACATGTAGCCACCACTTGCTGCAACATCTTCTGCAATAGTTATTACTTTAACTTTGTTCTCATCTGCAAGTACTCTGATTTTATTATAAATCAACTCAGATTGTACGGGGGACCCACCTGGAGAATTAATTTGAATTACAACCACTTTTGGCTTTTTAACAGTAAAAGCTTTTTCTATTATAGGCGCACTGTTTTCAAGGGTGAGGCCTTTGCTAAAACGGCCCATGTCTCCAATAACACCACGTAAACTTATGACATTAATGTTGGTTTTTTTCTTAAATGGATTAAATCTACTTATACTCATACTTTACGAGGCTATGGCCAGAAAATTAATATTAATTATTGAATTTGTACTATAACTAATTTGCATTATGAATGAAACATCTAAAAATCTACAAATGGGAATAAATCCTATTGACGCCCTCTCTCGGCACCTTGCTAAGTCAGTAAAAAGACTGGATCAAGAGATTGAGAAAAATATCCAGGATAAAGAAGAAACTGTAAGCACTATTGCGTCTCATCTGATAGTGGGTAAGGGTAAAAAAATTAGACCCTTACTAACGTTACTTTTTGCCAAAATGTTAAAATATAAAGGCAATGCACATTACAATTTAGCAGTTTGCATAGAATTTATTCATAACGCAACCCTGTTACACGATGACGTCATTGATGACGCTAAGGTAAGACGTGGGAAAAAAGCTGCCAATCTTATTTGGGGCAATAAATTAAGCATCTTAGTAGGCGATTATTTGTTAAGTAAATCATTTAAATTAATGGTTAAAGATAAATCTATTAAAGTTCTAGAGATCTTATCAAACACTTCTTTAATTTTAGCTCGTGGTCAAATTCAAGATGCCAATAATACTTCTAGCTTTCAACTAAATGAAAAAGATTATCTAGAGCTAATATTTGCAAAAACTGCAGAACTTTTTTCTGTTTCGTGTTACTTGCCTGCAGTGCTGGCTAATAAAAGTGTGCCAATGCAAAATAGCTTAAAAAAATTTGGTGAGAATTTTGGGATGGCATTTCAACTATCTGATGATTATTTAGATTACTTTGGAAATTCGAAAAAAATGGGAAAAAATATTGGTAGAGATTTTTATGAGGGCAAAATAACTTATCCTTTAATTTATTGCTTTCGTAATGCTTCTAACGCTAATAAAATTTATTTGAATAAGATACTTCATAAGAAGAAGAGATCTAAAAATGACTTTATGAAAGTCTTAAAAATTATGGAATTATCAAATACAAAAAAGGAATCTCTTAAATTTACTAATAAATACTTAAAAAAAGCCCAGAATAATATTTTAAGATTTGAGGGTAAGTCAGATAAGGTGTATCTTAATGCATTAATTAACTATTTACTAATAAGAGATCACTAATGTCACATAATTCATTTGGAAAACTTTTTAAAGTTACAACTTGGGGTGAAAGCCATGGCCTAGCTATTGGCTGTGTGATTGATGGTTGTCCTCCATTAATTAGTTTAAATGAAAAAGACATCCAAAAATATCTTGATCAACGCAAGCCAGGGACTTCTAAATTTGTTACACAACGTAAAGAGGACGATAAAGTTGAAATTTTATCTGGTGTTTTTAAAGGCAAAACAACAGGAACACCTATCTCTTTAATTATTTACAATAAAGATCAGCGATCTAAAGATTATGGAGACATAAAAAGTAAATTTAGACCAGGACATGCAGATCTAACTTATTTTTTAAAGTATGGTATTCGTGATTATCGAGGTGGTGGTCGCTCATCTGCTCGTGAAACTGCTTGTCGTGTAGCGGCTGGAGCTGTTGCTCGCAAAGTAATTAAACATATTCTCAAAAGAGAAATAAAAATCAGAGGTGCTGTTACCCAAGTAGGCGTTCTCTCTATAAATCAAAATAATTTCAATTGGAAATCAGTCGGCGCAAACGCATTTTTCTGTCCTGATAAGAAAATTGTTTCTGTATGGGAAGAATATTTATCTCTTATAAGAAAAAAAGGCTTGTCTGTAGGTGCAACTATTAGAGTTAATGCGATAGGAGTTCCATCTGGAATTGGTGAACCTGTTTATGGAAAACTGGATACAGAACTGGCTGCTGCAATGATGAGTATTAATGCAGTTAAGGGTGTTGAAATTGGATTAGGTATGGATGCTGCAAGTGTTACAGGTGATCAAAACTCTGATGAAATTAGAGCAAAAGGTAAAAAAATTTCTTTTTCATCTAATAATGCTGGTGGTATTTTAGGTGGAATTTCAACTAGTCAAGAACTAGATATATCACTTTCTGTAAAGCCAACATCTTCTATTCTCATACCTCAAAAAACTATTAATGAAAAATTTAAAAATACAACCATCTCAACTAAAGGGCGTCATGATCCCTGTGTTGGCTTACGAGCAGTTCCAATTGCTGAAGCTATGATGGCACTTGTTCTCGCTGATCAAATAATGCGCAATCGTGCACAATGTGGCTAAACCTCTAATTCCATTAGGTGATTGAGTAATCTATTAATTGATTCATTGTTGATTTTTAAGTTATTCAATTGCTTGATTGTTTGCTTATAAAGTTTCAATCTATATTTAGATAAAAATAGTCTTTCTTTAGTGGGCATCTTTGGCTCATCACTAAAATCATCACTAATTTGAAATATCTCACCAATATTCATGCCAACTCTTTGTAGTAACTTTAACTCTGATTGTTTTATCGCAGCAGAAATACCAACTGCCTCAACACAATAGGACATTAGCTTTCCAGTTTTTAGTTTATTGATACGGATGCGGTCTGAGTAAGTAAGTTTTTTTAAATTCAAATCTTCAAACTGTCCCTGAAGCAAGCCATTTTTACCTGAGATTTCAGCCAATCTATTAATCAACTTTATTTTTCTATCACTGTTTAATCTTAATTCCACTCCAGATAAAATATTATATGACATAGTTAATAGGCTACATCCAGCTAGGATGGCAGTATATTCATTAAATTTAAAATGAGTGGATTTCTTGCCACGTCTATAGTTATCATTATCCATAGATGGCAAATCATCGTGCACTAATGAGTAATTATGCAACATCTCTACTGCAACTCCAATACTTAATGCATTTTTACTACTTACTTTCAAAGCTTTGGAAAAAGTATAAATAAGAAATGGTCTGAATCGCTTACCGCCAGACTGAATAGAATAGTTAATAGATTGATTTAAAAGATTTCTATTTTTTGGTAGTGATTTAATTAAATGAAGTTCAAACTTTTTTAAAAAAATATTTATTTCAGATTCAATCTTTGATTGAGACATTACTCAATTTCTTTTTTTGAAATCTTACCATCCGCCGAAACCTTTATTTCTTCTAGCTTCAACACAGCATCATTTAATTTTTGCTGACAATGAGATTTTAAGTGTGATCCTCGTGTATAATATTCAATAGATTTTTCTAAATCTATTGTGCCATTTTCAAGATTCTCAACTATTTGCTCTAGCTCAGATAACGCCTCTTCAAAAGAAAGTTTTTTTATATCGTTAAAAGTATCAACCATAAATTATAAATATTTTTTAATTTCGTTTCGAGCAATTGCTGCCTTATGAACTTCATCTGGACCATCTGCCAACCTTAAGGTTCTAAGTCCTGCATAAGCCGCAGCTAGCTTAAAGTCCTCTGTAACACCGGCGCCACCAAATGCCTGAATAGCATCGTCAATTATTTTCAATGCCATTGTTGGTGCGGCAACTTTAATCATTGCAATTTCATTTCTTGCAACTTTATTTCCTACAGTATCCATCATTTCTGCGGCCTTTAGTGTCAATAGTCTCGTCATTTCAATATTAATACGAGCATCAGCAATTCTTTCTTGCCAGATTGAATGTCTAAACAATTCTTTACCGAATGCTTTTCTAGTTAAAAGTCTTTTGCACATAGTTTCTAATACTGCCTCAGCTACACCAATAGCTCTCATGCAGTGATGAATTCTTCCGGGACCTAAGCGTCCTTGAGCAATCTCAAATCCACGTCCTTCTCCCAGAAGCATATTTGCTGGTGGTACACGAACATCTTTAAATTCAATTTCTGCATGCCCATGAGGGGCATCATCGTATCCAAACACTGGAAGGTGTCTTTTGATTGTTATTCCTGGAGTATCAGCATCAACAAGTATCATTGACTGTTGCTTGTGCCTATTCTCATTATCTGGATCAGTCTTACCCATAAATATGTAAAATTTACAGCGTGGGTCCATTGCTCCAGAAGTCCACCATTTAGTTCCATTTAGAACATACTGATTACCTTCCATTTTAATTTCACTTTGAATATTAGTTGCATCAGACGAAGCAACTGCAGGCTCAGTCATTGCAAATGCAGATCTAATTGTGCCATCAAGCAATGGTTTTAAATATTTTTCTTTTTGCTCATCACTTCCATACCTTACTAAGACCTCCATGTTGCCAGTATCTGGTGCACTACAATTGAATACTTCGGCACACCAAATGTTTCTTCCCATAATTTCACACATATGTGCATATTCTTCATTAGTAAACCCAGAGCCATACTCACTTTCAGGAAGAAATAAATTCCAAAGATCAGCTTCTTTAGCTTTTGCTTTGAGCTCCTCAACAATTGGGACTATTTGCCATCTGTTTGCACCAAAAGCTTCAATCTGTTTATAGTAAGTTGGAGTATTTGGATTGATGTGTTCTACTATAAATTTTTCTAAACGTTCTATGGTTTTTTTAGCTTTATCTGAAATATTCATATTATCTTCGTTCCTTAAAAAAATTAATTAATAGTTTATTGCAGCTTGTACTACAAATATTGTCATAAATTTCAGGTAAGTGATTTGTATTTTCTTTTTGAAAATAATTAATATTACCGTTAATAGAGCCGTATTTTAAATCATCTGCACCAAAGTACAATCTTCTTATTCTGGCTTGAGAAATTGCAGCAGCACACATGACACAAGGCTCTAAAGTAACATATAAGTCATATTCTGGAAGTCTACTACAATTTAATTGTGCACACGCATCTCGTATAACATTTATCTCTGCATGAGCGGTTGGATCAAAATTTTTATTGGTTTTATTGCCTGATATAGAAATTATAGTATTTTTTTTAGGATCAAAAATAATTGCCCCTACTGGTATTTCACCATTTAATTTAGCCTCATCGGCACATTTTATTGCTTCTTGCATTAGATTAGATGGGTTTGTCATAAGTACTATATATATGGTATATGCTTAGATAATTAAAATACTATTATGGAAAATATTCAAGTTTCAGAACGAATTGCAAAAGTTATAGCCAGGGGTACAAAGTATTCGCGTCGAGATGCAGAGCGTTTAATTCAAGAAGGAAGAGTAAAGATTGATGGAAAAATAATTCTTCAACCTGGTATTAATGTTACATCTGAAAATAGTATTAAACTTGATGACAAAAGAATAAACTTTAAACAAGATTTGTTGCTTTACAGATATTATAAGCCCAGAGGAATTTTAGTAACTCACTTTGATCCTGAAAATAGAAAAACTATTTTTGATGATTTACCTAAGAAGTTTGAAAAAATGATTTCTATAGGCAGATTAGACTATGACTCTGAAGGCTTGTTATTGCTGACTAATAATGGAGATGTTAAAAGAGCAATGGAACTTCCTAGTAATAACTGGAAAAGAACTTATCGCGCTCGTGTGCATGGCAGAGTTCAAGAAGGGTTAATTATAAAATTAAAAGAAGGACTGAAAATTGATAAAATGCATTACAAGCCGATCCATGCAAGTATTGATAGCTCTTCTAATTCCTATACATGGCTAACAATGACTCTAACTGAAGGTAAAAATAGAGAAATAAGAAATATTTTTGAGGCCTTTGGAATGGTTGTAACACGCTTAATTAGAATTTCTTATGGGCCTTACAAGCTAAATAATCTCAATAAAAGCGATGTAGCAAAAGTTACATATATTGAACAATAACAAATAACTAAATGATATGAGAATAATTAGTGGAACAAGAAGAGGTCATAAATTAATATCGCCAAGAAATAAAACTGCCCGCCCAATGACTGATAAGAATCGTGAAACTATTTTTAATATTATTCTTCATAGCAAAGAAATAGCTGAATGCGAATTTAATCTCAACAACTCAATAATATTAGACTTATTTGCCGGTACTGGAGCATTTTCTTTTGAGGCAGTATCTCGGGGGGCAAAAGAAGCTATATTAGTAGAAAATGATGCACATATGATTGATATCATTTTTGATAATGCAGACAAATTAAAAATAAATTCTGAAGTCTCATTGCTTTCAAAAGATGCAACAAATATTAGAGCTAGTGATATTAATCAAGAAATAGATTTAGTTTTTTGTGATCCTCCGTATGAAAAAAAACTAGAATTTAAAGCAATAAAAAATCTTTTAAAAAATAAAATACTAAAAAGAAATAAAATTATTATAGTTGAACAGCATATTAAAGAACCTACAATGAATTATGATGAACTTAAACTTCTAAGATCTAAGGAATTGGGCATTACACGTTTTTCGTTTTATAAAATAAAGTAACTATTTTAAAAAGTTTTTTTGCCTCTCAACTGCATCTTGACTAAATGCATCTACGCAACCCATTTCAGCTAAAATTAAAACCTCTAACATAGAATTAGCAAATAAATAGCCAAGTTGGTAACCAATTAAATCTATACTCTCAACTGAATAATTAGTATGTTTTACAATTGGCAAGTTCTCGCTTTCCAATGTTTGAATCATTGCATCTTTATGATTTGCTAAGGTTATATCAATAAAATCATTGTTTTCATTATAAGTTACAGAATAAATTTCAAAAAACTTATCTTTAGGCCCATCTAAATATAGCTGCAACAAACTGTGCTGATCTTGGGTCATTTTGGATACTATTGGTAAAAAACCAAAACCATTTTTTCCTAAACTTTCTGCAAACAATTGTTTTAACCAATTCCCTAATTCAAACAACTCATCTCCATAAAAAAGCATAATATTAATATTTTTACCTTCTTGTATTAATTTAAATTTTTTACTTGCCGCTAAAAATGGTGATACCTCATTTTTTGTCGGTGTCTCATTGATGAAATTATCAATAGAAGATTTTAATCCCAAAAATATACTATCAATATTATTATAGAAGAAAGATATGGGTATTAAGCCTGTATTAGAAAAAATAGAAAACCTTCCACCGATTTTATTATCATGCTTTATTACATGAATTCCCATATGTATTGCAAGAGTATATAGCGGGGCAGTATTTTCTTCAGTAATTACTAGGAAGTTTTTTTCAATACTCAGCTTATCTTTTAGTAGCCCTGATAAATGATCAAATAATGTTAGCACTTCAGATGTTGTGCCAGATTTAGAAATAAAAATAAAACCAGTTTTTTTTATATTAATTGAATCCATTACTCTATTTATTTCACGTGAACTAAGATGATCAAAATAATGTATATTTTTTTTATTTAATGCACCTGCAAAAGCTTTGGAACCTTGTGACGAGCCGCCTATACCAACAATAATATAGCTATCAAATTCAAAAGAGAGAGTTTTTTTAGCATTTTTATACTCATTTTTAAGATAGTCTAAGTCTAAAAAAGGATATCTATTTTTTATTACATTATCTTTTATTTGTTCTAGAGGGTTCATTTTTTATAACTCATTAATATTTTTTTCAAATTCTCTTAGTCGCTTATAAACACTTGCTAATTCAATTATAATTGGCCATGACTTAAATAAATATTGCAGAGACCCTTCCACTCTTCCAAAGGCTCTTATGATTTGCTGCATTACGCCAAGTGTCATAACTCCAGCAACAATAGCTGGTGCTAATAGGATGTATGCTGCTAAAACATTTGCCTGTAAATATGCAAGTCTTCCTATGTTAAAGTATAAGTAATACAGATAGCTTTTAAAGTGGATTTGTCTTACTCCATCAAATAACTCTTCAAATGTTTTTGGTCGTATAGACCCATCATCTTCAGCTATAACAAGAACTTTTCTATATGCTGCTTCTTTTTTTTGAAGATCATACTCAATACCAACTAAGCGTAAGACCCAGGCTAATATGATCATTAGTATTGTGCCTCCAATGGCCCAGATTAGAGCACCCGATACAAGACCATAGGACCAATCACCAAACCATAATATAGGTATTCCAATAGATAAACCCATTAACAGTGGGAAGAATTCTATTAATACCATTATAGATTCAATGAGGCTTGTACCCAGATTTTCCATAATGCGGCTAAACTTAATAGTATCTTCTTGTACTCTTTGTGCGGCACCTTCTACTGTTCGCGCCTTATCATAAACACTGTGATACCAATCTGTCATGCTATTGCGCCATCTAAATAAAAAATGAGAAGTTAAGAATGAAGATCCAAGTCCTAGTACAATCCACATTGCTGCTAATTTTCCAAAAGTATACAGGCCACCCATATATTCATTCATCGTGATTGCATTGGGAGTGCCTAAAGCCCTTTGAATCATGTCATAAAACTCTCCAAACCATTCATTAATTTTTACATCAATTTGAACTTGGAGCCAAAGTGCAAGCAATATAGTTGCAGATCCTAAGTAGGCCCATAAAAACCATTTTTTTTGAATGAAAAATCTAAACATTTTATTATAAAAATCTAAAGGTTAATTAACTGAATCTTGTTCTAAAATATCTATTAGTTCATTATCTAGAGAAACATCTGAATTTAAAGCGCTACTTGAATCTGTTTCTAGAATTTCCTTTAAATCTTCATTACTTTCAACACTATCAAGCTCGTTATCAATTAGATCTTGTTCTATATCCAAAGGTGGCTTTAAGTCAAAGTTAGGCGGGATTTCTAATGCTTTTTGCTCAAGTGTTTTGATATCATTAATTGAGCTATTGCCTGAACATGACACTATAAAAAATAGCAAACTAACTATAAATGGATTTTGGAATTTTTTCATATTTTGACTAAGTCTTTTTATTCGAAATTTCATATAATATTAATAATACACAACCTATCGAGATATTTATATCAGCAATATTAAATACATACCAATGTAAATTCTGATAATGAACATCTATGAAATCAACTACTGCACCATATCTAATTCTATCTATCAAATTCCCTATGGCTCCACCAATTAAAAGGCTGAATATAAAATACTGATATCTTTGATTTAAACTATTTGCATAGAAAAATAGAAATATAATTACAATTGAAATAATTAAAATATAGAGCAAATTGATAGTAAATAAATCATTTTGCAATAAACCAAAAGCAAACCCTTTGTTCCAAACAATAACAAAGTTTAAGTATTCGTTGACGCTAAAAAGAAAATCATCAACTAATAATTCTGACTTAATACTAAAGTATCTAATAATTGATAATTTTGTTAATTGATCAAGAATCGTAAAGAAAGAAATAAATAGAATAAAATATTTATGATTAGCTTTCATAATTATTTAATAGCGGCATCACATCTATGGCAAATACCGTCATTTAAAGTATCAAAATATTTCCAACACCGGTTGCACTTTTCACCTGATATTTTTTCTACCTTAATACCTACATTTGATAATTCACTTAATTGAAAAGAATTGCTTAAATCAGCTGCACTAGATATTGAAAGATGTGAAACAATGCAAATATTTTCTAAATCTTGAATATTGATTTCTGAAACGTTTTTATTATCAGAAAATATTATCTCTACTGAAGCTTCAAGACTTGAACCAAGCAATTTGTTTTTTCTTTCAATTTCAATTGCACCATTAACAGCTTTCCTAACTAGCTTTAGATACTCCCATTTAGTTTTCATTTCTGGAAGCTTCCATTTATCTTCGATTTCTGGAAAGTTCTGACTGTGAATAGAGGTATTTTTACCTAAACGACTTTGCCAAGCTTCTTCTGTGGTAAAACACAAGATAGGTGCCAATAAAGTAAGTAAGTGATTAAATAAAATATCAAGAACAGTTCTTGTGGCGCGTCTAGTATGACTAGATTTATGATCACAATATAAATTATCTTTTCTTATATCAAAATAAAATGCAGATAAATCATTTGTACAAAAATTAAAAATAGTGGAAAAGACTTTCTGATATTCAAAAACTTGATAATTTTTAATAACTTCTTCTTCTAGCTCTGTTAGACACCCAAGAATATATTGGTCTAACTCTGGCAGTTCATCAAAAATAATTTTTTCAGATTCTTCAAATTCAGCAAGATTACCTAATATAAATCTAAGGCAGTTTCTTAACCTTCTATAGCTATCAACGTTACTTTTAATAATTTCAGGGCCAATTTTTAAATCTTCAGAATAATCACTGCTTGCTACCCAAAGTCTAAGAATATCAGCTCCGGATTTTTCAACAATTTCAGCGGGCGCTACAATATTAGAGGAAGACTTACTCATTTTAGTTCCATCTTCATGCAATACAAACCCATGAGTTAATACTGACTCATAAGGAGCTACTCCTCTTGTCCCACATGACTCTAAAAGAGACGAATGAAACCAACCTCTATGCTGATCGGTTCCCTCAAGATATATGGATGCAGGCCAAATTTGATCTTCTTTTCCTTCAAGAACAAAAGCGTGCGTACAACCTGAATCAAACCATACATCTAAAATATCATCAACTTTTTCATAGTCATTAGGATTATACTTATCTCCTAAAAGCTCAGATTTAGATTTTTCAAACCAAATGTCACAGCCATTTTCTTCGTATAGTTTGATAATTCTACTATTAAGATCAGTATCAATTAATGGCAAACCTGTTTCCTTGTGATAAAAAATTGATAATGGTACACCCCAAGCTCTTTGTCTTGATACTACCCAATCTGGACGATTTTGAATCATCGACAAAATTCTATTTTTACCCTGACTAGGAAACCAGTTCACTTCTTCAATGGCATCAAGTGCTTTTTTTCTTAAATCATTGGTCTCCATGCTAATAAACCATTGTGGAGTATTCCTAAATATAACAGGGGCCTTTGAGCGCCATGAATGTGGATAGCTATGTCTGACAGAACCCTTGCCACTTAAAGCATTGTGATTTTTAAGTTCAATAAGTACTGCTACGTTTGCATCAGCATCTGTGCCATCATCATTAAATATTTTTTTACCTTTAAATAAGGGCACATGATCAAAATACATTCCATCTTTATCGACTGTCTCTGGTACTTCAACTCCATTAGCTTTACCTAGCTCATAATCATCCGGGCCATGGCCTGGAGCAATATGCACAAATCCTGTTCCTTGCTCAAGAGTTACAAAATCTGCATGGTATAAATTAACATCAAACTCATATCCTGATCCATTAAAAGGATGATTACATATGATACTAGACACATTACTTAATGGTTTTAATTTTTCTATTGTATCAATTTTACATTTATCTTTAAATTGTTCTGCCAGCTCATTAGCTATGATCACTAAATCACCTTCTGAGCTATGGGAGCCTTCTAGAATTTTAATCACTTTATATAAGCCGTAAGAAATATCTTTATTATAAGCAATTGCTCTATTACCTGGAATTGTCCAAGGTGTTGTAGTCCAGATCACTACAGAAGCACCTACTAGCTCTTTATCATTTGATTTCTTTATAGGAAATTTTGTAAAAATAGTAATCGATTTGTGCTCACGATACTCAAGCTCAGCTTCTGCTAAAGCTGTTTTTTCTACTGTTGACCACATCACAGGTTTTGAGCCTCTGTATAGGCCTTTATTTACTAAAAATTTAAAGAATTCTTTTACAATGATTGCCTCAGATTCGTGAGCCATAGTAGTATAAGGTTTTGACCATTCACCAGTTATGCCTAAGCGAATAAACTCTTCTCTTTGTATGTTGATCCATTTGTCAGCAAATTCCCTGCATTCTTTTCTAAACTTAATAACGTCAACCTCATCTTTATTGAGACCTTTTTTTCTGTATTCTTCTTCAATCTTCCATTCGATTGGTAATCCATGGCAATCCCAGCCTGGAATATAAGATGAATCTTTGCCAAGCATTTGTTGTGACCTAACCACAAAATCCTTTAAAATTTTATTTAAAGCATGTCCAATATGTAGATGTCCATTTGCATAAGGTGGTCCATCATGTAAAATAAATTTTTCTTTACCTTTTGAAGAGGCACGTAAACTTTTATAAAGTTCTTTCTCAGACCACTGTTTTAAAATTTCTGGCTCCTGCTCAGGAAGTCCCGCTCGCATTGCAAAATCTGTTTTAGGTAGAAAAAGGCTTTCGCTAAAATCTAACTTATCTTCTTTAGATGTCATAATTTAATTTCTACTTAAGATCTTCTTTGTTTTAGTAATATCTTTTTTTATCTGAAGCTTAAGGGGTTCAATACCTAAAAATTTCATTTCAGGCCTTACGAAATCAATAAAGCTTACTTTTAATGCAGTTTTATAAATATTCAATTTAAAACTAAATAAATGTACTTCTAATAGAGCTTCTTTTTTACCGAATGTTGGCCTTAACCCAAAGTTGGCAATTCCAGATTTTTCTTTGCCTTTTAGTTTTCCGGATAAAAAATTGACCTTAACCGCATACACACCAAACTTTGGATAAATATAGTTCTCAGTAGAAATATTTGCGGTTGGGAAGCCAATTAATCTGCCACGTTTATCACCAGTTATTACCTTCCCCGTAATTGACCAGCAATGTCCTAAAAATTTATTGGCCTGTTTTATTTGTCCATTCTTTATAAATTTTCTTACTGCTGATGATGAAAAAATATTTTTACTAGAATTTAGTTTATATAATTCTAACCCACTCACTTTAAAATTATTTTTAGCACCAAAGTTAGATAGCAGTTTTAAATCACCAACTCTATTTTGACCAAATCTAAAATTTTTACCTATAAAGATATGTTGCATTTTACAACCATTTAATAAAATTTTATTACAAAATTCTAATGCGGTCATTGATGCTAGATTTTTATTAAATTTAAGTATTATAATAAAATTGACTCCAAGCCTTTCTAAAATTTCTGATTTGGTTTCAATGGATGATAGCAAAAATTGCTTTTCTTTAGAAAAATACTCCTTTGGGTGTGGAGCAAACATTATAATTCCTAATTTTGATTTGTTTTTTTTTGATATCTTGTTTGCTAATTCAATAACTTTTTTATGTCCACGATGAACCCCATCAAAATTGCCTATTACTAAAGATGATCCATAAAAAGTTTTTGGAATTTTCTTATAATCATTTATTATCTTAATCTTGTTCATAGGTATTCTGATGTTAATAATTTCCTTGGTAGGCTAACCAAATAATCCTGAGCAGTACTTTCAAGATCATTAATTGAATTAATTTCATGTTTATGTATGCCAGATCTAATAAACAACACATCTATATTAAAATTAATTGCACCTAAAATATCTGTCGAGAGACTATCCCCAATGGCTAGTATCTCTTTCTTTTGTAATTTATTATTTATATTTTTTAAATTACTAAAAATATGCTCGTATATCTCTACATGAGGCTTACCAAAATATTTAACTTTGCCACCAATACTTTCGTAATGTTGAGCTAATGCCCCTGCACAAGGAATTTTTTTGTTACCTCGATATACAATCTTATCTGGGTTTGCGCAGACCATAAGGAGATTAGACTTTAACATGTCATTCAAAATATCATTATAATCACTTGGTTCTTCAGATTCATCGTCATCTATACCCGTGCATAAAACAAACTCTGCAAAATTTACTTCTTTTACTAAATCTAATTTAATCGTAGAGAGTAAATCTTTATCTTTTTGTGGGCCAAGATGGTAGTAGCTGCTTCCATATTTCTTAGTATTTAAAAAACTAGAGGTAACATCCCCTGAAGTTACAATAAAATCATAAAGATTATTGTTAAGTCCTAGCTTCTTTGTTAGCTGTTCTGCGACTACAAAATTTGGTCGAGGTGCATTTGATACTAGTACTATTTGCTTGCCATCATTTTTAACTTTTTCTAAAAATTTCCTACTTTCTTCTAAAACTTCATTTCCATTATGAACCACGCCCCATAAATCACAGAGAATGGTTGTATACGGTGTGCTTAATTTATAGGGATCTGTGATGTTGAAAGTTTTCATTAAAATTTTCTTGTATAGTTTATGTTTATTCAACTATAATATTTTTTTTCAATTAATATTATACTTATTATGTCTACATTGTTCAATCTATCAGGGAAAAAAGCTATAATTACCGGATCTTCAAAAGGGATTGGCAAAGCTACTGCAATGAGAATGGCAGAGCATGGAGCTAAAGTTGTTATAACAAGCAGAAAAATTGATGCGTGTATCGAAGTAGCAAATGAAATTAATAATAAGTATGGTTCAGACACAGCAATGGCGATGGCATGTAATATTTCAGATAAAGAACAGCTAGAAAAACTTCACAGTACTTCAGTTGATTGGTGTGGAGATATAGACATACTAGTTTGTAATGCAGCAATTAATCCTTATTTTGGTCCCTCACTAAATACACCAGACTCTGCATTTGAAAAAATTATGCGATCTAATGTACAGAGCAATTTTTGGCTATCTAATATGGTATTGCCAACAATGATAAAAAATAAGTCTGGCTCTATTATTATAATATCATCAATTGCAGGTCTTCATGGTTCGTCCTTGCTTGGTGCCTACGCTATCTCAAAAGCGGCAGACTCACAGCTTGCTAGAAATATATCTGTAGAACATGGTCCACATGGAATTCGTGCTAATTGTATTTCACCTGGGTTAATTAAGACTGATTTTGCTCGAGCATTGTGGGAAAATGAATCAATACTAAAAACGCATACTAGTAAATCAGCTCTTAAGCGAATTGGACTACCTGATGAAATTGCAGGAGCTGTTATATTTTTGGCCTCTGAAGCAGGTTCTTTTACTACTGGACAAAATATCGTTATAGATGGCGGTGAAGGTGAAACCGTATAAATAGCTCACTGTAAAAAAATAAAAACATTATTAATCAAATACTTAAATTATTAAATCTGAGCCCTTGACATGGTTGTTAGGGATTACTATATGCCAACTTGAATTATCTCATGCATAGTTTTGAATTAGATAATTCATAGTTAATGAATATAAATTTTATTTAGGAGAGTAGATAATGAATTTTAGTCCTCTACACGACAGAGTGTTAATTAAAAGATTAGAAAGTGAAGAAAAAACAGCTGGAGGTATTATTATACCTGATACAGCTCAAGAAAAACCTCAAGAAGGTTTAATTGTTGCTGTTGGATCTGGTGCTAAATCAGAAGAAGGAAAAGTTACTCCTTTGGACGTAAAAGTTGGAGATAAGGTTTTATTTGGTAAATGGTCAGGCACTGAAATCAAAGTTGATGGTGTCGAACTATGTATCATGAAAGAGTCAGATATTATGGGAATTATTGCTGACTCAAAACCAAAAGCTAAGAAAAAGAAAAAATAAATATTTAAATCATAAGGAGAATAATAATGGCTGGTAAAGAAATAGTTTTTAGTACTGATGCAAGAAATAGAATGTTGAGAGGCGTAAATATACTTGCTGATGCGGTTGCAGTAACACTGGGGCCAAAGGGAAGAAATGTTGTAATGGATAAATCTTTTGGTGCGCCTAAGAGCACTAAAGATGGTGTATCTGTTGCTAAAGAAATAGAGTTAAAAGATAAATTTGAAAACATGGGTGCTCAAATGGTACGTGAAGCAGCAAGTAAGACTAATGATGTTGCTGGTGATGGTACAACTACTGCTACAGTACTAACTAGAGCTATTGTTACTGAAGGACTTAAGTTTGTAGCCGCTGGAATGAACCCAATGGATTTAAGACGTGGAGTTGATTCAGCAATTGAAGCTGCGAGCGCTGCTATTAAAGAAAGTTCAAAAAAAGTCAAAACAAGTGCTGAAGTTGCTCAAGTTGGTTCAATCTCAGCTAATGGTGATTCAGATGTTGGTCAAATGATTGCTAAGGCAATGGATAAGGTTGGCAATGAGGGCGTTATTACAGTTGAAGAAGCTAAGGGCTTGGAAACTGAACTTGATGTTGTTGAAGGTATGCAATTTGATAGAGGTTATCTATCTCCATACTTTGTAACAAACCCTGAAAAAATGACTGCTGAACTTGAAAATCCATTCATTCTGCTTCATGAGAAAAAATTAACCAATTTGCAACCAATGCTGCCTTTATTAGAAGCTGTAGTACAAGCAGGAAGACCTCTTGTTATTATTGCTGAAGATGTTGAAGGTGAAGCCCTTGCAACACTAGTGGTTAACAAGTTACGTGGTGGTTTAAAAATTGCTGCTGTTAAAGCGCCTGGCTTTGGTGATCGTAGAAAATCTATGTTAGAAGACTTATCTATCCTAACGGGTGGACAAGTAATCTCTGAAGAGCTTGGCATTAAACTAGAAAATGTAACAATTAATGATTTAGGTACAGCTAAACGAGTTAGTATTGATAAGGAAAATACTACAGTCGTTAATGGTGCAGGCACAAAAGCTGACATTCAAGCACGTTGCACACAAATCAGAAAGCAAATTGAAGAAACTACTTCAGATTACGATAAAGAAAAACTTCAAGAACGCCTTGCAAAACTTGCAGGTGGTGTAGCAGTTATTAAAGTTGGTGGTGCTACCGAAGTTGAAGTTAAAGAAAGAAAAGATCGTGTTGATGATGCATTAAATGCAACTAGAGCTGCTGTTGAAGAAGGTATTGTACCTGGTGGTGGTGTGGCATTATTAAAAGCTGCAAAAGCTCTTGATAAAGTTAAAACTGCAAATGCAGACCAAAAAGCTGGTGTTGATATTGTTAGAAGAGCACTAGAAGCTCCAATTAGAACAATAGCTAATAATGCTGGTGTTGAAGGTTCCGTTGTTGTTGGCAGATTGAAAACAGAGAAATCTCCCTCATTAGGCTATGACGCACAAAATGATAAATATGTAGATATGTTCAAAGCTGGAATTATTGATCCAACTAAAGTTGTAAGAACTAGTTTACAAAATGCTGGTTCTGTAGCTGGAGTGTTAATTACTACTGAAGCTCTAATTGCTGATGCACCAGAAGATAAATCTTCTGCACCTGCTATGCCTGATATGGGCGGCATGGGCGGCATGGGCGGCATGGGCGGCATGATGTAATTCGAGCTCAAATGCTTAATAAAAAAACCCGGCTTAGCTGGGTTTTTTTATGCCTCAAAATCTAATTATTATTCTTTTCTTATTTCTTTAAATTGCTTTTGGGAAGTTTACAACAGCTTCTTCAGATAAAGGTGTCATAACTGTAGTTTCAGTAAGGGCACCAGTATCTTCTCTTGCTTTGGCTAATTCTGCATCATTTTTAAATCCCATCATTCCATGCTCTTCTATTTTAGCTTTATTTTCCTGAAGCATATTTTTTCAGGAAACAAATCCCTTACTTAATTTTTGCGTTAACATTACGTACATAATTTATCTCCTTAATTTAAAGTTAAAACAAAAATAATGAAACGATCATTATCTAACATAGTCTAAATTGTCACACATAAAAAATTGAGATGACTTAGCTTTTTTGCTTTTTTGAACGAAATCTCTCTGATAAATTAAGGATCTTAGTTTTTCTTCCTCGAACTCTTTTTCTCCAATTCAGAAAAGAGGTTCTTTTAAGGCTGGCTTTCATAATAGCAATAACTTCTTTTTCCGACAAATCAAATTGAATCTTGATATCGCTAAAAGTTGTTCTGTCTTCCCAACCCATTTCAATAATCCTATCAATATCTTTTTGAGATAACGATTTAGTGTGAGTTGAATTCTTCACAATATAGTTACGATACTGAAGCTAAGAATTGTTCACTAATTTTCTCTAGATTAGAATTCCAATTGGCTGTTTGATATTTAAAAATATTTGCAGATGAATTTAGTATCAATCCATCATCTAGTATTCTTAAATTATTTGCTTTTAATGTTTCACCTGTAGATGTGATATCAACTATAATATCTGACATGCCATTAAATGGGGCGCTTTCTGTTGAGCTTGAACTGTTTACTGTTCGATAATCAGTAACTCCACATTTAGAAAAAAACCGATTTGTTAAATTTGTATATTTAGTTGCAACTTTAAGGCGCTTAGAGGTCTGTATTCTTTTGATGTGGCTAATTTCATCCAAATCAGCCATCGTGCTAACATCAAGCCAAATCTTTGGAACTGCCACTACTAAATCAGCCTTACCAAAATTTAATACCAATTCATTAGACACTTTTGTTTCATAATCAAACATATATTCTTGTATTAAGTCATCACCTGTAACTCCTAAGTGAATATTTCCCTCAGCTAATTGAGTAACTATTTCTTTTGCACCCATAAAATATATTAGAATACCTTCATGATTAGATAATTTAGCAATATAGTTTCTATCATTACCTTGATCTATAAAATTAATCTTTTTAGAAGCAAGCAGGTCTTCAAGATCTTTTCTGAGTCTGCCCTTACTTGGAAAAGCTATTTTTAATGTAGATTCATTATTCATATTCTAAATATTGTTATTATTTACTGCAAAACCAATTGCAGAAGCATTATTCTCTAAGCCTAAATTAATAAGTAGTGAGTCATATCTGCCACCAACCACAATTTTATTATTCATATTATTTTTATCTTTAATTTCGAACATAATACCGTCGTAATATTCAATAGAATGACCAAAATCAGTTTTAAAATTAACGTCTTGATTGCCAATACCTAATCTAATTTTATTACTAAAATCCAAAGCCATCTGAGCAACAGAATCAAAGCTATTATCAACTTTCTGCTTAGTAAAATTACTTACGGCATCTGGTAATTTCTCTAGCCTACAGTCAATACTAAGGAATTCTCTTATGATTTTAACTATTTTGAGGCCATTTTCGCTTGAAACTATAGTTTCACTTTTAATATTTAACCGATTAATAATATCTTCAATAGATCGTTCCCCAAACTCAATGGGGTTGATGTTTACTAGGTATTTTTTTAGAATATTATCTGATGTACCCGCATCAATGCCAAGGTGAGTTTTGAGTAAGTCTTCTTTTCTAGTTTCATTAAATCCTATTCCCAGTTCAATACGCTTTAAAAGTGATTCAAAATAGTCTCTTCTAAAAAAATGTCTTCTCAATCTATCCTTCCAGCGTTGAGGCAAATCTAAACAATTAAGAAATTCTATGAATATTGCTATATTGCCTAAATTAATTTCTATGCTATCT
Organism: Pelagibacteraceae bacterium AG-422-B15; assembly: GCA_905182345.1. GTDB lineage: Bacteria > Pseudomonadota > Alphaproteobacteria > Pelagibacterales > AG-422-B15 > CACCCN01. The sequence continues at coordinate 25,933 of CAJJBG010000016.1, forward strand.
TTTTTAACATATTTTAAAGTTTTAATTGCTAGATTAATTATTTTCACTTCTTCTTCGTAATTATTATCTTTAGTACTGTTAGTTTTTATTATTTCAACTCCAGATTGATTGAGTTCAATTGAATTATTAATACTTCCTGACCTAAAGATTGGGCCACTATAGCAAAGCTTAGCCTGTTCAAATTTTTGGTTATTTTTTAGATAAGTCTGACAGGTTGGAATTGTTAAGTCAGGCCTTAAACACATTTCAGTTTCTTGTGTACTTGCAACGGAAAACATATCTTTTCTAATTTGTTCCCCAGAAGTTTCAAAGTAAATATCAGACTTAACAACTAGAGGAGGTTCTATATACTCAAATCCCTCTAAAAGAAAAAATTCTTTAAATTTATTATTTAAATCTTGTATAGATTGACTATTGGGCATTTTATTTAAGAATTTTATTTAATTCAGAAATAAGGTCATTTGGTTGAATGGTAAGCTGGCCAGCTTTTACTTCTTTCCATTCTTCTCGACTGTCTATATTTTTTGATAACTCTTTACCCATATTTAAATTTTTAATTGAAATAGTATTATTTTTTAACTCATCTTCTCCAATAATAACTACGATAGAGGCTTTCCTTTTGTCACAATACTTAAGCTGTTTGCTTAAATTACTAGATCCATAATAAATTTCACACGCATATCCCTCAGAGCGAATTTGCTCTGCTATTGATATATAGGTAGATGTTTTTTCAGCCAGTAAATTTGCTATAACTATCAATGGTTTTTGGCTTGAATTAATCTTATCAAACTGTTCAATGGCGTATGTAAGCCTATCAACACCTATAGAAATACCAGTTGCTGGAACATCTTCCTTACCAAATCTTGCTATCAGCTTATCGTACCTTCCTCCACCAGCCACAGAACCAAAAACTACTTCTTTTCCTTTTTCGTTCAGTATCTTGGCAGTAAGTTCAACTTCAAAAACGAGACCTGTATAATATTCTAATCCTCTAACTACAGTTGGATCAAATTCAAAAGGCAAATCTTTATAATTCTCTAGATATTCTTCAAAAATATTGAGCTGAACATCTTTGGTAGACTTATTAGAAATAAAATTTAATATCTCATTAGCTTGCTCATTTTTTAAATTAACCCCCTTCATAAAATCACCTGACTGGTCTTTGCGTCCTTCTAATAACAAGTCCTTCACGCCATCAATTCCTAAACGATCTAATTTATCAACTGCTCTTAATACTGCAGGCACTAGACTATCAATCAAATTTATTTTTTTAAATAATTCTTCCCAAATTACTCTACTTGAATACTTAATTTTAAATTCATTGACTGCAAAACCTAAATTAACAAATATTTTAGCAACCATAACACATAGCTCGGCATCAATATAATTATTACTAATACCAATAGCATCTGCATCAAATTGGATAAACTCTCTGTATCTTCCTGGGCCAGGTTTTTCATTTCTCCAGACAGAACCTACTTGGTACCTTTTAAAAGGCTTTGGAATAAATTGATAATTTTCTGCTACATATCTTGCTAAAGGAGCTGTTAAGTCATAGCGCATAGAAAGCCATTGGCCATCTTCATCCTGAAATGAAAATACCCCCCCACTTGGCCTTTCAATATCAGGTAAAAATTTACCTAGTGCTTCAGTGTATTCCAGCGCAGGTGTTTCTAAATTTTTAAAACCAAATTTTTCACACTCATTTTTGATAATAGCAATAATTTGATTCCTAATATCAACACTCTCTTGCAAGCTGTCTTTAAAGCCCTTGGGTAATTGTGCTTTTGGCTTATCAATCTTACTTTTAGTCATAATCTATATTCCTAATATGGTATCAAATAATTGATACTTTAAACTTTATTTATAATTTATATAGGGGGTCTCGGTCTGTTAAAATGTTTTTAACAAACTTAAATATGATAGTGATGATGCAATAACTTAATCATTTTGCATGAAATGCCTGAATTACCTCAAAATGTCAATATTAAATTTTTTTTTGTATACTCAAGTTTAAAAAGATATAATTATTATTCCTCAAAAAAGCTATATTTAAAGGCATAATCGAATCTTTACTATGAAACAAAATAATAAAAATTTAACTACTTTTTATGCTGCTTCCGGACATCTATTTATGCATATGTTTGCAGCTTTTTATTTTGTAATTGTTCTTGCTATAGAAGATGATTGGAAGTTTAGTTATGATGAGCTAATCAATTTATGGTTTTTAGGCTCACTGCTTGTAGGATTGGGTGCCATTCCATCTGGCTGGTTAAGTGACCGCTGGAGTAGATCAGGCATGATAGCTATTATGTTTATAGGCTTAGGGTTTGCCTCTATTTTATGTGGCTTAAGCTCAAGCAAAATTTTATTACTTTCGAATCTAGCCATTCTTGGATTATTTTGCTCAATATATCATCCTGCAGGTATTTCATGGGTGGTAAATACATCTTCAAAAACAGGTAGGGCACTAGGATTTAATAATATATTTGGTGGTGTTGGAATTGGTATTGGGGCTTTAAGTTCGGGCATTATTATAGATTATTTAAATTGGCAAATGGCTTTTATTATACCTGGGTGCTTATCTCTTATGCTTGGCACAATGTTAATTTGTCATATTACCTCAAAAGAAATTTCACTAAAAAATATAGTTGCACAAAAATTCTCAGAAAACCCACCTTCGGGAGATTACTTTAAGATAATTATTATTATGCTGATTAGCATAACTTGTATGGGGTTTATATTTCAGATCTTACAAACATCATTACCAAAAGTTATAGATATTAGATTAAGTGAAAGCTTAGCCCTAAGTACTACTAGTATTGGCATTGCTGTTTCAAGCATTTACATTGTTAGCGGCTTAATGAATTATTTAGGTGGAATATTGGCCGATAAGTATTCAGAAAAATTCATTTATATATTAGGTATTCTTGGTCAAGCAATATTGTTATTTATTGTGGCAAGCACATCAAGCTCTCTTTTAATTATTTTTGCCCTGATGACAGTGGCTTTTAATTCTAGTATTTTGCCTGCAGAAAATTTGTTACTAGCAAAATTCTCTCCAGAAAAATATCAAAGTCTTGTATATGGAATAAAATTTATTATTTCATTTGCAATTGCACCAATAGCAGTTTTGTTTATTGCAAAAAGTTATGAACTTACTGGTGAGTTTTACTATTTGTACATAGGTGCAGGGTGTTTAATGTTAATTGTTTTTATATTAGCTTTGTCTTTACCATTTTCACAAAAAAAAATAGCTACTTGAAACAAAAATCATTAGAAAATCTATTTCAAGCCATTTATTCTAAGCTCAGTCATCAAGTCATTAAACCTATCTTGTCCAAAAAAAAACTTACCCTTATAAACTGTCATCGGCACACCATGATGACCAGCAAGAATTTGTTCTTCTTGGTTTTTTTTAATTTCCTTAACGATTTCTTTTTCATTTAATTCAGTATCATTTTTCAGTTCATACAAGTCTACTCCAAATTTAGAAGTTATAATAGCTAACTGCTCATCTTTATTCCAATTTTTTACACCACCAAAGATTAGCTTTGATACCTCATAGGCAAAATCAAGTCCTAAGTTTTTTTTACAAATCATTTGGCAGACATGGCATATATAAAAAATATACGGCTGATGATCTGAAATCTTTCCTGTCAGAAGACTCTGATTAATAGGGTCTGGTTTTGGAGCTCTAAATTTCATACCTAGTTTTTTAGCCTGTGAAAAGTAGTCAAAAGTTCTAGGTAAAAAATAAGTAAAAAAGTTTTTGCTTTTAAAAAATTCTGGATTCCTAATTGCTAGCGGATAAACTAATTTAAAGTTTATTTCTACGCCATATTTATCTCTTAGTTCCAATATTCTTGGTAGTATTAGGTATGAATAAGGGCTTCTAAATGAAAAATATAAATCAACTTTCATAGTTATAAAATTAATTAAATAACTTATTAATTATGGTACAGCTGGTCTGACTTGAACAGACGACCTCCTGGTCCACAACCAGGCGCTCTAACCAACTGAGCTACAGCTGCAAATAAAAAAACACTATTAAACTATATACCTTAAATAGTACAGCACCATATATGTTATTGATTTTGCTAAATTAATAAACATTTAAACAAGTGATATTTGGTTCATTATTTTGTATAATAGCCCTTAAATAATTCATGGAAAATAATTAGGTGATAACTAAGAGCAGTAAATCTAGATCTCTGGTAAAGGCTTTTACCTGGAGGTTCACAGCCACAATAGATACCTTTATTATTAGTTATTTAGTGATTTGGCAGTCTGATTTTTCAGCAGTTGAAACAGCCGGTATGATTGCAGGCTTTGAAATCCTTACTAAGGTGACAATATACTATGTGCATGAGAGAATATGGTCTTCAATAACTTGGGGGCGCATACAAGAGTAGTTAAACATGCCACTTAAATTTAGAGGCTAATGCTATTTCTGCTAAGCTTCCTCAGTAACTCGAAATATGGTTAATGTTATATAATATTTAGACATTTAAAAATGAAGTCCTTATTTTTTTATATTCTTTTAAACTATTCGGATTAGCTAAGGCTTCAAGGTTTTTAACAGATTCTCCATTAACAATATCTCTAACAGTCAGCTCAGCAATTTTACCACTTCTAGTCTTTGGAATATCATTTACTTGAATGATATGAGCTGGAACATGTCGAATTGAAAGCTGTTTTCTTAGCTCATGCGAAATCAGATCTTTGAGGTCTTTACTTAACTCAGTATTATCGCTTAGTTTTACAAATAAAATTATTCGCACGTCACTATCCCAATTTTGAGCCACAGCAATTACTTCGTCTACATTTTTAATAGCTTCTACTACTCTATATAATTCAGCAGTTCCGATTCTAATGCCGCCAGGATTTAGCGTGGCATCAGATCTTCCATAAATGACAATACCATTGTTTTTTGTAACTTGAGCATAATCTCCCTGTGACCAGATATTGTGATATTGCGAGAAATAGGATTTTTTATAATTATTATTATCATCATCCTTCCAGAAACCGATTGGCATACTTGGAATACTAGATTTACAAACTAATTCACCTTTCTCAGCTGTATGCTGTCCCTTTGCATTAAAAATATCCACTTCAACGCCTAGACACTTGCACTGAATTTCGCCTGCATAGACAGGTAGCATTGGATTGCCTGCAACAAAACAAGAAACAATATCAGTACCTCCACTTATAGAAGCTAAGTGAACATTTTTTTTAATATGATCATATACATAATGAAACCCTTCACTAGATAAAGGAGAGCCTGTAGATAAAATACATTTTAAATTCTCTAAAGTATACTTATCTTGGATATGTATACATTCATTCTTTAAAGAATCAATATATTTTGCGCTAATACCAAGTATTTGTAGATTTTCTTCATTGGTAATTTCTAAAATTGAATCCTTGTTTGGAAAAAATGGCGAACCATCATAAAGTACTACTGTAGCTTTTGAGGCCAAAGCAGAAACTAACCAATTCCACATCATCCAGCCACAAGTTGTAAAATATAATATTTTATCATTTGGCTTAATGTCACAGTGAAGTTGTTGCTCTTTCATATGCTGTATTAATGGCCCTCCTGTATTATGGATAATACATTTTGGCTTACCTGTGGTGCCACTTGAATACAAGATATACATTGGATCGTTAAATAAATTTTTCTCAAAAATGATTTTATCGTCTAGTTGGTCATAGTTATAAATCGACTCTAAATCTAAGTAACCTTCATTAGCTTGATGAGGTATCCCAGGGTAATTGATAAGTATTTTATTAGTTACAGTTTTAAGTTTAGTAGAAACTTCTTTTATTTTTTCTTTTACCTCTATCTGCTTGCCTCCATAGAAATAAGTGTCACTGAATAAAAGAACTTTTGGTTCAATCTGACCAAATCGATCTACAATTGCAGAAATACCAAAGTCTGGAGAGCAAGAAGTCCAAATTGCACCAATTGAATTTGTGGCTAAAAAAGAGATAATAGTATTTGGTGTGTTAGCTGCTATAGCGGCAATGCGGTCATTCTTTTTTATTCCTATTGATCTAAAATAATTACTAAGCTTACCGACCTTATATGTGAGCTCTTCCTTAGTAAGGACCTCTCTATATCCTTTTTCATTTAAAAAAATTATTGGAGATTCATTAATTGCTGAGAGTATATTTTCTGCATAATTTACTTCTATATTTTCAAAAAACTTTTGGTTAATGATTTCATTATCTTTATTAATTATTTCAGAATCATTTTTAACACATTTAACCTCTAAGTATTCTAAAAGAATTTTCCAAAAATCTTGTCGAGAATTAACACTCCACTCCCATAATAATTGATAATTATTATTAAACTGAAGATTATATTTTTTATTAAGAAAGCCGAAAAAACTCTCTAGATTTGTAGTTTCTCCTTTGCTTGGTGTTGGTTTCCAAAGTAATTCATTCATTGCTTTCTAGATATTACTTTTCTAGTTTCTGCATTTTTAATCACCAAAATGTAGGGTTTTAGTTTCAAGATAATCATCCAAGCCCATTTCACCACCTTCACGCCCATTACCAGATTGCTTATACCCACCAAAAGGCGTGCCATAATTGAAGCCACCTCCATTTATGTGAACTGCTCCAGCTCGAAGCTGTCTTGCAACTCTATCTGCTCGATCTTTATCACCTGTTTGCAAGTAGGCTGCTAGCCCATAAGGTGTATCATTTGCTATCTTTATTCCCTCTGCTTCATCTTCAAATGGAATTATAACTAGCACTGGACCAAAGATTTCTTCTTGGGCAATACGTTTGTCATTAGTTGCATCTGCAAAGATTGTTGGTTTAACATACCAACCAGTTTCAAAACCATCTGGCTTGCCAAGACCTCCTACTAACAATCGCACACCCTCATCAATTCCAACTTTTATCATGGCTTGAACACGATCAAATTGAATTTTGTCAAATAATGGTCCTAGGTGATCACCCTCTTTCTTTGGGTCACCCACTGAAATGTTTTCTGCTGCTATTTTTGCTATTTTTAAAACTTCATCATAACATTTTTTTTCCACCAATAGTCGTGTAGGCGCATCACAAGATTGCCCTGTATTAAACATGCACTCATTAACTGATGCGGTAACTCTCTCTTCTAAATCACAGTCAGCAAAAATTAGATTTGGTGATTTTCCTCCTAGCTCAAGAGTAACTCTTTTCACAGTCTTAGCTGCTTCTTGAGTTACTGATATGCCACCGCGTGTTGAGCCCGTAAAGGAAATCATCTGTATGTCAGCATGCCTTGATAAAGCAACACCAACATCTTCACCAGTTCCATTAATTAGGTTAAATACTCCAGGCGGAACACCGGCCTCATGTAGAATTTCTGTATAAATCATTGCTGATATTGGCGTATGTTCTGACGGTTTTAATATACAGGTACATCCTGTAGCTATAGCAGGTAAAACTTTTAGTGTTATCTGATTAATTGGCCAATTCCATGGAGTAATTAACGCACAGACACCAATTGGTTCCTTACACATAATATCTCCATTATTTAGTGTTAAGTGATCTTCTAATTTTTCTAGAGCTCCAATAAATCCATCTAAGTGTCCAATTGCAGAATCAGCCTGTGGATCTCTAGCCATAGTAATTGGTGCACCCATTTCTTTACTCATTGCTTGAGCAAGATCTTCAAAGCGATTTTTTGTAATCTCTTTAATTCTTTGTAATAGTTTAAGGCGATCTGTTTTTGACGACTGAGAAAATTTATCAAAAGCTGCTTTTGCTGCATTTACAGCTATATTGACATCTTCAGAATCGCCAAGTCCTAGAATAGCAATTTGCTCTTCTGTAGCTGGATTAATTACGGGCATTGTTTTTTTTGACTGAGGAGTTACCCACTTACCATTGATATAAAACTTTTGAAGATTTTCCATTTATTTTTTTCCTTTATCTAGACTTATTTATACAAGTAACAACTAATTCATAAACTTCATCAAGAGTTGCAGTCCTTGGATTTGTTGCAAAAGCTGAATCAGCCATAGCTTTTTTTGCAATTCGAGATGCACAATCTTCAGGTATGCCAATTTCATGAAGACTTTTAGGTATGTTAATTCTATCTAAAATCTTTTCAATATTTAATATAAAAGAATCTACTGAATGATCCCCAAGCTGCATTGCTTCGGCCATACGCTTAACTTTTTCCTCCATATTGGGTAGATTGAATCGTAGTATAGTGGGCAAGATTATTGCATTAGTAAGACCATGATGAGTATTGTATTCTGCGCCAACCATATGTGCTATTGCATGCACTAACCCTAAGCCCTTAATAAATGCAATACCACCAAGGCATGAGGCGACGAGCATTGCTCCTCGAGCTGCGAGATTGTCAGGTTCCTCTAAAGCTAAATAAAGAGATTTTGAAATTAATGATAAACTTTCTAGGGCTGCGCCATCACATAATGGGTTAAACCCTGGTACACAGTAACCTTCAATAGCATGTATCATTGCATCTGCACCAGTCCATGCAGTAAGTGAGGCTGGAAGCTGTAATGTTAACTCTGGATCAAGAAGGGCTAATGATGGCTTCAATTCAGGATGAGTAATGCAAAATTTCATTTTTTTTTCAAGGTGTGTAACCATTGCTGTGCTCTCAGTTTCAGCACCAGTTCCTGCTGTAGTTGGAATAGTTATTAATTTTGGGAATTGATTGTCTTTGCCAATCTTAGTGGCTGGTTTTTCCCATTCAAAATCCCAAAGTGGAATATCATTATTAGCCGTTAGACAAATAGCTTTTCCTCCATCCATCGCACTACCACCACCAATTGCTATTATTGCATCATGATTTCCTAATTTAAACTTACTACAACCATTAACAATTTCATTGTCTCGGGGGTTTGGAGATATATCAAAAAAAAGATCTGAATCGATATTTGATTCAACTAATACACACTTAAGGCTTTCAATAAAAGGTAGTTCTTTGCTCCCACTGTCAGTAACTATTAATGGTTTCTTAATATTTAAAGATTTACAGAATATGCCTATTTCACTTAATCTTCCTGGGCCATATGCAATAGGTACTGGAAAGGTCCAATCTTGAGGTTTTAGAGCCTCTATCTCATCTAAATTAAATATGTGTTTTGTATTCATATGACTTATATTTTACTTAAAGATTGAGTTGATACTACGGGAAATTTTGCTATCTAGACAAATAAATTCATAAATTTTTTATAAGCTAAATTCATATTTTTCTTTCCAAAATCTTATCCTAGATATGAGAACAGATACATAGATTTCCCCTAATATATATAACAAACTGCACCCCATTATTGGGGGTGTATGGGGGCTTACATTCTGAAAAATAATTTATGTGCGTGAGAAGAAAGCTTAATTATCTTTCTTTTATTTCATTTATTAATATAATTTTATTAATTAAAAAGTAGAGAAATATTTTATGAATAAAGATGTAATAATTTCATGTGCAGTTACTGGTTCTGGTGATACCGTAGGGAGACATCCAGCCATTCCTGTAACACCTGAACAAATAGCAAATGCTGCAATTGAAGCTGCTTCGGCTGGTGCTGCTATTGCACATATGCATGTTAGAGACCTTGAGACCGGAAAGGGCACCAGAGACGACGAGCTCTACAAAGAAGTCGTAAGTAGAATTAAAGACAGCGGGACTGATGTAATTATAAACCTAACTAGCGGCATGGGAGGAGATATTGAAATAGGTCCTGAAGATGATCTAATGAAATTTGGTCCCAATACTGACTTTATTAATGCTCTTGAAAGATTGAGTCATGTAGAAAAAATCTTACCTGATATCTGTTCTTTAGATTGTGGCACTCTTAATTTTGGTGATGGCAACATGATCTATGTAAGTACTCCAGAACAGTTACGAATAGGTGCGAAAAGAATTCAAGAGCTTGGTGTAAAACCAGAATTAGAGGTCTTTGATACAGGACATATGTGGTTTGCTAACCAAATGCATAAAGAGGGTTTGTTGGATGATCCAGCTTTATTTCAAATATGTCTTGGCATTCCTTATGGAGCGCCCGCAAGTACTGGCTCAATGAAAAATATGGTTGATATGTTACCAGAAGGCAGTAACTGGGCTGCATTTGGAATTGGAGCCATGCAAATGCCAATGGTTGCCCAAGCAATATTACTTGGGGGTAATGTCCGAGTAGGATTAGAAGACAACCTTTATCTAGATAAAGGTGTGTATGCATCAAATGGATCTTTGGTTGAGCGTGCTACCTCAATAATTAATAATATGGGCGCTAATGTAATGAGCGTCAAAGATACTAGAAAAAAATTAGGCCTTAAAAGTGACTAAAAATAAAATTATTTCTATAATTGGAACTGGAGTAATCGGAGCTGGGTGGGCCGCTCGATTTATTGCTGGCGGCTATAATGTTCAAGCGTTTGATCCAAATCCAAAATCTTTAAAAAAACTTAAAACTGACGTAAAAAAAGCTTTAATTAGCTTAAGTAAAATAGGCTTGCATAAAAATGCTTCAATAAAAAATCTTAGTTTCCATAATAACTTGTCAGATGCTTTGCAAAATACTTCTTTTGTACAAGAGAATGCTCCTGAAAATGAAAAATTAAAAATATCAGTACTTAAGCAAATTGACCATCTGACTGATAAAAAAATTATTATTGCCTCAAGTTCATCTGGTTTACTGCCTAGCAAAATACAATCTAAATGTAAATTTCCTAATCGAGTATTAATTGGTCACCCATTTAATCCTGTCTATTTATTGCCACTAGTCGAAATTGTAAAAGGTAAGAAAACTTCACAGCAGTCTGCTTTAAAATTGAAAAAGATCTATGAAAATATTGGCATGAAGCCACTGATGGTAAGAAAAGAGATAGAAGGCTATATATCCGATCGATTACAAGAAGCTCTATGGCGTGAATCTCTGCATCTTGTAAAAGATGGCATAGCTACAACTGAAGAAATTGATGATGCTATTGTTTATGGTCCTGGCTTAAGATGGGCATTTATGGGAGTATGTCTTACTTTTCACCTAGCAGGTGGTGAAGAGGGAATGAAGCATATGCTTGAACAATTTGGACCAGCACTAAAGCTTCCATGGACAAAATTAAAAGCTCCTGAACTTAATAATATGCTTAAAGATCGCATGATATCAGGGACAAAAAAACAGGCTGGAAAATTTAGTGTTAACCAGCTTGAAAAACAAAGAGATATTTTTCTAATTGAAATTATGAAAACTTTAAATAATAATCAAAATAATAAATTTCCTAATTGGCATAAAAAATACAATAACTTTAAAAAACAATGACTAGCTTAATTACAATTAAAGGTATTAAGCAAGATAAGCGTGCTTTTAATATTGAATGGAGTGATGGACATAAAAGCACTTTTCATTACATGTGGCTTAGAGATAATTGTCCTTTAGATATACACCCCACCGCTAGAGAAAGAACATTTAATTTTATGTCAGTTTCTTTAGACATTCATCCACAAGACTATTCAATAACCTCTGATGGCATCTTAAAAGTTAATTGGAGCGAAGGAGCCAATGTTAGTGAATACAGTTCCGAATGGTTACGACATAACTGCTATACTTTAAAAAATCTAAAGCCATATCAATCACCTTATCATCTCTGGGATAGCTCTTTAATGTCCTCAATGGATAAAATAGCAATTGACTGTGACGAGATTATGAGTGGTGATGAAGGTATCTTAAAGTGGCTATCGCAGTTACATCATTATGGAATATCTGTAGTTGAGAATGCTCCTATTGCAAATAAATCTGGTTATGAGGTGTTAAAGAAAATTAGCCACTGTAGAGAAACTTTTTTTGAAACACCATTTGAAGTAATTAACATACCGAACCCAAACAACTCTGCTTATACAGCACTAGGTCTACACAATCATTTAGATCTTCCTTATTATGATGTACCCCCCGGTTATCAATTTTTGCATTGTTTAATTAATGATGCTCAGGGAGGACAGTCTTTAGCTGTAGATGGATTTAAAGTAACCACATATATGCAAACTAATCATCCAGATCTCTTTAACGCATTAGTTGAAATACCTGTTAAATTTTGTAATCAAGATTACACACAAGATACTATTAGAGTACAACATGCTCCTCTTATCGGCTTAAACAAAGATAAGGATTTCAATGAAATTCGTTTTAGTATTGCTTATATGGGCGTGATGGATTGTGCACCTGATAAAATGGATTTATTTTACCGAGCTTATAGAATTTTTGCTGATTTAATACATGACGAACGCTTTGCGATAAAATTTAGAATGAAGGCTGGTGATATATTTTCGTTTAATAATCGTCGAATATTGCATGGCAGAACTGAATACGACCCTAACTCAGGTAAACGACATTTACAGGGATACTATTTAGATAGAGATGAAATATTGGGTAGGTTAAATTACTTACAAAAAATAAGGGTTTAATTATTCTTCAAAATTTTAGCGACTTCCATATCAGATATAGAGCCTACAATATTATCATTATCATCAACAACATTTAGCTTAGATCTTGTTTCCAATATAATTGGGAGACATGATTCGATGCTATCGTTCATATTAACTTTAGGAGCTTCGGATCCTTGCTTAGAATCAATCATTATTGATTTAACTTTAAGAACTTTAGCCCTATTAACATCTTGAACAAAGTTAGATACATATTGATCTGCTGGATTAATGATTATGTCTTCGGGCTTGCCTACCTGTACTAATCTCCCACCATTTAAAATGGCTATTTTATCTCCTAATTTTAACGCCTCATCTAGGTCATGCGTTATAAACATAATAGTCTTCTTTAGTTTTAATTGTAGCTCTAGCAATTGTTTCTGCATATCTGATCTGATAAGTGGATCTAAAGCACTAAAGGCCTCATCCATTAGTAAAATATCAGGATTAGTAGTTAGTGCTCTTGCTAGTCCCACTCTCTGTTGCATGCCTCCAGAAAGTTGATTTGGATACATATATTCAAATCCATTTAAGCCAACTGATTCTATTTGCTTCATTGCTGCGCTGTGTCTTTCATCTTTTGGTTTTTTTTGAATTTCTAAACCATAAGCAACATTATCAATAACATTTTTGTGAGGTAATAATCCAAACTTTTGGAATACCATGCTCATTTTATCTCTTCTAAAATTTATTAAATTTTTCTTATCTAAATCTATAATATTTTGAGAATCTACAATAATTTCACCTGCAGTTGGATCTATTAATCTATTTACATGTCTAATTAGGGTTGATTTTCCAGAGCCAGATAATCCCATTACAACAAAGATTTCTCCTTCTTCTATAGAAATAGAAACATTATCAAGACCAACTGTATGACCAGTTCTTTCTAAGACCTCATCTTTTCCAATGCCTTCTTGTAATAATGGCATTATAGATAACGGATCTGGACCAAAAATTTTATAAATATTATTAGCAACTATTTTTGACATAAATTATTTTTTATTAATCTCACGACCGCCACGACGGCTTTGTAAAGTAGCACCATAAGCTTGTGTTATTCGATCAAATACAATTGCTAGCAAGACTATGGATATGCCAGCTTCTAGTGCACGGCCAATATTCAATTGTTGCAGACCTAATAATACCTCATCACCAAGTCCTCTTGTGCCAATCATGGAAGCTATAACAACCATAGACAATGCCATCATCGTACATTGATTAATCCCCTGCATTATATTTGGTAATGCTAGTGGAAGTTGAATTCCAAATAGTTTCTGTGAGCTTGAAGCTCCAAATGAATCAGCTGCTTCTATTACCTCTTCGTCGACCAATCTTATTCCAAGATCTGTTAAGCGCATTAATGGAGGCACAGCATAAATAAATATTGCAATAATAGCTGGAACAGCTCCTAATCCAAATAGCATAATTCCAGGAATTAAGTAACAAAATGCTGGAATCGTTTGTGCTAAATCTAAAACAGGTAAAAAGAAATTTCTTACCCTTTCGCTCCTTGCCATTGCAATGCCACCCGGAATACCTGCAATCATACAAAGGAAGATTCCTATAAATAGAATTGAAGTTGTCTCAAGCGCCTTATCCCAAAATACAGGATTTAAAAAACCAATAAAGAATGTTGCAATTCCTACAAACGTTGTTGTGTAAAGACTCCTGCCACTAGCAAAAAATGTAATTGTAATTACAATGCCAATTACCATTGGCCATGGTGCTAGAACTAGTATCCCTTTGAGTCCATAAATTAAACCTAAAAGAAAATCATTAACAACATCAAAATACTTGCCATATGCCTTTATGAACGTTCCAAAGCCATCATTTGTCCAATGCATTAATCTGAAGTCTAGCCATTTTGGCCAGTTAAGAAGCCAATCAGTACTGCCTAAAACAGACATTAGGCTGCCTTCTGGTTTATATCGCGAGTTCTGATATCCATTCACTAAGAAGAAGACAAATATAGCAAATAATACAGTGTATAAAATATAGTTAGAATGGTTTTTGAGAAATTTAATCATGAATTATTTTAAAACTATTAATATTAAAAAACCAGCAACAAAATAGTATGTTGCTGGTTTTTTTTATTGTTCTTATTACAAATTACAGAGCAGCTGATATCTTTTTAGCTACATCTGCAGGAACCATACTTTTCCACTCAGAGTATTCACTTAAGAACATTCTGGCAGTTGCTTCCATATCACCACCGGTATTAGGGTCTGTATATTCAGCGAGTAGTTTGTTCACTGTAGGAGTTGATAAAGTATATGCTCTAATAAAATCAGCTTCAGCTGGATGAGCATCAGCCCATTCAGTTAACATAGATTTCGTTAAGGCCATATCTCTGTACTCACATGCACATGAAGGTACGTAAGCTTCTGGTCCATCAGCTTTAATACTTTCCACTACACCTGACATGTCGCTCCAACATTTTTCAGTCCAAGCTGGTTCAGCAAGTCTAATCATGTCAACTTTGCCCATTAAGCCAGTCGGCGTCCAATAATAAGTAAAGATTGGATTGCCTTTTGCAAATGCCCCAGCAATGGCAGCATCTAATGCTCCACTAGTACCTGGATCAAAGTTGGTATAGAACTCATCTAAGCCATATTCTTTTTGTTTAACTAGATTGATAGTGTAACAAGTCCAGCCTGATATACAGCTATACATTCTGCCCATGCCTGGACTTTCAGGATCATTGAACAATGCAGCAACTTCAGGGTTTTTCATGTCTTCAACAGATTTTAAGTTGTATTTTGCAGCCGTAGTTGCATCAACCCAAAACGCTTGTTCCGATGCTGGTGTATTAATACCGGCATTGAAAATTGTTCCTGCATCTTCATGAGGCTTGTAGTTATCAATAATATTGTCATACCATACTTCAACAAGCACATCTAATTGCTTGTCATAGTGTGCGGCCATAATTGGGGTGGTACTACCTTTAGTAATTTGAACTGTACAACCATATCCTTTTTCAAGAATAAAAGATGATATAGCAGCATGTATATTTGCACTATCCCAGTCAAAGTCTCCCATTCTTACCGTTCCACAATCATCAGTTGAAGCAACTTGCTTTTCACTGCATGAAACGAAAGTGAAAATTGCTAAAATTGAAAGCGTTAAAACAGCCATGATTTTTTTTGATTTTATAATCATTTTACTTACTCCATTTTTATTAAAATTAGATGTATTGAAGCATGTTAGATTTTATTGATCTAGTGTAAAAATAAGAATTGTTTATAAGTTTCAGTAAATATTTGTAAGTATTTGTTTTTAATACTCTTTTTTCTTAACAAATAGTTCTGTTAAGGGTGCAAAAAGAATAAAAATTCCCCCAATTGCTTCTTTCGTAGTAATTAATTCATTTGCTACCAAGTATGCAGACGAAATACCTATTACAACCTCAAGCATCATTAAAATCCCAGCTTTTCCTGGATCTACCTGGTCTGACCCATAGCAGGTGAGATAATATGCTGGCACAATCCATACAAAAGAAAATAGTATTATAAGAAGATAACTATCATTTAAAACTGAAAGGCTAAAGCCAGCCAAAGTTTGACCTTCGGGAAAGAAGGATGCAATTACAACACATATGGCTCCAGATAATATACATATAGCCGTTACAAGCTTTACACTCACTTCATCATTAATTCTTAAAAATGTTGCACAGACAGACCAACTAATGCCTGCAAGTAATCCACACATGTCAGCTACTGAACTAGGAATTAATCCAAATGCACTGTCACCATTAATAATATATAGCCCTATAAAGCCGGATGTGATTGCTAGGCTTCTATAAATAGTTAATTTTTTACTTAAGAAAAACACTTCTATCATTGTGCTCCAAACAGCAGTCAAATAGAAAAATATTAATACTCTCGCGACTGAGCCTCTCATTATGCCTTCATTATAAAGACACATTGCAACTCCACCTAAAATACCTGCAATTAAAGTTAGGTATAAATTTCTTTTTGAAAAACTTATTTTTTCTTTTAGTGCAAAATATAAAACGAAAAAACCACCAATCAAAAAGCTTAAAGCAAGTGGAATTGCATTGTTTAGCGCGTACTCATCGAGTAGTCTCAATGGATACCACCAAGTACCCCACAGTATTGTAGAATAAATTAAGGCTAAACTTGGATTTATATTTTTAAACATTCTATATTGTAGTAATATAACTATAAAATTTAATAACTTAAACATAATGCAATTAGATAGCTATACCTACATAATAATTGGAGCTGGTTCTGCCGGCTGTGTTTTAGCCAATCGACTTTCTAAGAACTCAAACCATAAAGTTTTAGTTATTGAGTCTGGGCCATCTGATAAAACTTGGAAGACTGCGATGCCCGCTGCTCTTCTCTACACAATGCATGATCCAAAATATAACTATCTCTATAATACTGAGCCAGAAACTTACATGAATAATAGGCAAATGTTTTGTCCAAGGGCAAAAATGCTTGGTGGCTGCTCATCTCATAATGGCATGGTACATGTAAGAGGCAATGCCATGGACTTTGAGAATTGGGCACAATTAGGGTTACCTGATTGGAATTATGCAAATGTACTACCTTACTTTAGAAAATCAGAGAATATTGAAGGTTTGTCAAAAGAGTTTCGCAATGACGATGGACCATTAAAATTATCTAGATCAGAAAATGGCAATGTACTTACACAAGTTTTTTTAGAAGCTACAACTCAAGCAGGACATGAAATTAATAATGATATGAATGGTTATAAGCAAGAGGGCTTTGGTTTAATGGATACAACTATTTTTAATGGCAAAAGACAAAGTGCAAGTTTTTCCTACCTACACCCTATTTCAAACAGAAAAAATCTAACAATACTAAAAAATACAGCAGTAAAAGAAATAATTATAGAAAATAACAAGGCTATTGGAGTTAAGTGCATTAATAATAATAAATCTAAAAGCTATTTTACAGATGGTGAGGTAATATTGTCTGCTGGTGCAGTAAATTCACCTCAGTTATTAATGTTATCGGGTATTGGATCAAGTAAAGATTTATACGAGCATGATATTGCAATAAAACAAAATCTTGCAGGTGTGGGTCAAAATTTACAAGACCATCTTGAAACATATGTTCAATATGAATGTAAAGAACCCGTTACTTTATATAACGAATATAATCCTCTAAAAATGGCTCTCACAGGAATTGAGTGGTTTCTTTTTAAAACTGGGACAGCGGCACATTCAAATTTAGAAACTGGTGGATTCATACGCAGTAATGATTTAGTAGACTATCCAAATATACAATATCACTTTTTTCCATCATTAGTTTTAGATCATGGAAGAACCAATCCTGACCGTCACGCTTTCCAAGCACATGTAGGTCCTATGCGACCAACAAGTAGAGGTGAGATTAAGTTAAAATCAACAGATCCTTATTCTGCTCCATCAATTAGATTTAACTATATGCAGACTGAACATGATCTTAAAGAAATGAGAGAGGGTATTAAAATAGCACATGAAATATTTGAACAAAAAGCATTTGATAAGTTTAGAGGTAAAGCAATTAACCCTATCAATTTAAATTCAGATGAAGAAATTAATGAGTTTATAAGAAATACTGGTGATACTGCATACCATCCATCTGGTACGTGTAAGATGGGTAAGGATAGTTTATCAGTTGTAGATGAAAAATTAAAAGTTTATGGCATTGAAAATTTACGTGTAGTAGATGCATCAATCATGCCAAGAATTATTACTGGAAATTTAAATGCTGCAACTATAATGATTGCAGAAAAAGCATCCGACTATATACTTGGGCAATCTGAAGTTTCTAATGATGCTGAATTTTATCAAGCAAGCTAATCTCTATTGAGACTAAAATTTCTTATATTTTCACCACTCTCTAAAGAAAAAATACTAACCAAATTTTTATCATCAATTGAATAGTGAATGGTCATGGTTTTATCGTTACTAGTAACATTATTAATGGCTGTATATTCAGGTATTTTAATATTAATTGGAATATTTATGTCTGTCTTATTGTTTGAGAATATTGTTTCATCATTTATTCTATAGATGATTGTAGATATTATGACTATAACCCCTAGAATAATTAAGGCACCCATGAATATAACGATATACTTTAATCCACGCAGGTTATTTTGATTGTCAGACATGAATAGTAAAATGCATTATCTTGAAGTAAATGTAAATAAATACATTGGCTATAGATTAGATAAATTTTTAGCTGAGAAGCTCCCTAATATAAGCCGCTCTAAGATTAAGGCGCTAATAGATAAAGGCCAAGTCACTGTTAATAAAAATATAAAAGATCCTGATTATAAGCTTATTTTAAATGATCAAATATCTGTTAATCAAAAAGAAGTTTTAAATACACAGTTAACAGGACAAAATATTAAATTAAATATTATTTACGAAGATGCAGACTTACTAATAGTAGATAAGCCCTCAGGTTTAGTTGTTCATCCAGGTGCAGGTAATCATGATGGTACTTTGGTAAATGCTTTAATTCATCATTGTGGTAGTAATTTATCTACAATGGGTGATAGCAAAAGACCTGGAATTGTTCATCGTATTGATAAGGATACAAGTGGCCTTTTGGTTATTGCAAAAAATGATAGCGCACATGCATACTTGGCTAAGCAATTTGAGGAGCATAGCATTAGTAGAAAATATGTGGCTCTTTGTTGGGGGAAATTAAAGCCTGCCTCCGGTAAATTAGTTTCTCTCATATCTCGAAGCAATAGAAATCGAATTAAAATGATGTCTTCAGAGACTAAGGGTAAGGAAGCTATTACTAACTATAGAACTATAGAAGTTTATTCCGATAAAAATGGAGATCCATTTGCTAGTTTAGTTGAGTGCATTCTAGAAACAGGAAGAACTCATCAGATAAGAGTGCATTTAACTGAAAAAGGAAATTCAATCATAGGTGATAAGGTATATGGAAAAATACCTATGTTAAAATATCGAGGGCTAGATACTTCTATTCAAAGTCAAATTAAAGAATTGCCGGGACAGGCATTGCATGCTTACTTCTTAGGGTTTATGCATCCTACTAAAAATAAAATTGTTGAATTTCAATCAGTTAGACCTGAATACTTGAGTAATTTAATAAATTCTATTAAAACCTAGCTCTATTGAAATATATGCAATTAAGTACAATATATTACCTATGACTAATAACGTTAATTTACCATCGCTCTCCAATGAAGGCAGTCTCGGCCATTATTTGCAGCAGATTAAAAAGTTTCCAATGCTCTCTCAAAAAGAGGAAGTTTCATTAGCAAGAAAATGGATTAGTAAGGGCGATACTGCTGCCGCACATAAACTAGTCACTAGTCATTTACGATTAGTTGCAAGAATTGCCATGGGCTACAGAGGCTATGGCTTACCTATCACTGAATTAATTTCAGAAGGTAATATTGGGCTAATGCAAGCTGTAAAAAAATATGACCCAGAAAAAGGCTTTAGATTATCTACTTATGCTATGTGGTGGATTAGAGCAGCTATTCAAGAATATGTTCTAAAATCATGGAGTCTAGTAAAAATTGGAACTACTGCAGCTCAAAAAAAATTATTCTTTAATCTTAAAAAAATTAAAAACCAATTATCAAGTTATAATGAAGGTTCATTAAAACCAGATCAGGTTAAAGAAGTTGCTGAAAGATTGAATGTAACTGAAGCTGAAGTCTCAGATATGGAAGGCAGACTTTCTGGAACTGACTATTCTTTAAATACCATTATTTCTGAAGATGGCCAAACTGAATGGCAGGATTGGTTAGTTGATGAGGACGCTGATCAAGAAGTTAAACTTGCTGAAAAAGAAGAAATAACTAAAAGAAGAGCCTTGCTATCAAAGGCCATTAATATTCTAAATAAACGTGAACAAGATATTATTACATCAAGAAAGTTATCTGAAGTTCCTAAAACTCTTGAAGAGCTTAGTAAAGATTATAAAATTAGCAGAGAAAGAGTAAGGCAAATTGAAGAAAAAGCTTTTGCTAAGCTTCAAATCGAAATGATAAATTTAGCTAAAGAAACTCATTTAATTTCTGCTTAGGCAAATACATCGTTTAATAGAATAGTATCTTCTCTTTTAGGGCTTGTTGAAACTAAGTCTATATCAGCTCCAATTAAATCTCTAATTCTATTAATGTAATTAATTGCTTTTTCAGGTAAATCTTCCAATTTTTGACATCCTGCAGTCACTGAGTTCCATCCCTCTAGTTCTTCATAGATTGGTTTTATATTTGCTTGATCGAATTCTGAGCTAGGAAAATAATCTATTCGCTTACCATTCAACTCATAAGCTACACAAACCTTTAATATTTCAAATGAATCTAAAACGTCCAATTTTGTTAATGCAATTCCATTAATACCTGCTTGTTGAACAGCCTGTTCTACTAAAACAGCATCAAACCAACCACATCTTCTTTTTCTATTTGTTACTGTGCCAAATTCATGGCCTATTTCACCAAGCTTTTGTCCAGTCGCATTATCTTCTTCTGTAGGAAAGGGTCCTGAGCCGACTCGGGTTGTGTAGGCTTTTGTAATGCCCATAACATGATTAATTCTATTTGGATTTAAACCACTACCTATGGCAGCATAACTTGAATGAGTATTTGATGAAGTTACAAAAGGGTACGAACCATGGTCTATATCCAACAAAAACCCTTGAGCTCCTTCAAATAAAATTTTGTTATCAGGTTTATTAATTTCTCTAGAAATTTCTATAATAGATTTTGCATAAGGTTTTATTTCTTGACCAAGTTCAAATATCTTATCAGTGACCTCTTGTGCGTCATATTCTTGCTCACCATACCCACGCATTAAAGCATTGTGATGTCCCAATAAGTTAATTATTTTTAACTTAAGGTGGGCCTTATCAAATAGATCACAGACCCTTACAGAGCGCCTTGCAACCTTATCTTCATAGGCAGGTCCAATCCCTCTTTTAGTTGTGCCAATTTTATCTTTTCCAGCATTTAACTCTCTTAATTCATCGAGTTTTTGGTGAAGTGGAAGAATAATTGATGCTTTGTCTGATATTCTTAAATTGCTTGGTGAAATTTTAATATTTCTCTCTAATAGTCCTTTAATTTCAGAAATTAAAGCCCTTAAATCTAGTACAACTCCATTGCCAATAATAGATTGTTTATCTGATCGCAATATACCAGATGGCAGTAGATTTAATTTATAAGTTTCACCATCAATAACCAGCGTATGGCCAGCATTGTGTCCACCTTGAAATCTTACAACTACATCTGCCTTACTTGATAGCCAATCAACAATCTTTCCCTTACCCTCATCTCCCCACTGAGAGCCTATAACTACTACACCTGTCATTTAGAGCCTTTTATAAATTTGTAAAATATGAATCAACTTGTTTGATAACTGTATCAAGGATTGAGGCATTTTTACACTCAATCATTACCCTTAAAAGTGGTTCAGTACCAGACATTCTAGCGAATATTCTACCATCTATACCTAATATTTTCTGGCAATCATCTAAGAGGCTGACTGTCTCGTCTTTTTTCAGAATGTTACTGTCATTTAGATTAAAATTTAAAAGTTTTTGAGGAATTGGATCAAATACATCAAGTGTTTTACTGGCTTTCTGATTCTTTTCAATTAGGATTCTTAGGATTTGCAGAGCAGTTATCATGCCATCACCTGTGTCAATAAAATCTTTTAAGATAATATGACCAGATTGTTCTCCACCTACATTCGCATTTGTTTTTAACATTGCTTCTTTGACATACCTATCGCCAATATTAGTGCGATGTAATTCTATATCATTCTCTTTTAAAATATTTTCTAATCCAAGATTAGACATGGAAGTTGCAACAATCACATTTGTAGATAGCTGACCATGTTTTTTCCAATGTAATCCTAAAAGTCCTAGAATTTGATCTCCATCAATAACCTTACCATTTTCATCGCAAATAATAATTCTATCGCCATCTCCATCTAAGCAGATTCCGATATCAGCCTTTTCTTCTACTACTTTTTTAGCCATAAACTCTGGGCTAGTAGAGCCACAGTCTCTATTAATATTGGTACCATCAGGATCAACTCCAACAGTAATGACCTCAGCTCCTAGTTCCCATAATATAACTGGAGCTGACTTGTAAGCCGCACCATTTGCACAGTCTAAGACTATTTTAAGACCTTCTAAACTAATTTTTTTTGGAAATGTATTTTTCTGAAACTCAATATATCTAGCATTAGCATCTTCTAAGCGCTTTGCTCTTCCTATTTTATCTGGACTAACTAAATAATCTTCAACATTTGAATCCATTAACTTTTCAATCTCAAGTTCAATTTGATCAGAGAGTTTATTTCCATTCTTATCAAATAACTTAATTCCGTTATCAGAATATTGATTATGTGATGCTGATATCATTACTCCAAAGTCTGCACGCATAGATTTTGCAAGCATAGCAACTCCTGGTGTGGGGATTGGACCCAGTAGTAAAACGTCGATACCCATAGATAGCAACCCAGATGTTATGGCCTGCTCAATCATATACCCTGATAACCTGGTATCTTTTCCAATTACTACTCTATGTCTATGTTCACCATTTGTAAAAAACTTACCTAAAGCCATACCTAGACGCATCATAGTTAAGCCATTTAGTTTTAGACTGTTCGATTCTGCTCGGATTCCGTCAGTACCAAAATATTTTTTTTGCATCTTTATTTATTTATAAATTATTAAAAACTTTTATTGCTTGGGAAGTTTCAAACACATCATGGACCCTAAAAATTTGTACACCTTGAGATAATGCGTAAAAAACTGAAGCTAATGAACCACCCATTCTCTTTCCTTCTAATGCATTTTTATGCAATTTTCCAATAAAACTTTTTCTTGAGGCACCTAATAAGAGCGGACAACCTAACGAATGCAACAATGCTATATTAGAAATTAGCTTCAAATTTTGTTGCGTAGTTTTACCAAAACCAATTCCAGGATCTAATATTATAGAATTTCTATTAATTTTATTTTTCTCACACAACTCAATTTTCTTTTTAAAGAAATCATAAACATCTAATAATACATCATCATATTTAATTTTTAGTTGCATTTTTTTTGGAGTATGAATTGAATGCATTAATATAAAGGGCATATTTTTTTGCCTAATAACTTGAATAGATTTTTTATCGTATCTCAACCCAGAGACATCATTAATAATATCAATGTTTTTTTTAATGCCTGCCAGCATTACTTCTGACTTACGAGTGTCTAAAGAAATAATAATTTTTTTATTTTTATCTTTTAAATAATTTATTGTGGGTAAAATTCTACGAACCTCCTCTTTAGAGCTTATGGTGATGGCTCCCGGTCTAGTAGACTCTCCACCAATATCAATGATATCAGCACCATCCTGCAACATTTTATTAGCATGCTTAGCACTAAGATGAAGTGACGCATACTTGCCTCCATCAGAAAAACTATCAGGCGTAATATTAAGTATGCCCATAATCTTAGGCTTATTAAACTTTAATAATTTAATTGGTTTTCTTGGAGCTATGATTAATTTAATTTGTTTGTTAACAACATCATATTCATTTTGATCTAAGAATTTGATATCCCTTAGATTAACTAGCTTCTTTTTTATTTCTTTTTTATTTCTACTAGTAATTTCAACTGTATCAAAATATAGGTTTGAAGATCCAAGTTTTTTACTATATTTAGATTTTAATTTTTTATTCGAAATAATTGGGCATACGTAATAATTCATTTTTGCCCTAACTTTTATTTTATAAAAAACCTTAAGATGTTTGTGGTTTTGGTTTTAAGTCAGGATTTATTGATGGCTTTGACTTGCCACTACTAGGCACAGAAGGTCCAGCATTTTTAATCTCTTCTTCAGGGTCTGGTCTATTAATAGATCCTGTTTCAATCAGCTGTTTTATTTCAACTCCATTTAACGTTTCATATTCTAAAAGACCCTTAGCTAAAGTATGTAGATCATTAATATTTTCTTTTAATATTTTATGTGCTTCATTATAGCACTTTTCAACTATGCTTTTAATTTCTGAATCAATTAGTCTGGCTGTTTCCTCAGAAACATTTTGATGCCTAGTAACTGAACGACCAAGAAATACTTCTTCCTCATTTTCTTCATATTGTAATGGCCCCAGCTTTTCACTTAAGCCCCATCTAGTAACCATATTTCTTGCAAGCTTAGTAGCCATCTCTATATCAGATGAGGCTCCTGAAGTAACTTTTCCAGCTCCGAATATTAACTCTTCTGCAACTCTTCCACCCATAGCAACAGTCATGTCAGCAAACATCTTATTCCTAGACATTGATAGCTGATCTCTTTCAGGTAGACGCATAACCATACCAAGAGCTCTTCCACGTGGAATAATTGTAGCCTTATGAATTGGATCAGAATCTGGCTGATGAATTGCAATTAAAGCATGGCCACCTTCATGGTAGGCTGTAAGCTTTCTTTCATCTTCAGTCATTACTAATGACCTTCTTTCAGAGCCCATCATAACTTTATCTTTGGCTTCCTCAAAGTCTACCATAGTAACAATTTTTTTATTTTTCCTAGCAGCAAGTAAGGCTGATTCATTTACGATATTTGCTAAATCTGCACCAGAGAATCCTGGTGTTCCTCTAGCTATCGTTCTTGTATCAACATCCGGAGCTACTAATATTTTTTTAATATGTACTTTTAATATTGCTTCTCTGCCTACTAAATCTGGATTGGGAACTACTACTTGTCTATCAAATCTCCCTGGTCTTAATAGTGCTGGATCTAGAACATCCGGCCTATTAGTTGCAGCCACCAAAATAATACCTTCATTGGCATCAAAGCCATCCATCTCTACTAATAATTGATTCAAAGTTTGCTCTCTTTCATCATTGCCACCACCTAAGCCAGCTCCTCTACTTCTTCCTACAGCATCTATTTCATCAATAAAAATTATACATGGAGCATTTTTTTTGCCTTGCTCAAACATATCTCTAACTCTTGATGCTCCAACACCAACAAACATTTCAACAAAATCAGATCCTGAGATTGTAAAGAAAGGAACATCTGCCTCACCTGCTACTGCCCTAGCTAATAAGGTTTTACCTGTACCTGGGGGGCCAATTAATAATGCACCTTTTGGAATTCTTCCACCTAGTTTTTGAAATTTTCTTGGATCTTTTAAGAAGTCAACAATTTCAGATAACTCTTCTTTAGCCTCATCAATTCCAGCAACCTCATTAAAAGTAACTTTATTTTTATTTTGGTTTAAGAGTTTTGCTTTTGACTTTCCAAAGCCCATTGCACCACCTTTTCCACCTTGCATTTGACGCATGAAGAAAATCCATACACCAATAAGTAAGAGCATTGGGAACCAAGAAATTAGAATTCCTAATATAGAAGGATAACCATCATCAAGTGGGGCTGCAGAAATATTAACTCCCATTTTAGTAAGTTTTTCAACTAAAGTTGAATCATTTACAGCATAAGTTTTAAATTTTTTACCGTCTGAAAAATTCCCAGAAATATTATTACCCCGAATTGTAACATCATTAACAGAGCCGTTTTGAACATTTTCAAGAAACTGCGAGTAAGTTAAATCAAGTGC
>CAJJBG010000017.1 GCA_905182345.1 Pelagibacteraceae bacterium AG-422-B15
AGACAATACCCCAATTACAGACGCTAATATTGATGGTCTAATTACATTAAAAGCAAGTAATTCATCTGGTGCTGATATTTCATTTGATGCATTTATAGACTCAACAAAAGAAAATATCACTATTACCCCAACTAGTAGTTTACCACTGAATCAAGTTATATACGTTGCAATTAGTGCTTCTGTTGAAGACGAATGGGATAATGCAATAGCTGCATCTACTGCATCATTTACAACAATCGATGACAGGCTATCAGTAACCTTCGACCCTGCTGACGGAACAACAGGACTACCCGTCAATACAAATGTAATAATGACATTTTCTGACGCAATAAGACATCTAGACGACTCATTAATAACTAACGCTAATGTTGATAATCTTATAACACTTGAATACTCCTTTAGTGGTTCACCCATACCTTTTGATGCAACTATAGATTCAGCAAAAAAAATTATAACAATCAACCCTACAAATAATCTAATTCCAGGAGATATTATTTATGTTTCAATAGATTCAGTTGAGAATAGTTCTGACGTTGCAACCGGTTTAGCTGCTGGAACGTTTAGTGTTGATGATAACGTTCCACCAAATGTATTGATTAGTCCGTCTAATGGATCTACAAATGTTGAAGCTGATGCAATAATAACAATATATTTTGATGAAGAAATTAGGTTCCTTGACAATACATCTATAAATAACATTAATGTAGATAGCTTAATCACATTAAAAGACACTAATTCAAGTGGTGTAGATATAGCATTTGATGCCACTATCGACATTCATAATCAATTAATATCGATTAATCTAAATGAGAACTTAGCAAGTGAGCAGGCTGTCTATGTTGCAATTGGACCCGCAGTTGAAGACTCTTATGATAACGCTATTTCGACTACATCTTCTGTTTTTTCAACTGGAGACACTATTCCACCAAGTGTAAGAATTGACGCTGTTATAACGGTATCAGGAGGAGGAGAATAATGTCTAAAATTATAAAGATAATGTGTTTCTTAGCTTTTGTTTCAACTTCAAATCTTGCATATGCAGTTAGTATTGCAACTAATTCAGATATAACCTTTTCATTTACAGAGGCGGTAAGATTAATTGATAACACGGCTCTGGATGACACTAATGTTGACTCTGTGATTACTCTAAAAAATAACGATGCTGATGGTGCTAATCTTTCCTTCACCGCTACAATTAATTCAGCAAAAACGATAATCACAATTAATCCTACTAATAACTTTACTAGTGGTCAGATAATTTATGCTTATATTGGCGCAGCCGTTGAAGATTTTAATGACAATGCAGTACCTGCAACTAGTAAGACTTTTACCGCAGAATATCTTGTTGAGGACTTAACAAACCCTCTAGACGATAAGGATTTTGTTGGATTGCTTAAGGCCCAAACTGAAACAGCAAAAAGACTTATTCAGCAATCTACAACTTCAGTATTAAAACGCATGGAGTGGCTAAGAAGAAATAAAGATGCAAACAAATTATCTCATCAGGGAGTAAACGTTAATTTCACTGATTCAGATTTAAATGATCTTTCAGATACATTACAATTTTCAAATTTACTGAACCAATCAGCTGATTTATTTTCCAATGATTGGGCTCTGTGGAGTGAAGGTAATATTACCTTAGGAGAATTTGATGCAAATGGAATTTCATCATTAAGAGATGTTAAAACAAACGGTATAACATTTGGAATTGATAATAAGATCGACACGAATCATATTTTAGGTTTGGCACTAAGAATAGGCAAGGATGATGTCGATATTGGTTCTTCAGGCCATGCATTAGATACTGATACTTATAGCTTATCACTTTATGGAACTATGCCATATGATGAAAAAACATATATCGATGGCACTTTAGGAATTAGTTTACTGGACATGAATCTTACAAGAAGTCATGCTTCAGGAACTTTAACTGGAAGTAGAGAAGGTAAACAATTATTTGGTTCATTAGTATACAGTGCAGTACTAGAAGAAAATTTAATCAAAATAACACCATATGGTCGAATAGATGGGGGTTATACAATTTTATCTAGCTTTAGTGATACAGGAACAGTTGCCGCAATAAAATATGATGAGCAAAAGATTACATCGGCGATGATATCCCTTGGTATTTTAGTTGATGACGAGATTGAAATAAATAATCTTAAGTTAAATAGGTATGGACGACTTGAATATGGAAAAGACATTAGCTCTTCTTCAGATGCTACGGTTTCTTATGTGGCTGTGCCCAATACAAAATATATTCTTAGTATTGATGATGAAGAGTCAAATAATATTAGAGCTGCGTTTGGTACCGATATTGAAACCCAATACAAATGGTCATATCAATTTGATTATGAGATAAACCATAGATCAGGCTTATCTCATCTTAATACATTTAGTGCAGCAGCATTCTACGAGTTAGGGATGGATAGTATTATCAGTCTTTCGTTAGACAGTGAACTATCAACTCATTCTATAGCAAAACTTGAGTTAGATACTAGACTAAGGAATGGATGGTTTTTAAATGGAGCATATGAGATGAAAGATTATAAAGATCTCAGTAATGAAAATATACTAAGACTTCAAGCGGTAAGATATTTTTGATTTATAGGAAATTTCTTTTAAGTTAGAAAATGGTGCCCCTAACCGGTTACGCTCCGGTGGCTGATCATTACCAATGACCTGCTTTACTATTAAGCGATAGGGGCTAAATAAATTATTTATTACCTTATATAAAATATTGAAGAAATTTCTACTGCAGCATTTTTTGGCAATGAGGCACTACCTACAGCTATTCTTGTATGCTTACCATTTTCTCCTAAAATTTGATAGATCATATCAGATGCGCCATTAATAATTTCTGGATGTTCAACTAAATCTTTATCCGAGTTAACAAATCCTGAAACATTTATGCAGCTCAGTTTGCTACAATCAGCATTATCAGTAGCCTCAATGAGTAATGACATTGTATTAATTATACAAATCTCAGCAGCTTCCTTTGCTTTTGATATAGAAACCTCAGATGGAACTTTACCAGTTATTATATTTCCTGAGGTAATAGTTCCTACTATAGGCAGCTGTCCTGAAATATAGATAAAATTATTAATTATTTTATAAGGCACATAATTACCTGCAGGCATTATTGAGTCAGGCGTTTTAATATTAAGTTCAATTAATTTATCTTTTAAATTCATATCTAATATAATTATTAATTTATTCTAAAGCTAATTTATTTATAAGTCAGAGAAGTTTACCAAGCCCTTTATTATAAATAAAGTGAATTATGTTTTATTAATAAGTTCTTTTTCCCTAAACCATGAATTTATCGAAAAAGGGATCGTTAAAATGTAAATGACTCCTATTATATTTAATGCAATCCAGGGGAAATTTATAAGTCCCATCATAATCATAGCAAACAGAGAAATGAAAATAATATAATTACCTTTTTCTAAGATTAGAAATTTACGTTTTATAGAATATGTCGGAATATTGCTTATTAAAAGTAACCCAATTATTATAGTATAAGCAGCAATTATATTTGGATGCTCATATGCCCAATTGCCTCCAAGGAATGCATGCGTTACTGGTAAAATAATTAAAATTGATCCAGCTGGAGTAGGCACTCCACTAAAAAAACCATTAACCTTAAGCCCATCATCGTCAGAAATTAAATTGGTATTAAAAATAGCTAAACGTAAGCAAGAGAAAATTACATAAGCAACTACCGTGATTTCACCAACAAGACGAGCATCCTCCATGATACTCATATACAGCAAAATAGCAGGTGCAATACCAAAACAAAGAAAGTCTGACAACGAATCTAATTGAGCACCAAGTTCTGATGAACTTTTAAGCATACGTGCAAAAAAACCATCAAGAGTATCGCAGACTGCAGCTATCAATATGCACGCAACCCCCAACT
Source organism: Pelagibacteraceae bacterium AG-422-B15 (assembly GCA_905182345.1). GTDB lineage: Bacteria > Pseudomonadota > Alphaproteobacteria > Pelagibacterales > AG-422-B15 > CACCCN01. Next base: position 3,923 of record CAJJBG010000017.1, read on the forward strand.
CAAACTGGTCTTCGAAGGCAAATCTAATTGAACTTAAACCAAAACATAGCCCTGTAAGAGTAATTAAGTTGGGAACTAATGATTTAAATTTAATTCGTTTCATGCTGTTATTTAATTTAAGAGTTGTGCAAGAACTGTTTCACCTGCAACAACATTATCATTAAGAGTGCATTTAATTTCTACATCCATTGGTAGATAAATATCAACTCTGGAACCAAATCTAATTAATCCAAATCGTTCTCCTGCAGATAAATTATCCTTAGACTGAACAAAACTTAGAATTCTTCTTGCTATTAAGCCAGCAATTTGCACAACAACAATTTGAGTTCCCATATTAGTTCTAAGAACCAAACTACTTCTTTCATTCTTCTCGCTTGCTTTGTCCAAACTGGCATTAAAGAAGCTTCCAGCTTTATAAATAACTTTTTCTACAAGTCCATTTATAGGACTTCTATTAACATGAACGTTCAGTACATTCATAAAAACACAAATACGTTTCATTTGTATTTGTCCAAGACCAGTTTCTTCTGGTGGAGATGCTTCATCTATCAAACAGATTTTTCCATCTGCAGCACTTATAATTGAGTTATTGATTTGAGGTGTTTTTCTTTCAGGGTCTCGAAAAAACCACACTATAAAAAAAGTTATAGCAAAACCAAATAATGCCAAAGGTTGCCAAACATAGATTAACAAAACTGATATTAAAAGAGAGATTACCGAAAATTTCCAACCTTCTTTGTGTATATAAGAAAATAATTTAACCATAGATTACATTGTATTTAATTTTATAAAGTCTGTCTTTTTTTAGCACATAATGATCAAGAAAGGTTGATTTTATAAGCTTTTTTCATTTTTTGAGTTATTTAGATGGCTTAATAATTAATAACTGCACTTACTGTCTAATTGTAGAAAGTAATATGCGCCATTTTTCTTCCAGGCTTTATGTCTTTTTTAAAGTAGTTATGTAATTTTGATTTTTTAAAGTCACTAAACTGTTTTTTAGACTTTATCATTCTTATTTTAGAGATGTCATCGCCTATTAAATTTTTCATAACAGCAGGTTTAATAATTTTTGTACTTCCCAAAGGTAAATCTACTATTGCTCTTAAATGTTGTTCAAACTGACTTGTAATGCAGGCTTCAATTGTTATATGTCCAGAGTTATGAACTCGAGGAGCCATTTCATTTGCCATTAAGCTTCCAGTATCATCAATAAAAAATTCAACACAAAGAATACCTACATAGTTTAATTTCTTTAATATTTTTAAAGTCACTTCGTTTGCTTTTTTTTCAATATCTTTATTTATACAAGAAGGAAGTTTAGTTATGTCGAGAATATGATTTTTATGAATATTTCTAAAGGATGGAAATATTTCTATTTCACCTTTGACTGAGCGCGCACCAATGATAGATATTTCTTTTGCTATATTAATTTTTTTTTCTACCACACATGAAGTTTTATCTAGTCGATTCCACCCATCTAGAAGTTCGGCATAAGAATTTACTGTAAATTGTCCCTTTCCATCATAGCCTAAGCGAGCAGTCTTAATGACTGAAGGGTAAGATAATTGTTTTCTAATATTTTTAAGATCATTAGTATTTCTTAGTATTTGTGTCTTCACACAAGATATTTTATTATCAATAAAAAATTTCTTTTCTTTAATACGATCTTGAGTAATTTTTAGTGCTTTAATAGGAGGGAATATAGGTACAGTTTTATTTATCAAGCTAAGTACTGTAGTGGGAATATTTTCAAATTCATAGGTGACCAAATCTACTTTATTAATAAATTTTTTAATTTTAGTTACATCATCAAAGTTGCCGTAATAAGTTTTAGCTACCTTAGCCGCAGGCGAATCTTTAGTATTTGAATAAATAAAGGGCACAATTCCTAATTTTGAAGCAGCTTCTGCAAGCATCATACCCAATTGACCACCACCAATAATTCCAACTTTAATTTTTTTATTCATTAATTATGGCTTAATAGCGACACTTTTAGTCTGGTTTAAGCGCCATTTTTCATAACGCTTACTTAAAACTTTATCATTAAGTGCCAATATAGAAACAGATAGAAGAGCGGCATTTGCAGCACCAGCCTCACCTATAGCCAACGTACCAACAGGGATACCTTTGGGCATTTGTACAATTGATAATAAACTATCGATGCCGTCAAGCTGCTTTGATTTTATTGGGACGCCAAGTACAGGAATTTTAGTTTGTGATGCAGTCATGCCAGGTAAGTGTGCTGCACCGCCAGCTCCAGCAATAATAATCTTAATACCTCTTTTTTCAGCCTTCAATGCAAATTCATTCATTCTTTTTGGAGTACGATGTGCCGAGACAACTTTTACTTCATATTGAACTTTAAACTCATCAAGCATCAAAGCTGTATGCTCCATAGTTGGCCAGTCAGACTTACTGCCCATGATAATACTTATTAAAGGCTTTTTTATCATTTTTTTAGAGAGATTAACTCTCAGGAGTTGAACTAGATTCAGTTTCAATTTTTGATTGTAGTTCTTCCTGTTTTTTCTGCTGTAAAAGTGCTTCTTCTTTATGTTTCTTTTTAGTAGCACGTTGCTGAGATCTTATTGCTTTTTCTAAAGCTTCGTCTAAATCTATTTGCTTGCACAAGCCTAAACCTACTGGGTCTTGTGGTCTAATATTAGACATATTCCAATTGCTTTTAGTTTTTATAGAGACAATCATATTTTTTGTACTACCGACCAACTTAGCTATTTGTGAATCTTTAAGCTCTGGATGATTTCTAATTAACCATGAAATCGCATCAGGCCTTTCTTGTCTTTTTGATAAAGGTATATATTTTTTTAGCTTAGTATCTCTTTCTGTCTGAAGAGTAATTTCATTTTCAATTAGCTCAAGTATATGTTCAGGATCATTTGTAGCTTTATCAATTTCTTCTTTAGTAAGTTGATTAGTACTAACAGGATTTAGTCCCTTAATACCCATTCCAACTTCTCCATCAGCTATTCCTTTTATCTCAAGCTCATGCATACCTGAAAAATCGGCAATTTGTTTAAAGGTTAACGCTGTGTTCTCAACTAGCCATATAGCCGTAGCTTTGGGCATTAGAGGTAATGTCATATTATGATCCTACAATTAGGTTTAAAAAAACCTTATATTTGAATTTATTTAATTTTAAAAGGAGATACTAAAATTTTAATAGGAGTTTGCCTATATTATGGTTATTTTCCATATATTCATGGGCTATTTTAACATCTTTAAAGGCAAATTCTCTATCTATAATGAGTTTTATTGATTTGGCCTCTATTAATGGCCAGATGTTTTTTATCAAAGAATCCCTTATTTCTCTCTTTTCTTCATCCGAACGAATTCTTAATGTTGATCCAGTGACAACCAATCGCTTAAGCATTATTGGAAGCAAGTTGGCCGTAACAACAGGGCTTTGTAAGTATGCTATATTTACAAGTCTACCAAACTTATTCAATATATTTAAATTTTTTTGAAAATATTCACCACCAACTATATCTAATATTACGTCAACACCTTGAATTTTATTTTTAATCTCTACTTCAAAATCTTCATTTTGATAGTTTATGGCTAAGTGACAACCAAGCGTATTCATAAATTCTTTTTTCTTATCAGATCCAACTGTGGCTAAATATTTTATACCCAGCGCTTTGGCAATAAGAGCTGCAGTTATACCAATACCACTTGCGCCTCCGTGTATTAATAATGTTTCATTAGTAGTCAATGAGCCGGAGTCAAACAGGTTAGTCCAGACAGTAAAAAAAGTTTCAGGTATTACAGCTGCCTCATGAAGCTTAACACCGTGTGGAATAGGCAATACAGTTGCTAAGGTTGTTTTTACATATTCTGCATAACCTCCACCAGTTACTAAGGCGCAAACTTCTTTGTTCAAAAAATTTTGACTAATATTTTTACCGATTTCGACTATTACTCCTGACACTTCAAGACCAAGAATTTTAGATGCACCTTCCGGAGGAGGGTAGCCACCTTGTCTTTGCAAGATATCAGGTCGATTTATACCAGCCGCCGCAACCTTAATTAAAACTTCATCATCATTAATAGTAGGGGCTGGGGTTTCGCCAACGGTCATTACCGAAGCATCACCATAATCTTCAAATAGAATTGCTTTCATAAATAATGATTATTTATGAGTATTGGAAAATTCTCAAGTGGAATAATATTAAGAAGTTTTAAGGTTGCTAAATCTTTTATTAAATTTACTGACTTGACCTTTATCTTGGATCTTTTGAGTTCCACCAGTCCATGCCGGATGTGAAGTTGGATCTATATCTAGTGACATTGTGTCACCTTCTTTACCCCAAGTTGATCTAGTTTCAAACTTAGTGCCATCAGTCATTACAACGTTAATAGTATGATAATTTGGATGTGTGTCTTTTTTCATAATGTAATATTTATTTCCGTTTAAATATCTTATAAGGTTTAATAAATCAATCTCTATTTTGAAATATTGGTATACTTTTAATATTGCTAAAAAATGATAAAAAAGAGCCTATATAAAAGACTTTTAGTTAATTCTAACATGCAGTTTGTATGTGTTATGCTTGTATTCTCAATTACTGGCTCAATGTCTCTAATTGTTTCGCAGGCTGTTATTGATTTGTTAAATATAGATGTCAGCTCTATTTCACCATTTATCTTTTGGCCATTGAGAATATTTTCAGTATTTATCTTCTATCAGGTTCTATTGTTAATGGTTGCAATACCATTTGGTCAATTCAGTTATTTCTTGAGAATTGAAAAAAAAATGCTTAGTCGCTTTGGTATTAAACTTTAATAAGTTTTAGCAGCTCTTCATGAATTTTGAAATTAGTACTTACAATGTTACCAGTTTCTAAGTAACCATTCATACCTTTGTGGTCGGTTATACTACCGCCAGCCTCAGAGACAATTAGTGCGCCAGCAGCTATATCCCATATTTTTAAATTCTTTTCCCAGAAGCCATCAAATTTTCCAGCGGCAACATAAACTAAGTCAAGAGATGCAGTTCCAAATCTTCTTATTGCAGCTGCATTCGCCATCACTTTTGTTAGTCCAATTAGATAATCTTCATGCTCCGCTAATCCCTTATGTGGGATCCCTGTTCCAATAGTGCAGTTTTCAATTTTATCTCTAAGCGAAACTCTTAGCCTTTTATTGTTGCAAAAAGCTCCCTTGCCACGAACTGCCCAGAAAAGGTCATCTGTAATAGGATTATAAACAATACCTGATAATGTCTCCCCATCTCTTTGCAAAGCAATGCTTATTGCAAAATGAGGTATCCCAAAAAGAAAATTGGTAGTGCCATCTAGTGGATCTATAACCCATTTCATACCAGAATTAGTTCGACTATTTTTAATAAATCCTGCTTCTTCTGCTAAAATGTCATAGTCTGGATAGGCTCGAGATAGCTCATTAATTAAAATCTTTTCAGACTGGATATCTGCAGCGGACACAAAATCAGAAACGCCTTTAATAGATACTTGTAAATTTTCCACCTCACCAAAATCTCTAACCAGATTTTTTCCAGCCTTACGGGCAGCAGAAAACATGGTATTAATATGCGGACTACTATAGCTCATTTATCTTTTCTCTTAAGATAAGTCATATCTTCAGTATTGATTACTATTTCCTCATCCTGTTCAATAAAAGGTGGCACCATAACTCTTAAGCCATTATCAACTATAGCAGGCTTATTAGAAGAGGCTGCTGTTTGCCCTTTTACAACCGCCTCAGTTTCCTTAACGGTAAAAATCATTGTTTTTGGCAGCTGCAAGCCTATGGGGACTTCATCATAAAGCTCAAGCGTGACTTCTTCATTTTCTCTTAGCATTTTTGCTTTATCTGCAACAAATTCTTCATCAAGTTCGATTTGTTCAAATGAAGTTAGATTCATGAAAACTAATTTATCATTTTGTTTATACAAATATTGAAACTGCTCTTCTTCCACTCTAGCTCTTTCGACTTGTTCAGATGCTCTGAAACGCTCATTAAGCTTTGAACTACTTTTTAAATTTTTCATCTCTACCTGATTAAATGCCCCACCTTTACCTGGCTTTACATGCTGAGCCTTAGTAACTACCCAAAGTGCATTTTGGTGCTCTATTATCATGCCGGGCTTTACTGCGTTACCATTAATTTTCATAAGTTTAATTTTCTAAGCCCGTATGCCACTCACCAGTAGCAGCTTTTTTATTCATTAAAGCTCTATGAGAGAATGCAGATTGCGCACTAGTTATGTTTTCTTCTTTGCCCAGCCAAGTTTTTAAGGCAGCTTGTTGTAATGCGCGTCCATAAGAAAAACTGAGTTTCCACTTGAATCCACCTATTTTATTCATGGCATCTAAGTGTGCTGTTGCATCTATATCAGATTGTCCCCCTGATAGAAAAGCAATACCAGAAAGATCTTCAGGGACATTTTCTATTAAGCATTTTACAGTTTGCTCAGCAACTTCTTGAACCCCAGCTTGTTCAGAACAGTTAGTACCAGAAATAACCATATTAGGTTTTAATATAGTACCTTTAATGTTTACGTCCTTACTTTTAAGCTGGATAAAAAGTGAATTTAATACTTTAGATGTTACAATGAAACAATCGTTAAGTGTATGTGATCCATCCATTAGAACTTCTGGCTCAACTATTGGAACCATATTATTATTTTGAACAATTTTTGCGTAGTCTGCGAGCCTAATCATATTTTCTTCAATACATTTATCCGTTGGAATTCCATTACCAATATTTATCACTGCACGCCATTTGGTAAACTTTGCCCCTAATTTAAAATATTCTTTGCAACGTTCGTCAAGGTCATCAAGTCCCATTGTTACAGTTTCTAAAGAATTCTCATCAAGAGGAGATAAACCTTTATCAACCTTGATACCAGGCAGAGCGCCTTGATTTGAAATTATTTCAGAAAGTAATGTACCGTCAGCCCCAAGTTGCCTTAAGGTCTCATCAAATAAAATAACACCACCTATGTTACCCTTCATCCCATCGGCTTGAAATAGCATTTCACGGTAAGTTCGACGGCTCAGCTCAGTGGATTCAGTATCAATAGAATCAAATCTTTTTTTAATTGTTCCTGTGCTTTCATCTGCAGCAAGAATTCCTTTGCCATTAGATAAGATGTATTCAGCTATTTCGTTTAAATTGGTTAATGACATACTTTAATCCTTTTTTATATTTATAGAATATTTTGTGATACCAAGCCTGGCAATTGCTTACCTTCTAATAACTCAAGTAAAGCACCGCCACCAGTAGAAATATAAGTAAATTTGTCTTTAACACCAGCCATTTCTATTGCAGCTACGGTATCGCCGCCGCCAGCAAAGGACTGAATTTCAGCAGTTTTTGTTAACTCAGCTATATAATTAGCAATTTCAATTGTAGATTTATCAAATGGCTTGACTTCAAAAACACCTGGAGGCCCATTCCAAAAAACCGTTTTCGATAATTTTATCTCATTTTTTAATTCATTTATAGAAAGTGGGCCAATATCAAGAATCATTTCTTCGTTTTTAACTTTATCTATTGTTCTTAAATCTGTAGCTGCATCAGACTCTAATTTTAGCGCAACGGTAACATCTTTTGGTAGTATTATTTTACAATTATTTTTTTTTGCAAAATCAAATATGTCTTTAATGACATCATTAACATTTTTTTCAGCAAGAGAGTTACCTATATTATTTCCTTGATAGTGAATAAAACTATTAGCCATTCCACCACAAATAGCTATGGCAGACATTTTTTTTGCAAGATTTTTAATTATTGAAATTTTTGTTGAAATTTTTGAACCCCCCATGATTGTGATTGCAGGTTGATCAGGATTATTGATAATTTTATTTAAATTTAAGAGTTCATCATAAAGTAATTCTCCACAGTATGAGGGTAGAAATTCTGTTATTGCTGCAATAGATGCATGAGCACGATGTGAGCAAGCAAATGCATCATTGATATAGACGTCTGCTAAATTTGCTAAAGATTTTGCAAACTTAATATCATTCTCTTCTTCTTCTTTATAGAATCTACAATTTTCTAATAAAATAATCTTATCAGTGTTAATTAATGAGATTGTTTTTTTAACAGCTTCACCTGTGCAGTCTGAGATAAATACTATATCCCTATTGAGAGCTTTTTTTAAAGGCCCAACTAACTGTTGAAGTGATAAATCTTTATTAACTTTGCCCTTAGGTCTGCCAACATGAGATAGGATTATAATCTTAGAATTAAGTGATATAAGCTTAGAAACTGATTTCTTTATCCTTACAATTCTTTCACTTTTATGCAGTTCAGCTGAATCAAGCGGAACATTAAGATCGAATCTAATTAAAACTGTTTTATTTTTGTCGTTAAATCTTTTAATCTTATTCAGATCAATCATTTTACTTTGATTTGCTCATCACAACTGCAGTGTCACACATTCTATTTGAGAAGCCCCATTCATTATCATACCAACTAAGTATGCGACCAAAAGAACCATCAATTACTTGTGTTTGAGTTAAATCAAAGTTTGATGAAGCAGGGTTGTGATTAAAATCTGTGGAAACTAGAGGCTCTGAGTTAACTGTCAGTATACCTTTTAAGTTTTTAGATTTAGAGGCTTTAGTCATTGCACTATTAATGGCGTCGGCTGTCACTTTCTTTTTAGTAACAAATTTAAAGTCAATTAAAGATACATTCGGCGTAGGAACTCGTATAGCGGTCCCATCAAGTTTCCCTGCTAGCTCTGGCATAACAAGTCCAACTGCTTTGGCAGCACCGGTAGATGTTGGTATCATTGATAAAGCTGCTGCTCTAGCTCTTCTTGGGTCAGAGTGGAAAGTATCAAGAACTTTTTGATCTCCAGTATAAGAGTGAATCGTAGTCATATACCCATGTACAATTCCAAAATTGTCATTAAGTACTTTTGTCACAGGCGCTAAACAGTTTGTTGTACAAGATGCGTTAGAGACAACAGTATCTTTTTTTGTAAGAGATTCATGGTTAACACCATACACAATAGTTTTATCTGCATCAGTGCAAGGAGCAGATACTAATACTTTTTTTGCACCAGCAGTTAGGTGCATTGAAGCAGTATCTTTAGACGTGAATAGACCAGTACATTCAAAAACAATATCAATTTTTAACTTTTTCCACGGTAGCTGCTTAGGATCTCGTTCCTTTAAAACGGTTATTCTTTTTTTATCAATCACCATTTGACCTTTATTGATACTTACCTTTTCCTTTAAAGGTCCGTGTATTGAGTCATATGAAAGTAGAAAGGCATTTGTTTCTACTGGAGCCAAATCATTGATCGCAACTACGTTGATATCTTTTCTTTTATTTTCTATGATTGACCTTAAGACCAGTCTACCAATTCTACCAAAACCACTAATTGCAACATTTATAGCCATATTAACTCCTCATTTTTTTTATTTGTTTGTAAATCTTTTCTGCAGTTAGTCCGAAGTGTGCATATAGCTCTTCGAATGGCGCGCTTGCACCAAAACTTTCAATGCTTATGTTTAATGTATTTTCAGGGCAGATGTCATTCCAGCCCATTTTAACCCCAGCTTCTATAGACACATTTATTTTTGACTTACCTTTGATTTGCTTTTGATAGTTTAAGTGCTGTTCTTTAAACAGTTCAAAACAAGGAACCGAAACAACTCGACAAGAAATTTTATTTTTATTTAATAATTTCATTGTAGATAGAGCTAGATTAACTTCAGAGCCAGAGGCAAATAAAGTTACAGCAGGGTTATTTGACGAACTTTCCAACTCATAAGCTCCAAGTGAGCATAGGTTATTTTTATTAAATTTATTTCTTACAGGAGCTAATTTTTGTCTTGTTAAAGCTAATACACTCGGTGTGTTTATTGTATTGAGTGAATGCTCCCAGCACTCAATTGTTTCTGTAGTATCTGCTGGCCTATAAACGTTCACGTTTGGAGTGGCTCTTAAACTTGCCAATTGTTCTATTGGCTGGTGAGTTGGACCATCTTCGCCTAGTCCAATAGAGTCGTGAGTAAAGACATAAATTACTCTTTGTTCCATTAAGCCTGATAATCTAATTGAGGGCTTACAGTAGTCGGCAAAAATTAAAAATGTACCACCAAATGGAATAATTCCTTGATGCAGAGACATGCCATTCATTACCGCTGCCATAGCATGTTCTCTTATCCCGTAATAAATATATTGACCCTTATACTTAGGTGAAGAAATAATCTGTGCTTCTTTAGCTTTTGTGTTGTTCGAACCAGTTAAGTCAGCTGACCCTCCAATAAATTCAGGAATTAAATCACTTATTCTATTGATAACCATTTCAGAGGATTGACGTGTTGCAACAGAAATAGGATCTTTAATAAGTTCTTTCTTAAAAGCGGCTAAAGTCGAAGATACTTTTGTTGGCAACGTGCCTTTTAGTCTTCGGTTAAATTCTTTTTGTTGTGCTGGCGTAAGTTTTGAAAAAACACTATTCCATTTTTTAAATTTAATTTTTCCAGAGTTAGAGCTATCCCGCCATCTTTTTAATATGTTTGTTGGAACTATAAATGGATCATTAGGCCAGTTGAGTGTGGCACGTGTAAGCTTTATTTCATCCTCACCTAATGGAGATCCATGAGCAGAAGATTTACCTTCTTTATTTGGTGATCCGAAGCCAATTTTAGTCTTACAGCTTATTAATGTTGGTTTATCTGACTTCTGAGCACGCCTAATAGAGCTTGCTATTGCATCTGGGTCATGTCCGTTAATTGATATTGTATTCCAATTATATGATTTAAATCTATTAATAGTATTTTCTGAGTTTGACAGACTAACAGGACCATCAATTGATATTCCATTATCATCAAAAAAAACAATTAGTTTTTTGAGATTTAGGTGACCAGCTAAAGATGCCGCTTCATGACTTATGCCTTCCATTAAATCACCATCACTGGCTATAACATAAGTATAATGATCAGAAATTTTACTACCAAAAGAGCCTGCTAATATTCTTTCGCTTAAAGCCATCCCTACAGCATTGCCAAATCCCTGCCCAAGTGGACCCGTAGTAGTTTCTATGCCACTAATATGGCCATATTCAGGGTGTCCAGCACACTTACTATTAAGTTGTCTAAATTTCTTAATATCATTGATAGAAATATCCTTGTATCCAGTTAGGTAGAGTAAAGAATAAAGAAGCATGGAGCCATGTCCTGCTGACAATATAAATCGATCTCGATTAAACCACTTTGGATTTGATGGATTAAACTTTAAAAACTTAGTAAATAAAACTGTAGCAACATCAGCCATACCCATAGGCAGACCTGGATGGCCACTATTTGCTTTCTGGACAGCATCAATTGAAAGGAATCTAATTGCGTTAGCAAGCTCGTTGTGTAGTTTATTTTTTTTGTTTTCTTTGGACATTTAGAATGTAAAAACTAACAAAAGGGTGGTTAATTTTATTGTTGCTTATCTCAAGACTCTTAAATGATAATCTGAGATAAAGGAAGTGAAATATTGAAGAATCTTTTAATTTTTTCTTATTGACGGCTAGCTAGAAAGAAAGTTAAATTAAATTAATTATTTGGAGATAATTAGTGTCGAACTTAGATTTAGTTGAAAAGAAACTACATGAAACAATATCAAAACTTTCTCATGAGATTGATAGGCTTTCTGATAAAGTAAAAGAAATGGCGATTTTAGAAAGTAAAAATAATGAGCTTTCGCAAAAGAATCATAGCTTGGATAATGAAGTTAAAATCTTAAAATCAGATTTTATCGAGCTAAAAAACTTTGCTGGCAGTATCTCAGACCAGCTAGACGAGAGTATTTATAGTATTAAAGATATATTGGATTCATAAGTCATGCCTGAAATAAATATTAATATCAATGATCAAGATTACAATGTGGTATGTGATCAGGGTGAAGAACAGCACTTAAAAGAGCTAGCTGCACAAATTGATTTTAAAGTACGGGAGCTAACTAAAAAGTTTGGTAAAGTTGGTGAAACCAGACTAATGGTTATGGCATCCCTTTTGATAGCTGATCAGGCCAAAGAGCTGTCTAAGCAGGCTCAAGATAGCATTATAAAAATTAAGTCTTTAGAGGCTTCTTTAAATGAAAATGAAAAAAGAACTATAAGCAACCAAGATAAAAGCACTGATTATGTAGAATTAACTAATGACAAGATCAATGATCTACTAAGTAAGATTGCTTCAATCAATTAACATTTAAAGATATATTTAAAATATATGTCAGAACCTGAATATCAGTTTGAGAAAACTGCTTTACGTAAATTCTTATTAAATAGAAGGTCTTCTTATACAAAAGATCAAAAAATTACAAACAATCTTCATATTCATATTCAACCTCTAATTAAATCTTTTGGTGGCAATTATGTGTCAGTATTTCAGGCATATAATAATGAGATAGATACCAGTGAATTAATTAATTATTTGCTTTCAAGAAATATATCTATCTGTCTTCCTTCCATCTTAGAAAGTAATAAAAAAATGGTCTTTAGAACATGGTCAAAAGGAGAAAATCTTATCAAAGGTAAGTTTGGAATCTTAGAGCCTGAGACATCAAAAGAAATAGTCATTCCTTCAATATTGTTGATGCCACTACTAGCATTTGATGAAAATGGCAATCGACTAGGATATGGTGGTGGGTTTTATGACAAGTTTATTGCAGAAATGGAAGATAAAGATCAAAACTTATTAAAAATTGGTGTTGCATTTTCATTTCAGAAAATTCAACAAGTTCCAACTGATATACATGATAAAAAACTTGATTGGATTTTAACTGAAAAATATCTATATAAGGCATAGATGAAAGTATTATTCCTTGGAGATATAGTAGGTCGAGCTGGTAGAAATGCCTTGCAACAGAATCTTAAACATATTCAGAAAAAACATGAAATTGATTTTACTATTATTAATGGTGAAAATGCAGCAGGAGGATTTGGCATAACTAAGGAAATTTGTGCGGACATCTATTCTTATGGTGCTGATGTTATTACCACTGGGAATCATCTGTGGGATCAAAAAGAAATTGCTGATTATATTGGCAGTGATAACCGCTTATTAAAGCCATATAATTTTCCTGAAGGTACACCAGGAGCAGGTTACAATATTTACAAAACACCAAAAAATGAAAATGTTCTAGTCATTAACCTTATAGGTAATGTCTTTATGAAATCTGACGATAACCCGTTTTTAAAAGTTGAAGAGATACTTAGAAAACATTCATTATCAAATGAACTTTCATTTATTTTTGTTGATTTTCATGCAGAAGCAACAAGTGAAAAAGCTGCCATGGGACACCATTTGGATGGAAGAGTTACAGCTGTAGTTGGGACTCATCAACACATTCCAACAGCGGATACTCGTATTTTATTAGGTGGCACAGCATACCAAACAGATGCGGGGATGTGTGGAGACTATAATTCCATTATTGGTATGAATAAAGAGCCGATATTGGATAGATTTTTAGGCATTAAAAGTAAGGTAAAATTTTCTCCTGCATTAGGAGAAGCCACATTATGTGGCGTAATTGTAGAATCAGATGTTAAAACTGGTCTGGCTAAAAAAATTGAACCAATTAAATTTGGTGGTGTTTTAGGGACTCAATAAAATATGGCTGGCCATTCTAAATTTAAAAATATCCAATTTCGAAAAGGAGCTCAGGATAAAAAAAGAGCTGTGCTTTTTTCAAAGCTATCAAAAGAGATAACCGTTGCTGCAAAATCTGGTATGCCTGACCCTGAACAGAATGCTAGATTAAGATCTGCTATCCAAGTAGCAAAGGCTGCAAGTTTTCCAAGAGAAAATATTGAGAGAGCTATAAAAAAATCATCTGATAAAAATATGGGAATTTATGAGGAAATTAGATATGAAGGATTTGGACCAGAAGGAACTTCAATTATAGTTGAGGCACTAACAGATAATAGAAATAGAACTGCAGCGGCAGTTAGAACATCATTCCAAAAAAATGGAGGTAATTTTGCTGAAAGTGGATCTGTATCACACCAGTTTACTCGTTATGGATTTTTAAAGTATCCGACGACAACTGCAAACCAAGATGACTTTTTTTCACTAGCAATTGAATCAGGCGCTGAAGACTGTTTATTTGAAGAAGATTATTTTGAAGCAGTGTGTATGCCAGATAGCTTATCAATATTTTATAACTCTTTAGAAAAAGTTTTTGGGGAACCGGAGTCATCTGGATTTTTATGGCGCCCTTCCAACTTAATTGAAGTAACTGGAGAGAAGGTAAAAAGCTTATTTAACTTAATTGATGAACTAGATGATAATGAAGATATTCAAGCAGTATTTTCTAATTATGATGTATCAGATGAAGACCTAAATAACCTTGCTTAGTTATTATTACCTTTTATTTATTATTAATTAAATTAATCTCTTAATTTAGAAACAATTCGATTCGATAAATTTATGTCTGGAAAAGCACCCAAAAGAAAAGGCGATGGCTACGAACGAGAGCTTGCCAAATATTTTAACAAGGTTGTATTTGACAGCGAAGATCTCGTACAACGTGCTCCGCTATCAGGCGGTGGATCAGTTAAGTCTTCTGGTGGAAGTGATCTAAAGAATACTCCACACATTTATGTGGAAGCAAAGAGAACAGAAAAATTTCAAATTCATCAATCAGTAGCACAGGTTAGAGAAAATATTGAAATATCTAAGTCCCATGCTATGCCAGTTGTTATTACAAGAAGAAATAGACAGGAAACAGGTGATTCACTGTGTGTAATAAAATTAGATGATTTTTTAAAATTGTATAAATTACTACTGGAAAGCAATGAAACAGAAAAATAACAACATTGCCCCAATTATGACATTTTTTTAATCCAATAAGTTATTATGGAAACAGACATACTAGACATAAGCACTCAAGTGAATGATGAATTTACGTTAATTGCACTCTTTTTTAGAGCTGATTTAGTTGTAAAGCTTGTGATTTTGATGTTGTTTGCTGCATCGGTGTTTTCTTGGGCAATCATTATTCAAAAAATCAAACTTTTTAGAAAAATAAAAAAATTAGGTGAAAATTTTGAAGCTAATTTTTGGTCAGGTAAATCAATTAAAGATATTCAAAAAGAATCTGAGGGCACTGAAGATTTTCCAGTAAAAAATATACTTGAAGTAGCCGTTGTTGAAATAAAACAATCTGAGAAAGAAATGAGTATTAAAACACTTCCTGATCGATTAGATAAAATAATAGAGTCTTCGATAGAACATGAGACTGAGAAGCTTTCGAGCATGTTTAATTTTTTAGCAACAATAGGATCGACTGCTCCATTTATTGGTTTGTTTGGAACAGTTTGGGGAATTATGAATTCATTTCAATCAATTGCTATATCTAGAAATACAAGTTTAGCGGTTGTAGCACCTGGAATTGCAGAAGCTCTTTTTGCTACAGCTCTTGGCTTATTAGCGGCAATACCAGCTGTAATTGCGTATAATTTATTTACAAGCCAAGTCAATATAGAGGTAGCTCGAATGTATAGGTTTAAAGATCAATTCAATAATATGTTCTTAAGAGGTTTAGATAAAAAAAAGGTTAATTAATTATTATTTATGCCGAGAAATACTAGATCCAAACCTTTCAGCGATATAAATGTAACACCCTTTGTAGATGTAATGCTTGTGCTGTTAATTATATTTATGGTTACAGCACCATTGTTAACTGTAGGAGTACAGGTGGATTTACCAGAAACTAATGCAGATTCATTACCATCAGACAGCGAACCTTTGGAACTGACAATATCTAAGGAAGGTAATATTTTTATTCAAGAAACTGAAGTAACTATTAACGAATTAATACCTAAATTGATCGCCATTACAGATAATAGACTTGATACAAAAATCTATGTTAGGGGCGATGAGATAATTAATTATGGAAAAGTAATGAGAGTATTAGGTGAGTTGTCAGGCTCAGGCTTTTCAAAAGTCGCGTTAATAACTAAGCCTATAACCAATTAACTTATGTGATGTTACAAATATGCAATTCTCAATTATTACTTCATCACTTTTACATGTTGGTTTTATAATTTTTACAATTCTGGGGTTGCCTATATTTAATAATCCAAACGTTGACATACCTCCTATAATTCAAGTTGAAATACTTGAAATAACAGAGCAAACAAATGTTCCAGAAATTAGTAAAAGAGAAGTTGAAGAAAAAAAGATTGAGGAAAAAAAGAAAGATAATGTAAAAATAAATCAACCCATTATGAAGCCAAAAATTGAAAAGTCAGATGAAAAAGTTAAAGATCCAGCTCCAGAGGAAGAAATTATTAAACCTGAAACAATTGCGGAAAAAAATATTGTTAACATGCCTATTAGAAAACCAGTATTAAAGAAAAAAGACAATTTTGATGAATTAAAAATTGCTGAACTTATAGATATGGCTCAAGATACTAAGCCCATAGAAGACGCTAAAGATGAGGAGTATGAATCCCTTGATTCAACTGAAACATTAAGTGATAAATTAACACTAAGTGAGGAAGATGCCATAAGGTCTCAGTTTCTGCGCTGCTGGAGTGTGCCACTAGGTATCAAATATGATGATAGTATGGTTGTAAAAGTTAAGATAACATTAAAGCAAGATGGTTCCTTAATGAAGCCACCTGAAGTTACTGACCATCAAAGAATGAATAAGCCGAGTGAAAAATATTTTAAAGTACTAGCTGAAAGTGCTTTAAGAGCAGTTAGGAGATGTGATCCAATAAAAGCCCCTGCTGCTGATAGATATGATAAATGGAAAGATATGCAGCTTAGTTTTGATCCAAGAGAATTGTTAAGATAGAAAAATGAGAATCGTAAAATATTTAATTGTCATAAGTCTTTTGTTTATCAATAGTGCATTTGCATTAATTGAGATTGATATAACTGAAGGAAATAGAGAACCATTACCAGTGGCGATCACTAGTTTTTTTTATGATGAAGTCGATTCAATTAAATTAAATGAAATTTCTAAAAATTTATCTGAAGTGGTTAGCGCTGATCTTGAGCGATGTGGATTATTTGCTGCGATAGATAAAGATGCATTTATTCAGAAAAATCCTGCAATGCATTTAAGACCCAGATTTGAAGATTGGAGATTAATTAAAGCCCAAGCTCTTGTTACAGGAAGACTTAAGCTTGTTGATGATGACAAGTTAAGAGTCGAGTTTAGACTTTGGGATACACTTGCAGAAAAAGAAATTGAAGCTCTTGTTCTAATAACAACGACCGATAACTGGAGGCGTATAAGCCATATGATTGCAGATAAGGTTTATGAAAGGTTAACGGGTGAAGGGGGTTATTTTGATACTAGAATTTTATATGTTGCAGAAAGTGGACCAAAAAATAAGCGAATTAAAAAACTATCAATCATGGATCAAGATGGCGCTAATCATAGATTTTTAACTAGCGGCAAAGAGCTTGTATTAACGCCTAGGTTTAATCCGGTTAAACAAGAAATTACCTACTTGTCATATTTTAAAAACCTTCCAAGAGTATATTTACTTAATATTGAAACTGGAAACCAAGAAGTAGTTGGCGATTTTCCAGGCATGACATTTGCTCCAAGGTTTTCTCCCGATGGAAGTAAAATTATTATGAGCTTAGCTAAGGATGGGAATTCAGATATATACGTGATGGAACTAAAAAGTAGAGTTGTAACTAGACTAACAACAAATTCAGCAATTGATACTTCACCAAGTTACTCACCAGATGGAAAAAAAATAACTTTTAATTCTGATAGAGGTGGTAGCCAGCAAATATATGTAATGGATAATGACGGTAGAAATCAAAAAAGAATATCTAGCGAAGGAGGAAATTATGCTACTCCAGTCTGGTCACCAAGAGGAGATTTAATCGCATTTACTAAAAACTTCAAAGGTAGCTATGCTATTGGAGTAATGCGAACTAATGGAGAAGGTGAGAGACTATTAACAGAAAATTGGTATCAGGAGGCTCCTTCATGGTCTCCAAATGGTAGAGTCCTTACTTTTTATAGGGAAACTCCAACAAATGAAGCAGGTCAAGGCCACTCATCTACACTTTGGTCCATCGATTTAACAGGCTTTAATGAAAGAAAAATAGATACCCCAGAAGATGGTTCGGACCCATCATGGTCTAATTTAATGCAATAAAACTGATACAAAATAGTCTTATTTTTACTAGACTTGGAACTATTAAATAAATAGAGTACTAAAAGGGCGAAATAACATATTTAGGAGAATACCAAAAAATGACACACAACGTTAAAAGAATTAGTAACTTATTTATTATGTTGCTAGTAACTTCATTTCTTGCAGCATGTGCAACAGTACCGACTGGAAGCACATCATCATCATCATCTAAAAGTGATGTTGTTGGAGGGGTATACGTTGGCACTGAAACTATAGAGATGTTAGCAGTAAATGTGCCCGATAGAGTTTTTTATGCATATGATAGTTACTCGCTAACAGCTTCAGCTCAAGCAACCTTAGGCAAACAAGCAAAATGGTTAAAAGCAAATCCATCTGCATCAATTGCGATTGAAGGTCATGCTGATGAAAGAGGAACAAGAGAATATAACTTGGCACTAGGTGACAGAAGAGCATCTTCTGCAAAAGATTATTTAATGAGCCAAGGAATAAGCTCTAATAGAATAAGTACTATAAGCTATGGAAAAGAGCGACCAGTGAGCAATAGCTCTAATGATACGTCTTGGTCTCAAAATAGACGTTCAGTTTCAGTTAGAACAAACTAAAGTAACTTAACTTTTTTTACTTCAGCTATTTGCCTTTATTTGGACAAATAGCTGTAGTTGACTTGTAGTCTCATACGAGTCATTTTTTATGTACAAATTAAATATTAAAATACTTATTTTAACCTTGTTAACATTAGTTAGCTTAAGCTCAATTTCTAGCGCTGACACTATTGAAGATGTTATCTCTAAAATTAACTCAATTGAAAATAGAATCAAGGTTTTAGAGAAAGCTACTTTTAATAATACCACCTCAAGTACAAATAGTTTTAATGCTGGAAATTATGAAGCTATTATAACTAAACAGTCTATTCAAATTGTCGAGCTTCAAAATCAAATACAAGAACTTACAGGTAGTATTGAAGAAGTATTGTTTAGTTTGCAGACATTAATAAGTAACTATAATAATTTTAAAGCGGATACAGAAATGAGATTTTCTGATGTCAAATCGACAACAACACAAACAAGCAATCAAGCCCTTTTAACATCTGAGCAAACTGAAACAATTGATTCCAATCTAGAGCCTAAAAGTCTTGGTACTTTGCAAGTGCCTTTAGATGAAGAGGTAGATAGTAGTCAAGATTTTGCAGTCTTAGATAAACAAGAAATTGTTGCAACAGTTGATCAGGAAAGCTTAATTCTATTGGAAGAAAAAAAACCTCAAATTTTATTATTACCAGAAGGTTCTGAACAAGAACGATATGAGTTTAGTATAAATTTATTAACTTCAGGTGACTATCCAGGAGCTGAAGCTGCCTTAAAAGAATTCATATTAATAGCTCAAGAAGAAAAGCTTTTATCCAATGCATATTTTTGGCTAGCAGAAACTTATTATGTTAGAGAAAACTATAAAGATGCAGCTAAAAACTATTTATCTATTTACCTAGAACATCCGAATAGCTCCAAAGCTCCAAATGGACTTTTAAAATTAGGCATATCATTAATAAAAATGGGGCAACTTGAACAAGGTTGTGCTTCACTAGTAAAATTAAGGATCAGTTATCCAGAAACAGATAAGTCTCTTTTAGATAGAGGCGATATTGAGATTCAGAGAAATGGCTGTAAAACTAGCTAAGCCAAAAAAATCTAAATCTTTTAAACAGGTCCCAGAAAATGATTTTTTTAAGAGCTTAGCAAAGATCAAATTAGTTAAAAAAATTGCAGTGGCTGTTTCTGGAGGACCAGATAGTTTAGCCCTAACGATTCTACTTAATAAATTTTCATCACTAAATAATGCCAGACTATATGCAATTAGTATTGACCATGGCTTGAGAAGCTCATCAAACAGTGAATTGAAGTGGTTGGCATCTGAGATGAAAAAAAGAAAAATCAATCATAAAATAATTAAATGGAAAGATAAAAAACCTACATCAAACATACTTTCTAACGCAAGAGACAAAAGATATAAACTTCTAATAGAGGAGTGTAACAAGCTTAATATTAAGTATTTATTTACAGGGCACCATCTAGATGATCAGGTTGAAAATATGCTCTTAAGGCTTATCAGAGGCAGTGGCATAAAAGGCTTAGCATCACTGCAAGCAGAGTTTAAATTTACAAATAGCAAGGTGAAAATTCTAAGACCTTTGCTGCCTTATCCAAAAAAATCTTTAATTTCTTATTTAGCCAATGAAAAGCAAGAATATATTATTGATCCAACTAATTTTAATAGTAGCCACGATAGAAGTAGAATTCGTAAAGTCACCAGTCATCTTGTCGAAGAAGGCCTAACTAATATTAGACTTTTAAATACCTTTAAATATTTAAAAGAAGCGAATAATTCTATAAATTATTTAATTAATACATCAATAAAAAATTTTATTAAGGTAGATCAAAATGGCTTAGTATCTTTATCAATAAATAAATTTAGCCCACTTCCAGCAGAAATTAAATTTAGATCATTGTCAAAAATACTTTCTTTTATTGGTAAAAATAAAAATAAACCACGTTCGAAAAGTATTTTAAATCTATTAAATAAAATTACAGCTATTGAATTTACGAATACCACTTTATCCAATTGTTTAATATTAAAACAAAAAAAACTTATATTTTTTTTACCAGAGACATCTAGGCAGATTAAATCTACTAAAATAAAATTAGATAATTTTATTTGGAATGATCAATACAAAATAACAATGAAAAAAAATCATACTAAAGGATTAAGTATTCGTTATTTAGGTCTAGCTGCTGCAAAAAAAATGCCAAAAAAATACAGTGAAGGCTCTGACCAAAGAACAACGGCAGCCCTTGTCAGTATATGGAAAGATAAAAAATTATTAGAGGTACCTACTTTAGGCTATAAGGATACTAAAAATACCTCAGTAAAGAAAATTGATATAATTGATATATATTCTTTTTTTGAGGAAAGATAATATAAATAACCCATTGATTTAATATGTATATTTGATTTACTATAATACTTGTAAGTCCAATATTAGGTATTACTTATATATTAATATAATTTAAAATATTATGAACATGAAAAATATTGTTACATGGCTCTTTATAGGCTTAATAATTATTGGATTATTTAATCTATTTAATCCGAATTCTAACAGTGCCCCTAGTGCACTTGATTTAACTTACTCGCAGTTTCTTGAAAATGTTCAAAACGGCTCTGTTAATGATGTTACAATTCGGGGTAATAATATTTCTGGGAATTTTTCAGACGGTAAAAAATTTAAAACTTATGCTG
>CAJJBG010000018.1 GCA_905182345.1 Pelagibacteraceae bacterium AG-422-B15
CCGGTGTTACTGGTGAAAACCACTATGTTGACTGTGGCTATAATAAAGTTGGCGTACCTAGAGAGATTTAATTTTTTTCTGTAAGAAGAGAATACTGATTAGATGAAGTTCCTTCTTCTTGATCTAAGAGTTGAGTTGGATATTCTCCAGTAAAACAATGATCTGTAAACTGTGGCTGTTTATTATCACGTTTATCATGACCCATGGCTTTATATGTACCTTCTAAAGATAGAAAAAATAAAGAAGTAGCGCCTATAGATTCTCGCATTTCTTCAATACTATTTTTTGATGCAATGAGCTCATCATAATCAGGCGTATCAATCCCATAAAAATCAGGATGTGTTATAGGTGGGCATGAAATACCAAGATGTACTTCCGTTGCACCTGCTTCATATATCATCTTGACTATTTTTCCAGCTGTAGTACCTCTAACAATAGAATCATCAATAAGAATTATTTTTTTATTTTCAATGTAAGATCTATTTGCACTGTGTTTTAATTTTACACCAAACTGCCTAATACTTTGAGTAGGCTCAATAAAGGTTCTACCAACATAATGGTTTCTTATTATTCCTAGTTCAAATGCAATATTAGATTTTTGTGCGAATCCTAATGCTGCTGGGACACCTGAATCAGGTACTGGTATTACAACATCTGCGTTAATTTGATTTTCTATTGCTAATTGTTCACCTAGATTCTTTCTGTAGGTATAGACTGTTTTTCCATCAACAATACTATCGGGGCGTGAAAAATAAATTCTTTCAAATATGCAAGGTCGTTCTTTAACAGGTGGAAAAGGTTTGATACTTTCAATTCCACTTTCTGAAATAACTATAATTTCTCCGTTCTCAACGTCTCTTATGTATTTTGCACCTATAATGTCCAGGGCGCAAGTTTCAGATGCTAATACAGGAGCACCATTTAAATCACCCAAAACTAAAGGCCTAATACCGTGAGGGTCTCTAACGCCAATTAATTTTTTATTTGTTAAAATTACTAGAGAGTAAGCACCTTGAACTTGAAATAAAGCATCTATTAATTTATCAACAATAAGTGTTCTTTTTGATCGCGCAACAAGCTGTAAAATTGTTTCAGTATCTGAAGTAGTCTGGAATATTGATCCATCTATAATTAATCTTTTCCTTAAAGATGAGGCGTTTGTTAAATTGCCATTGTGTGCACATGCAAAGCCACCCATTGCTAAATCAGCAAACAGAGGTTGTATGTTTTTTAAAATTGAATCACCAGTTGTGGAGTATCTAACATGACCAATGGCATTACAACCTGGCAGTCTTGATAATATGTCTGGCTTGTTAAAATTATCACCAACCAACCCTGGTCTTCTTACACCATTAAATTTGCCACCATCAAAGGTAACAATTCCAGCACCTTCTTGGCCGCGATGTTGTAATGCGTGTAAACCTAGTGTTGTTAAAGTGGCAGCATCAGGACTTCCAAATATTCCGAAGACGCCACACTCTTCGTGTAGCTTGTCTTCTTCAAAATTTATATCTGCCATTTATTTCCAGTTAATTAAGCGTCTATATCTTTCATTGATAATTTAACTTTACCTTTATCAAATCCAATAACTTTAACTTTGACTGTATCACCTTCGCTAACAACATCAGCAACTTTTTCAACTCTTTCTTCAGCAAGTTGAGAAATGTGCACAAGGCCATCTTTCTTACCCATGAAATTAACAAATGCGCCAAATTCCATTATCTTAACAACTTTGCCTTCGAAGATATCACCAATCTCAGGCTCTTGAATGATTCCATTAATCATATCAATCGCAGCTTGGATCATTTCTTTGCTAGTTCCTGAAATTTTTACAGTTCCATTATCACTAATATCAACCTTAGCACCTGACTCTGCTATAATTTCTTTAATTACCGCACCGCCTTTACCAATTACTGCACCAATATTATCTCTTTGAATTTTAATGCTTTCACTTCTAGGAGTATATGGTCCAAGTTCAGTTCTGGGTGTTTCAATTGTTTTATTCATTTCAGATAAAATGTGCATTCTTCCTGCATTGGCTTGACTTAATGCCTGCTCCATAATTTCTGTAGTGATTCCAGTAATTTTGATGTCCATTTGTAGTGAAGTAATTCCATCTTTTGTACCAGCTACTTTAAAGTCCATATCTCCAAGATGATCTTCATCACCTAATATGTCAGATAAAACTGCAAAATCATCACCTTCTTTAATTAAGCCCATAGCAATTCCAGAGACAGCATTTTTAATTGGAACACCTGCATCCATCAATGCTAGTGATGATCCGCATACTGTAGCCATAGAAGAAGATCCATTTGATTCTGTTATTTCTGAAACAAGTCTAATTGTGTAATCAAACTCTTCAGAATCTGGAAGTACTGCTTTTAAAGCTCTCCATGCTAATTTACCATGGCCAACTTCTCTTCTACTAGTAAAGCCAGATCTTCCTACTTCACCTACTGAATAAGGAGGAAAATTATAATGAAGCATGAATTTTTCTTTATAAGATCCTTGTAAAGCTTCAATTCTTTGCTCATCTTCACCAAATCCAAGAGTGGCAACAACAATAGCTTGTGTTTCTCCTCTAGTGAATAAGGCCGATCCGTGCGTTCTTGGAAGCCAAGATACTTCATTAGAAATATTTCTAATTTCATCAAGTTTTCTTCCATCGATACGTGATTTTTTATTAATAATTTGTCCACGAACAATTTCTTTTTCAATCTTTTTAAAATATGCCATGAGCTCATTTGAATTAATTTCTTCATTTGCTTCATGTGCAGATAAAAGTTTATTCTTGCATACAGAAAGAGCTGCGTGTCGTTCCATTTTATCTGTTAAGCTATAAGCTTTAGCAATATCGTCTGAACATTCTTTTTTTACCAATTCTTTTAAATCAGTATTTTCAACATATTCAAACTTCCATGGTTCTTTTGCACATTCTTCTGCTAGGTCTATAATCATATCGATTACAGGTTGCATTTCCTTATGTCCAAATGTAACTGCACCAAGCATTATTTCTTCAGACAATTGGTTAGCTTGAGATTCAACCATTAAAACTGCTGAATTCGTACCTGCTACAACTAAATCTAAATCAGAAACTTCACTCATTTTTGGATTTAAAGTGTATTCACCATCTTGATAACCAACTCTACAACCTGATATAGGTCCCATAAAAGGTATCCCTGATATAGTAAGCGCACTAGAAGCTGCTACCATAGCAACAATATCTGCATTAGTTTCTGTATCATGTGACAAAACTGTTAATATAACTTGTGTTTCATTTCTAAATCCTTCAGGAAATAGTGGTCTAATAGGTCTATCAATTAATCTACAAATTAAAGTTTCAGCTTCTGTTGGACGTGCTTCTCTTTTAAAAAATCCACCTGGAATTTTTCCAGCAGCATAATATTTTTCTGTGTAATTAACTGTTAGCGGGAAAAAGTCAAGATCCGGCTTCGGAGTCTTTGCGGCCGTAACATTACACATTACAACCGTATCACCATATCTTACAATAGTTGATGCAGTAGCTTGCTTTGCAACTTTTCCAGTTTCAATTATTAATTTTTCTTTTCCCCATTGGATCTCTCTTGTGATTAACTCACTCATTATTTTTTTTCCTTTTTCATTAAATTTGTTGTTTTATTATTTTCTTAAACCAAGCTTATCAATTAGTGCTTCATAAGAAGCTGTGTTGGATTTTTTAAGATAAGCAAGCAAGGTTTTTCTTTGATTAATTAATCTCATTAATCCTGTTCTTGAATGATTATCTTTTTTATGTGTTTGAAAGTGTCCAGTCAAATTAGAAATTCTTTCAGTTAATATTGCTACCTGAACTTCAGGAGAACCTGTGTCAGCTTCGCCTCGTGAGAAATTATTTATAATTTCTGTTTTCTTTTCTTTATTAATCGACATCTCTATTCCTTTTTTTATATATTAAACATCCTAATTGGTACTAAACAGCCACTTTCAATCTTACCAAGACCAACTACTTTCTTTTCTTTTATGACTAACAGAGAATTAATATTGCTAGCATTGACGAAAGTATTTAGTGTCTGCCCATTTCTAAATCTAATAGCATTTTCATTATTGAGATATACCGCCGGGATGCCGTCCAGTACACTTTCAATTGGTAGTACCATTTTGAAATGATTGCCAATATGTACTAATTCCTCAAACTTATCTAGTGAAATTATATCTTTTTCAGTAATTTTTGATATTTTAGTTCTTCTTAAAAATGAGATATAACCTAAAGAATTTAACTTAATTGCAATATCTCTTCCAAGTGATCTAATGTATGTACCAGATGAACATGATGTTTTAAATTTATAGGTAAATTTATTTACTTGTTTGATGCAAACCAGGTCATAAATATCTGTTTTTCGAATGTTAACTTTAAAGTCCAGATTTTTTCGCGCAAGATTGTATGCTCTAACACCATCTATTTTCACTGATGAATATTTGGGCGGATATTGCTCAATGTTACCTATGAAATATTTTAAAATATCTTTAATTTCTTTTGCAGTTGGTATTTTTGTTGTTGTATCTAATGTCTCTCCCTCAAGATCCTCTGTCGTTTTTGACTCACCAAATGTAATGTTAAACTCATAATCTTTAGTGCCATTTAAATAATCAATTGATTTGGTAGCTTCTCCAATTGCTATGGCTAATATACCAGTTGCAAAGGGATCCAATGTGCCAGCATGGCCTATTTTTTTTATGTTAATTAATTTTCTTATTTTTCTAATAATTGAAAAAGAAGATATTCCAATTGGTTTATCAATAAAAAGCCAACCATCAATTTTCAAACTTTGCATTGCTTTATTTTTTTAAATCTTCTTTTACTTTTTCACTATTTAAAAGTTTAGATATTACTTGATAATTTTCAGATGTTTTATCTAATCTAAAAAGTAATTTTGGCAAAAATTTCATTGTTACAAGACGACTCATTTCCTTAGCGATATAATAGCTAGAGTCTTTAAGCATCTGAAGTAATTTTTTTTCTTCAATATTTTCATGCGTACTTATATAAACATATGCATGTCTTATATCGTCACTCATTTTTACTTCTATTACTGTTAATGGAAAGCCAAGTCCTGGCTGAATAGGCAATTCATTTCTGAGAAGAATTTCACTAATTGATTTTTTAATATTTTCTGTAACTTTAAAATGACGATTAGACTGGCTACGCTTTTTTTTAACTATCACAGCGCTTGTGATACTTCTTCAATATTAAACACCTCAATAATATCACCCTCTTTATATTCATTAAATTCTTTAAGCCCAATTCCACATTCGGTTCCAGCATTAACTTCTTTAGCTTCATTTTTTTCTCTCATAAGAGTAGTGACAATTCCTTCATAAATTGAAGTGCTATCTCTTAGAATTCTTGCATTGGCACCTTTTTGAATTACCCCATCTGCAACTAGACAACCAGCAACTGAACCAACTTTCGAGACTTTAAATACTTTTAATATTTCAGCTTTTCCTAAATAATTTTCTTTAATCTCAGGCTTTAATTGTCCAGTAGCATAATCAGAAACATATGTAATTAACTCATAAATTATAGAGAAATTAGAAATATTTATCTTACTATTTTTAGCCTTTAGTTTTGCTTCTTTAGTGACAGATGTACTAAAAGAAATCAGCAATGCATTTGAAGCTTCGGCTAAAGCAACATCACTTTCATTAATAAGGCCAACACCTGAATGGATTACATTGATATTTATCTTATTACTTGCAATCTTATTGATTTGATTAACAATTGCCTCAGTTGATCCACGCGTATCTGACTTAAGTACTATTTCAACATTTTCCTTGCTATCCACTGCAAAATCAAACGCTGAATCATTGTCAAAAGATTTAATAGTTTTTGGTTGAATGTTTGTTTTAAATATTTCTTTTCTAATTTCAATTAGGTCTAAAGCTTTCTTTTCACTATCAACAATTACGAAGCCATCGCCTGCTAATGGAGCATTTCCAAATCCAAGCATTTGAATTGGTGTTGAAGGCAATGCTTCTTTTAAATTTTTTCCTTGATCATCAAGTATTGCTCTCACTCTTCCAAACTCAGTACCGGCAACAGCAATATCTCCTATTTTTAGACATCCATTAGTAATAATAATATTTGCTATTACTCCTCTGCCTTTATCTATATTTGCTTCTATTACGCTTCCTTCGGCAAATGTTTTATTATTTGCCTTTAAGTCTGCCAACTCACTTTGCAATACAATTGATTCAAGGAGCTTATCAAAATTCATACCAGTTTCAGCAGAAATTTCAATACATTGAACATCTCCTGAAAACTCTTCAACAATTATTTCTTCTGACAATAGTTGTTCTTTAATTTTTTTTGGATTTGCTTCTGGTTTATCACATTTATTTATTGCAACAATTATTGGCACATTAGCAGATTTAGCATGAGCAATGGCTTCTTGGGTTTGTGGCATAACACCATCATCAGCAGCAACAATTAATATGATAATGTCTGTAACATTTGCTCCTCTTGCCCGCATTTCAGTAAAGGCTGCATGACCTGGTGTATCAATAAAAGTTATCTTTTTATTGTTATGTTCAATTTGGTACGCACCAATATGCTGTGTGATACCACCACTCTCACCTGAGACAATATTAGAGTTTCTTAATTTATCTAATAATGATGTTTTTCCATGATCGACGTGACCCATGATTGTTACGATAGGCGGTCTTTCAGAATCTTTTATTGCATCATCATTATGAGAAATTAGTCCTTTTTGCAACTCTTCGACATTATCTCGTTTAAACTTATGTCCAAATTCAGTAACAAGTAGTTCTGCAGTATCAGCATCAAGTATTTCATTGACTGTAGCCATCATGCCCATTTTCATAAGGGATTTAATTACATCACCTGATTTTTCAGCCATCTTTATTGCCAAATCTTTTACTGTGACATGGTCAGAAATATTTACTTCTCTAACAATTTTCTGCTGATTTTCTTTTGAAAAATCATTACGTTTAGTTTTTTGCTTTGAGCGTTTGTATGCAGCTAAACTTCGTGTGCGCTCATCCATGCCTGAGAGAGCTGTTACAATAGTTACTTTTCTCTCTCTTAAGTTTTTTCTTCCAAAACCAGTTGTGGGTTTTTTCTTTTCTTGCTGATCATCTGTTTGATTAGGCTCAATGAGAGGCTGTTTAAATTCAAATAGCTTATCATCAGATTTATCTTCTACGATTTCTTTATTTTCAAGTTCATCAACTACCTCTTTAGTTGACTGGTCATTAATAATTCCACCTATTTCCTTTAGTACGTCTTTTTTATCCGCTTCATTTTTTGCTTCCTGTAATCTTTTTTGTTCTTCTTTAGAAAGTCTTTTTAAAATCACACCTGATTTTTTTAGTTGTTTTGTTTCACCTTCAGGTACTTTTTCTATAGATTCTTTAATACTTGGACTAATAACACTTGAAATCTTTTTTTCAGTTTCAGGTAAGTCTTGGATGTTCGTGGTTGGAACAACTTTTCTTACGCGCTTGCGTTCTACAACAACAGTAGCGCCACTTTCAAATCCTTGTATTGGATTAGATTTTATCGAAGACCCGATCTTTAAGCTGAGAGTTTTTTTCTTAGTAGTATTTTTTTTGTCTTCTACCATTTTTATTTTTTATATAGCTTCTAATTAAGCCATATCTTCCTTGCTTCTAAAATTAATTCATCTGCTTCATCTCGTGTAAGGTTAAAGCCATCTAATAATCCTATTACTTTGCTAGATTTATCATGCTTATCTTCAAAATATCCAATCAAATCATCTGTCGTTAACCCAGCAAACTCGTCTAATGTAATAATCTTATTTTTAGCCAAAGTAACTAGCATAGAAGAACTTAGCTTCCAAAATTCGATGAACTTATCTTCTACCTTTAAATCAGATAGGATTTTTTTATTCTCTTTTTCAGTTTTTTCTAAATAAGTTGACGCTCGTTCAATTAGTTCACTAACTACTTCTTCATCAAAGCCTTCAATATTTAAAAACTCAGATTTTTCAGTTTCAGCAATTTCTTCAATTGAAGCAAATCCCTCTGTTACTAATAGTTGTGCCAATGTTTCATCAACATCAATTGCATCAACAATCATCTTAGTTTTTTCAATAAAGTCTGCTTGTCTTTTTGTTGATTCTTCTGCTTCAGTTAAAATATCAATATCCCATCCAGTTAACTCAGATGCTAATTTAACATTCTGTCCTCTTCGGCCGATAGCTAGACTTAAATGAGATTCATCAACCACAACTTCAATCTTATTTTGCTCCTCATCAAGAACAACTTTTAGAACTTCGGCTGGTGCTAATGAAGAAATTGCTAAATTTGCTAAACTTTCTGACCAATTAATAATGTCAATTTTCTCACCTTGCAATTCATTAACAATAGCCTGAACTCTACTACCTCTCATACCAACACATGCTCCTACAGGATCAATCGAACTGTCGTTTGAGGATACTGCAATTTTTGCCCTACTACCTGGATCTCTTGCAACTTTTTTAATTTCTATTATCCCGTCATAAATTTCTGGAACTTCTTGTTTAAATAACATTGCCATAAATTGTGGGTGTGCTCTTGATAGAAATATTTGTGGTCCTTTGGTTTCAGATTTAACTTCGTAAATATAAGCTTTAACTCTGTCTCCATTCCTTAAACTTTCCCTTGGTATTCCTTGGTCTCTTTTGATAATACCTTCAGCTTTACCCAGATCCAAAATAATATTCCCAAATTCTGTTCTTTTGACAATGCCGTTAACTACCTCACCCATCTTATCTTTAAATTCTTCATATTGTCTTGCGCGTTCAGCTTCTCTAACTTTAGTTGTAATAACTTGTTTTGCAGCTTGTGCTGCAACTCTACCAAAATCTAATGGTGGAAGTGGGTCTAATAATTCATCGCCAATTTCTGCAACTGAATTTATAGCTTTAGCATCCTTAAGTTCAATTTCTGAGAATTTATTTTGAACCTTATCAACTACTAACATTTTTCTAGATAAAGATATTTGACCTGTTTCTGTGTCTATCTCGGCAAAAACATCATTTTCTTCACCATAGCTGTTTTTAGCAGCCTTAACCATTGCTTCTTCAAGAGCAGAAATAACAATCTCTTTGTCGATCATTTTTTCCTGAGCTACTGCTTCTACTATTCTTAATATTTCAATTTTATTTGCACTTACCATGTATATGTTTGCCTTGTTTTTATCTAAAAAAAAAGTGGGCTAAACCCACTTTTATAGTTCACTAAAATGTATGCTGTCTTATATACAGTCAAATTTTATAAATCAAGAGCATAAAAAGACTATCTATTTCAAATAGTTATAGTCTTTTAAGGTGTATCAAATGAATCTTTCTGCCTTTTAGTATGCCTTTTTTTTGATATTTTGAAATATTAAACAAATAATCATCCGAATTTAAAGCTCTAATATCACAGTACTTAAACTCAATATCATTATTTTTTATGATTTCTGACATATGTTCAAAATATGAAATTGAATCTGTTGTTATGCTTACACTTCCATTAATTTTTAGCTTTTTATACAATAGTGAAATAAAATCATGGTTTATTAACCTTCTTTTAAAATGTCTTTTTTTTTCCCATGGATCTGGATTGATTATAAAAATATCATCTATCGACCTATTTTCTAAACTGTTTAAAAGATATAGGCAATTAAGGCCACAGAGCGATATATTGTATATATTTTCTTCTTTAATTCTTTTTAGAACTTTTCCTAAACCATTAATAAAAACTTCACATCCTATATAATGTGTACTTTCATCATTTTTAGCTTTTGATATTAAATGCTCACCATCACCAAATCCTATTTCAATAGTATGTTTTTTATAATTTGGATTTAAAATATATGTTTTGTCGCTGGCCTGCTTTGTAGTTACGTTCAATATTTCTTTATCAATTGAATAGTTTATATATTCTTCTTCAAAGATTTTACTTAATGATGGAGATAGCCTCTTGGCAATACGTCTGCCATAATATCGGTAATAAGCTGGATATTTTTCCTTTAAATCAAACAGCACATTAGATATTTTTTAGATCATTAACTATATCTAATTTTTCCCAAGAAAAACCTCCATCTTGTTCTGTGTCTCGTCCAAAGTGTCCATATGCAGCTGAACGTTTATAGATGGGTTTATTTAATTTTAAATGATCTCTAATTCCTCTTGGTGTTAAGTCTACAATTTCTCTAATTTTTTTTATAAGCTTAGATTCATCAATATTAGAAGTGTTGTAGGTATTAATATAAATTGATAATGGCTCTGCAACTCCAATAGCATAAGCAACTTGAAGTAAACATTTGTCTGCTATGCCAGCAGCAACTATATTTTTAGCTATATACCTTGTTATATATGCTGCCGACCTATCAACTTTAGTTGGATCTTTTCCTGAAAATGCCCCACCACCATGTGGTGCCGCACCCCCATAAGTATCAACTATAATTTTTCTGCCTGTTAATCCTGTATCCCCATCAGGACCACCGATCACAAAATTACCTGTTGGATTTATATGGTACTGTGTTTCATTTGAAAGCCAATTATCTGGCATAGTATTTTTAATAAACGGCATAACAATTTCTTTTATATCTTCAGAAGAAAGTCCTTCATCATGCTGTGTAGATACTACCACTGATGTACATTTAACTGGCTTTCCATCAACATATTTTAAT
This sequence comes from Pelagibacteraceae bacterium AG-422-B15, assembly GCA_905182345.1. GTDB lineage: Bacteria > Pseudomonadota > Alphaproteobacteria > Pelagibacterales > AG-422-B15 > CACCCN01. The sequence goes on from CAJJBG010000018.1 coordinate 10,679, forward strand.
GTTACTTGGCTTTTAGAATCTGGCTGTATGCCAGATATTGAATTTTCTTTTCTTGCTTTTGCAAGATCTTGTAAAATAAGATGGGAATAATAAACCGGTGCTGGCATAAGACTTGGCGTTTCATTGCATGCATAGCCAAACATTATTCCTTGGTCTCCTGCGCCTTGATCTTTATTGCCTAATGAATCTACGCCTTGAGCTATATCTGCTGATTGACTATGTACATAAGATTCAAAGGATAGGTCTTTCCAATGAAACCCACTTTGCTCATAGCCAATTTCTTTCACTGCATTTCTTGCCAAATCTTCATAAGGACAAACATACCCTTCTGGGCCACGTACTTCACCAGCTATAACAATTTTATTTGTAGTAACTAAAGTTTCAACTGCTACTCTAGCATTTTCTGGGTTAGATTGACTCATAAAGTCGTCTACTATTGAATCTGAAATTATATCTGAAACTTTATCGGGATGACCTTCTGAAACTGACTCACTTGTAAATAAAAACTCTTCACTCATTAAACGTTTCTCTTTTTTTAAATAATATTTTAGTAAAGTATCCAAATATTATTAATAGTACCATTAAAAAATAAACAATTTTATACCTATATTTGGCATATATTGTATCAACTCCAATAGGGACAGTTACATCGACAAATCCATTGGCACCATAGGAAACTTGGTGCGTAATTACTCCCAATGGATTAATTAGTGCAGAAAATCCCATATTACTTGAACGGGCTAAGGGCAGACCTTCTTCTATCGCCCTAAATCTTATGTGTGTAAAATGTTGCATCGGACCCGTTTTTTTTCCAAACCATGAATCGTTAGTTATGTTTATTATAAGTTTTGCATTTTCTCTCCTATTTTGTGCAACAATATTTGGAAATATACCCTCATAACAAATAAGTGGAATAAATAAACTTGGAAAATTATTATTTTTACCTTTAGATAAGGAGTTTAAATTAAAATATTTTGCAAAAGGTAATCCCATGATAAATTCAGAAAATGGAATATACTCGCCAAAGGGAACTAAGTGCTTTTTATCATATACAGATCCATTGTAGGCAATAGAATTATAATATTTATTATCGTCTACTCTTAAATATCCTTGAAACCAATCTAATCCTTCAAATGGTTTTAATCCAGCCATAGTTTCTGGAATGATTGTTAAATAATTTTCAGATTTTAGTTTTTCAACAATATTTCTAGTTTCAATTGACCATTTACTTGATTGTTTGATGTGTGTCCCTACTATTCTTACTTTAAAATCTTTAGATAGAACTTCTTCATAATTATTAATACGCTTAAATCCATATAAAAATATTAATAATATTATAATAATACTTAAGGCTGTTAAAAAAAAATTTTCTTTTTTAATTTTAAATGAGAATATTGCACAAGAGCAAAATACAGAAATAATACCCAAACCATATGGTCCCACTACAGATAAAAATTGAGTAAAATTACTTGACCATGACCAACTATAGCAAATTAAATTCCATGGTAACCCAGAAAATATATGGCTTCTTATTAATTCAAATAAAATCCAAATGACCGGAAAGTAAAAAATTTTTGAGTTACTGTCATCCCATAATAAGCAAATAGTTAGTTGCATTAATCCATAAAAAAGACCTAAAATTAGTGGTAAAATAATTATAGAAAAAGGCAGAAAATATTTAATGCTTCCACCATAAACTAATAGTGAGTTTGAAATCCAATATGTACTTGATAAAAAAAACCCAAACCCAAAAGCAATTCCTATAATAAAAAATCCAGAAAATAATCTGCCATATTTTGAATAAAATATGTCATTTACTTTAAAGAATGCTCCTACAATTATTAAGGATAAAAATGGAATATTGTATGGGTCAAATGCAAGTGATAAAAATAAACCTAGTATAAATGCAGCTATATAAAAAGATTTTTGGTCTTTCAACTTAATTAAGTTAAGCAACATAGTTATTTTGGTAGAGATATTTTTATAATCTTAATTCTTCTTGGGTCAGCATCATTAATAGTAAAAATTATTCCTGAATCGTGCTTTATAATTTCACCTCTTTGTGGAACTCTCCCAGCTACTGAAGTAACAAGTCCACCTATTGTATCAGTATCTTCTCCATTTATTAATAGTGGTATTTGAGAAATTTTCTCCAGTTCAGTAATTGGTAAACGTGCACTTGCTTCAAATGTATTGGGGCTTAGTTTAATAAACATTGGCAAGTCTTGTGTGTCATGCTCATCTTCAATTTCACCAGTTATTTCTTCTATAACATCTTCTATGGTTATTAATCCATCAACACCACCATATTCATCTATAACTATACCCATATGTAATCTAGTTAATTGCATCTTAATCAATAAATCTAGAGCAGGCATTGATGGTGGAATATGCAAAATATCCTTCTTAATTTTTGTAATAAAATCTACACCTTCTTTTAAGTTACCTTCAGTCTGAAATTTAACTAAATCTTTAATGTGTAGCATTCCCGTTATATGATCTAATTGCTCATGATAAATGGGCACCCTGGAGTGAGCCCCATCAACAAAAATTTTTATAACTTCATCAAATGAGATTCTTTCATCAACAGCAATAATTTCAGCTCTTGGAATCATAATATCCCTAGCTAAAATTTCATCTATTTTCAAAATATTCATAAGCATGTTTCTTTCTTGCTTAGATATTCCATCTGTATTGCTAGACTTATTATCCAATACAGTCTCTAGATCTTCTCTAATATTCTTTTTATCTATTGAGCCTTTAAAAGATAGTCTGTTTAAAAAACTTTTAATCATTTTCTCACTTTTTTTATAATATTTTCTTCAAGTTTTCGCATAATTTCATAATCTTTATCTAATACGTGATCATAACCTAATAAGTGCAATATTCCATGAATAGATATCTTTGCAAGATATTCGTCTTTTTCTATATTTTGCTCCTTAGACTCACTTAATATTTTATCTATTGAAATAGCAATATCTCCTAATATATTTTCATGCTCAAAAGAGTTTTTATCAATCATAGGGAATGACAAAACATTAGTAGCCTTATCTTTTGATCTATAGTCAAAATTTAGCTTTTTAATAAGTGTATCATTAAGTAGAGCAAAGCTTATTTCATATTTCTTATTTACATGATTATTAGTCTCTGAAAAAGCTTGTTTTGCAGTATTTTTAATAATCTTTTTATAATTTGGTAAAAGGTTTATCCATTTATTGTCTAGAACTGAAAAATTGATTGTTGTCATTATGATATTATATCATAAGAGCTTAGTGATTTTGATTGGAAATTACTATGATTGTCATAGGCATCTAATATTTTAGATATAATTTCATCTCTAACAATATCTCGCTTAGAAAAATTAACAATGCCAACTTCTGATAAAAGTTTGAGAGCTTCAATTGAATCATTTAATCCTGATCCAATATGATTTGGTAAATCAATCTGAGATGGGTCACCATTAACAACCATTCTAGTGTTTTTACCACATCTTGTTAAAAACATCTTTATTTGTGTACTAGTTGCATTTTGAGCCTCATCAAGAATTACAAATGCATTGTTCAATGTTCTACCGCGCATAAATGCCAAAGGTGCTATCTCTATCATTGAAGACTCTATTTTTCTTAAAGCTTCATCTGGCGGCAACAACTCGTGTATTGCATCATAAAATGGTCTTAAGTATGGATCTACTTTTTCCTTAATATCTCCTGGTAGAAATCCTAATTTTTCCCCAGCTTCAACTGCTGGTCTTGATAAAATAATTCTGTCATATTTACCATCAAGAAGTTGTGCTACTGCTGCTGCAACTGCTAAATACGTTTTTCCTGTTCCTGCCGGTCCAACACCAAATACTATTTGCTTAGAATACAAGGCTTCTAAATATTGATTTTGTTGTGGGGTTTTTCCAGTAACAGAGGTTCTAGTTGTTTTTGCAACAGTAAGGTTTTTTATATTCTGATTTTCTTTATCATTTTTAATTTTCATATTCAATATTTCCTTAAAGCTATTTTTATATTTTAAGTTAGGTACTTTCAGTTCCTCAGACAATTGTATTATTGTATCTCTTAAAACGTATCGATCTTTTTTATTTCCTTTAATAATAATAATATTTCCTTTTTGTAGAATTTGAACTGAAAGATGCTCTTCTGCATACTCAAGATTTTCATTATTTATACCAATTATGTCTACGATATGTGAGTTGGCTAAGCTAACAACAGTTGATTTATTGCTACTTATAAGAGATTGATCTAATTTTTTTTTTAGACGTTTGTTCAATTCTTATTAATTTATTAATTACTTAACATACCATATAAACTCTTGTGATTGCAAGTTTCTATTGCCACTGATGCTTCTTCTCCAACCGTTAAATTCTTTGATTTTACATATACTGGCTGAAGAAAAGGTGTTCTGCCAAAATAATATTCTGGATTACTTTGACTTTGATTTTCAATTAAAACATTGTCTACATTTTTGTTACAAAATGTTTTATTAAATTCTAATTGAAGTTCTTCTAATTTTTTTTGAAGAATGCTTAGTCTTAGTTTTTTTTCAACAAGTGGTGTTATATCTTCAATAGTAGCAGCTTTAGTCCCCGGCCTTTCACTATAGATAAATGAATAGGACTGTTTAAATCCTACATAATCCACTAAATCTAATGTGGCTTGAAAATCTTTTTCAGTTTCACCTGGAAACCCAATAATAAAGTCTGATGATATCTCCATATTTGGTCGTACAGTTTTTAAGTTATCTATAATATGTTTGTACTCACTAATATTATATTTTCTATTCATTTTATTCAAAATTTCATCAGATCCAGATTGAACTGGTAGATGAAGAAATGGCATTAATTTTTCATTAGAGCCATGAAGTTGAATTAATTCGTTATCCATATTATTTGGATGGGATGTCGTATATCTAATCCTTTTTACTTTTTCTATTTTACTAACTTCATCTATTAGTTTTGAGATACTATAAGAAATTTCTTTGTTATCTATATATTGATATGCATTAACATTTTGACCTAATAAAATAATTTCTCTGGTTCCACTTTCTGTTAGAGCCTCAGCTTCTTTAACAATACTCTCGATGGATCTTGAATATTCTGGTCCACGAGTAAACGGTACTACACAGAAAGCGCAAAACTTATCACAGCCTTCTTGAATGGTAATGTAAGATGAAACTCCTTTTGGGCTTTTTTCTTCACGAATAAGATCAAATTTTTCATTAATAATAAATTCTGTATTAATTTGCTTTTCTTGATAATATTTATGTGCCTTAAGCATTTTGGGTAACAAGTGATAGCTTTGGGGGCCTAAAACAATATCAACATCTTTATTTTTCTTAAAAATTTCATCATTTTCAGCTTGTGCAACACATCCTACTAAAGCTATTGTTTTACTTTTATCTTCTTTTGTTACTCTTCCAATATCAGAATAAACTTTTTGTGCAGCTTTCTCTCTGATATTACATGTATTAAACACAATTAGATCTGCATTCTGAATATCACTACTATTAAAGTAGCCATCATTAAGTAGCAATGAATTAATCTTATTGCTATCATACTCATTCATTTGGCAGCCATATGATTTAATAAAAAATGTTTTATTTTTCATCATATATAATAATGAATTCTATCTGTGATATTTTTACGAATTGTATCTTCACAATAATCTCTCATTAGTTTTCTATTTTCAAATTCTTTAATTGTTACTGCTTTATCAACTTTAACAGATACAGTTACAGTACCTGACATTAAAAAGTTTAACATCAATTCTAAGATAGGTATATCACCAATCCATGCAATTTCTCTTCTTGTAATGGCACCCATGGGCAAGCCGTTTTTTTTTAAATAAATTAATGTAATAGGTTGCACTGAAATATATTTTTCAAGATTTAATTTTGAACAAATGTATGTTGCATTTGCTGATTCAAAAAAAGATGATTTAAATTTACGAATACTACTTCCGTCTGATGTGGTTCCCTCTGGAAATAAAATGAGATTATGGCCTTTTAATAATTCATTTCGTATTATTTTGGTATAATCAAGTGATCGGGAGACTTTTGTGTTATCAATAAAAAATGTATTATTTATATTGGCTAAAAATCCAAATAACCCCATTGCTTTTACTTCTTTTTTTGCAATAAACCTTCCTTTAAATAAAGAGCCAATTGCTAAAATATCAATCCATGACACATGGTTGGACACAAGTAGTTTTCCAGTATTGTTTTGCTCATTTAAATATTTGAAACTTGCTTCATCTACTTCTACTTTAATACCAATTAAATTGTTAATTAGCTGAAAAAACTTTTCAGGCATAATATATTTCAATCTTAAATTAAATAAATTTGATATTATCTGGATGGGCACTACCATCATGACAAAAAATATAATAAAAATTAATGATACTATTAAATTAATAATTTTCATTATGTATTAATAAAGTTATTTATTGGTCTTTTTTCCATACAACTCAAGGCGATGATCAACTAATTCAAAACCTAGTTCTTCAGCTATTTTTTTTTGAATTACTTCAATTTCATTATTAGAAAACTCATATACTTCACCACTCTCAATATCAATTAAGTGATCATGGTGAGAGTCTTGGATGGGCTCATAGCGTGATCTGCCATCTTTAAAGTCATGTTTTTCTATTGCACCATACTCTTCAAATAATTTAACTGTTCTATAGACTGTAGCAATACTGATATTTTTATCTTTTTCAGATGCCTTCATATAAATTAAATTAACATCTGGGTGACCAGCGGGGTGGCTTCCTAATTCTGTAATAATATCAGCTATCGTATTTCTTTGATCTGTCATACGTAGCCCTTTTTCTTGGCATATCTTTTTAAGATTTATCATTCTTAGAATGTTTTAACATAAATTGGATTTGGAATATATTTTTTTTCATTCAAACTTATTAAAGTGATGTATGCCTTTATAAATAAGTCACTATATATAAATATATCTTCTTTTTTTAATTTATCTTTTGTCATTTTGATATATTTTCTTATTTTTGGACTATTAGAAACAACGTCACAAGCACTTAATTGTAGCTTTAATTCTGCACTTAAATTTATTAATTCTATTTCAGAATTTTTTCCTGATTTAAGTAAATCTTGGGAAAAAAAACTTGAGTTATTTAGATGTATAAATATTTTTTGCTTAGTTTTATTATTTAATTTAGCATGATGTATTTTTAAAAGATCAAATAGAGATATTCCACATACGGGGATATTTAAACTCAGCCCTAGTATCTTTGCAGTTGTAACAGCGGTTCGTACACCTGTGAAACTTCCAGGTCCATTTATAACAATAATTTTTGATAAATTATTATAGCGCTTATTAACAGTATTTAGTATTTTTTGTACTTCTATAATAAGAGATTCAGATACTTTCTTTAAATTAGGTCTACTAATAGTAGCCAAAATATTTTTCTTATTTCCAATAATTAGGTTTAGGCCTCTTGAACAATCAATTATTAATATCATATATTTGATTATGACTATAGTTAGGTTTAAAGTTAAGTTTAATTTTTTGTTTTTAATATGTCACTATATAGATTTAAAAATAGCATACTCTTATTTTTTATAGCTTATTTTATTTTTTTGAATAATTTATTTGCTGAATCTTTCAACACCAGTAGTGCCACTGTTTTTATGTATCATCGATTTGATGAGTTCAAATACCCATCAACCAATATAAAATCTGAGCAACTTAAAAAACATTTAATATTTATAACATCTAATAAATATAATATTATTACAAACAGTACGATTTTGAGCAATATTGAATCAAATAAGCAATTTTTACCTAAAACAATAAGTTTTACAATTGATGATGCTTTCTTATCTTTCTATCAGCATGGTTGGCCTATTTTTAAAAAATATAAGATTCCTGTAACTCTATTTATATCTACTGACGTAATAGATGAATTGCACTGGAATTATATGAGCTGGGATAATATTAGAAGCTTTATTGCAGAGGGTGGTAGTGTTGGACTACATAGTGCTAGTCATGCGCATTTACCATTAAAAAACATTGACCAAGTTGAAAATGATTTAACAAAATCAATGAAGAGATTTAAAGAGGAACTTGGATTTATTCCAGATGTTTTTGCTTATCCTTACGGAGAAGCTAGTAATGATATTCAAACATTGCTAAAAAAATTGGGAATAAAGTATGCATTTGGTCAGCATTCAGGACTGATTCATAACAAATCTGATTTATACTATTTGCCAAGATTTTCATTAAATGAAAATTATGGAGATATTGAAAGATTTATATTTTTAGCAAATTTAAAACCATTAATAGTTGAAAACTTTATTCCAAATGAAATATTTTTAACTAAAAATAATATGCAAAATATTGAATTTGATATTTTATCTAAAATCGATATTGAACAGCTAAATTGTTTTTCTAATAGTGATGGTAGCTGGTCATCTTTGAATATTGATAGCTATACTAAAAACCGTGTTAGCTTGAAATTGGACAAACCATTTCTTTCAGGTAGAGGTAGGCTTAATTGCACGATTAAAAAAAATGATGAATGGTTATGGTTTGGACACCAGTTTACTATAAAGTAGTTTATAAATATGCAACTTCAAATTGTGGACTATATAATTTAGCTTTATCAAAATCTTGAAGTTTATTTTCAAAAATTATTGTTTTTAGCATTGAGGAGTAGTTAGCTCTTTCTGCATATTTAGAAAGATGGCTTGTAAGCTCAATTGCATCTATACCAATATTATTCTTTCTATATAAATTTCTAGCTAACCTAAAGTCATCATAATTGTTATTCGAATTTAAATTTTTCATATAAGCAGCTACAGAGCCTCTAAGAGTGCTAAATATTTTTATTTCATGAGATTCTTCTGCATCTCTTTGTTCGGGAACAATTCCACTGCCTTTAAACCAACTCCACTGACCAAAAAGTGCATTGCCTTCTAAAACAAATCTAGAAGTGCCCCATCCACTCTCTAAAGCAGCTTGTGCTAAGGCAATAGAAGCAGGTATTACATCTACTTTAACAATTAATTCATCTATATTCTGTGTTTTAACTTTATATTGTTTATACATCTTTTTTAAAAAAAGTGCATTTTCTCTAGAAGTATAATCAAAAACATTATTTTTAATATCTTTGATATTCTGATTAAGCTGAACAATCTTATTATTTTCTTTAATAATTAGAGGTAAGATTGATTGAATAAATAAATTCTTTTTTTCATTTGTTGACTCAATTAAACTGAAATCGATTGGTAATTTTGAAATAATTATATCTGGAACTTTTTTTTCAATACGTACATTTTCAACAGCATATGAATACTTACTAAAAATATTTTTTAAATCATTAATATTAAATGAATCATTATTCTCTTGAAAAGTAGAGTCATAAGCTATTGTTGTCTCCTCTTTATTTAAGTCAGCATTATCATAGCTATCCATTAGATTCAGATTTTTATTTAATTCAACCTGTATATCATTATTTGAAAAAATTCTGGACTGCGCATATATCAAAACACTTAATGCTATAAATAGTAACGAAACACCATAAGAAAAAAAGCCTATTTGATAGATGGATTTGCTTATAGTTTTTATATAATAATTCATGAAATTATATGTATTGTTCTACTGATTTTACTTCCCTAACATAGTGCTTAAGTAAATTTTCTATGCCAGTTTTCAAAGTCATTGCTGAACTGGGGCAGCCAGCGCAACTTCCTTGTAATGCCAAATAAACAACTCCATCTTTAAATTTTTTAAATTCAATATCTCCTCCATCCTGAGCTACAGCAGGTTTAATTTTTGATATCAATAACTCTTTAATTTGTGAAACTACTTCTTTATCAGCAATATCATACTCTGTAACTTCATCGACAAGTAAATTGGATACATCTTCTTTAATAATTGATTTTCCTGAACTTAAATAGTCAGCAATTTTTGTTAGAATTGAGGCTTTTAGTTGATCCCAATCATACTTATGTTTATTTATACTGATAAAATTTGATCCAAAAAAAATTGATTCCACACCATCAATATTAAATAGGTCAGCGGCTAAATCTGAGCTTTCACAATCCTCAATAGTATTAAATTCAAAAGTTTTATCTTTCATAAATTCATGCTCTAAAATAAACTTTAATGAATTTGGGTTTGGTGTGGATTCTGTTTGTATAAACATAATTAAATATCTTTTTCTGATGTATATATATAAATCATTAAATTAGAACAAATAGACTAAGAAAAATCTTAACTTATTGTATTATATAAATAGTTTTATTGAGCTCTAGATGCTAAATCTTCAATTTGTTCACTAGATAAGTCTTCAGGAATCACAACAATTGGTATTGGTAATTTACCAGATTTTTGACCTGCAAGTAAGGTGACTAGAGGGCCAGGGTTATCACCTTTAGATGCAGCAAGTACTAAAAATCTAATTTGATCGTCTTCTTCTAAAAATTCTATTATCTTCTCACTAATAACACCTTCTTTAACAACAAGTTCAGGTGTTTGACCAGATAAGTCATAAGCAATTTTTGACCATTCTTGCAATTTTTTTTCTGCACTATCACGCGCTTCCTGTTGAATAATATCTTCTACAGATTTCCAGTGTTGTGTGTCAGCATATTCAACAACACTTAGTAAAACTAATCCACCTTTTGTACTAGAGGCACGCTTTGAAGCAAATTGAATTGCGACACTTACTTCAGTAGATTCATCTACAATAACTAAAAATTTTGACCGGTGTTTCATTGTTTTACAAAGCCAACTATATCATATATTTCATTTAAAACTATTTCAGATTTTATCCTTGCTTTTGCAACGCCTTCAGCCATTATTTGATTTAAATTATCTCTATCACTCATTAGTTTTTTAATTTCATTTCCAATAGGTGTGATCTTTTCAATTAATGCATCTGATAAATCTTTTTTGAAATTAGAAAAGTTTTGACCTTCATAATACATAATTAATTCATTTTTAGTTTTATCAGTAACTCCAGAAAAGATATTTAATAGATTATTTACTTCCGGCATTAAATTAATTTCTTCCATTGATGCAGGCATATTTGTATCTGCGGTTTTAGATTTTTTTATTTTTTTTAATATCGTATCAGCATCATCTTTTAAGTTAATTCTTGAATATTCAGATACATCTGATTTACTCATTTTAGAATTTCCATCTCTTAAAGACATTACGCGTGAAATTTCTTTTTCAATAAACGGTTCAGGTAATGGGAAAAAATTTGGTGAATTATAATCATTATTAAATTTTTGAGCAATATCTCGCGTTAATTCTAGATGTTGTTTTTGATCACTTCCTACAGGTACATGTGTCGCTTTATATAAAAGAATATCTGCAGCCATTAATGTAGGGTAAGTAAACAAACCTGAACTAACATTTTCAGAATTTTTTCCTGATTTCTCTTTAAACTGTGTCATTCGATTTAACCATCCCATTCTACAAATACAATTTAAAATCCATGCCAACTCTGCATGCCCTGAAACTTGACTTTGATTAAAAATTGTACTTTTTTGGTGATTAATTCCACAAGCTAGATATGCCGCTATAACTTCATAAGTATTATTTCGTAACTCTTTTGGGTCTTGAAAAACAGTAATTGCATGTAAGTCTACTACACAAAATAAACTGTCATTTTCATTTTGCATTACTGCAAAATTTTTGATTGCACCTAAGTAGTTGCCAAGGTGAAGGTCTCCTGTAGGCTGTACACCTGATAAAACTACATTCTTATTCATTCTTTAAAAACTCCTTCTTTAAACTAGCATATGTAAAAGGTTTATAAATAGAAATTAATACAAAATAAGTAAAAATAGAAATGACTATTATCAAAACTAATAAGCTAACTTTAATAAAAAAACTTGAAATATCCAAACTGTAATAAAAATCTTCAAAAATAAATAAGGCTATTCCTAATAAGGATGATGAAATTACTATAACTATTATAGGCGCTATTGCTTTTTTACTATGACTAAAAAGCTTAGCTGCTGACAGATGAACATATAATAAAATTACATTAAGCCAACTTGAAATTGAAGTTGCAATTGCTATTCCCAAGTAACCATAATCATTAAACAAAATGATACTTAAAACTGTATTTGTCAGTACTGTAATAATTGCAAATATTAAAGGTGGTTTTGGTTTTTCGTTAGCAAAATATATAGGCGTTAATATTTTTGTTAAGATAAATGCTGTGAGGCCTAATGCAAAATATTTTAAGGCTAGAGCACTAGAGCTTGTTGATAGTACATCAAAACTTCCACGCTGAAAGAGTATTTCTATTATTATATTCGGAAGAAAATATAATGCTACAGAAGATGGAATTGCTAAGAGTAGAGCAAATATTATTGTTTTCTCTATTGTAAAAAATACTTCATCTGTTGAGCTATATTTTATTTGTTTAGATATATTTGGTAAAAGTGTAATGCCCAAAGCAATTCCAATAAGAGCAAGTGGTAATTGGTAAATACGATCTGCGTAATATAAGTATGAAACTGCACCGGATTGATATGATGCAATGATAGTTCCTATTAAAATATTAATCTGTAGCAATCCTGATGAAAAAATACTAGGAACAAATAATCTGAAAAACTTTTTTAACCCATTAATATAAAATGACTTAAAAAAAAAAATTTTAATTTTATTTTTTTTAACAGAAAAAAATAGTAAAATTAATTGGAGAATTCCAGAAATAATTACTCCATAAGATAAGCTCAATAGTATATTATATTTAGCATAGTAAGCAAAAAGAACTGATGAGCTTAAAACTATATTCAATAGAATTGGTAATGATGCCGAGAGCGCAAACTTACTGTGTGCATTTAATATTGATGTAAATATAGAACACATAGTTATAAGAATAAGGAATGGGAAAATAATTCTTGATGCTACTACAAGACTATCAAGTTTTTCTACATCTCGAGTAAAGCCTGGAGCAAAAATACTAACAAATGTTGGCATAAATATTTCAGCAATAATTACAATAATGCTTGTTAAAAATAATAAAATTAAAAAAACATTTCCAGCAAATATATTGGCATTCCTTATATCTGTTTGATTAATTAATTTTGAGTATATTGGTATAAATGAAGAGTTAAATGCACCTTCTGAGAAAATTCTTCTAAATGTGTTTGGCAATCTAAATGCTAGATAAAATACATCAGCTATTAGACCTGTTCCTAGGAAATTGGCAAATATGATATCTCTTATGAAACCAAATATTCTACTGACAAATGTGAAAAATGAATATATTGCTGAAGACTTTAAAATATTCATTTTATTTTAAATTTTAACATTTTAGCATTATATAGGTTTTTGAATTTGAATAGCATAAAAAAACCTATATAAATAAGTATCAACAATAATTATTATGACAAAAAATAAAGATTCACAGCATTTTAGTGATTTAGAGGCATTACAATTTCATTCGAGTGGTAAACCTGGAAAAATAGAAATTAGACCAACTAAACCTTTATCTACTCAAAGAGATCTTTCTTTGGCTTACTCTCCAGGTGTTGCTGCACCTGTTAGAGAAATAGCTGAAAATCCAGATTCAATTTATGACTATACTATAAAAGGTAACCTTGTTGCAGTAATTACAAATGGTACGGCCATTCTTGGTTTAGGTAACCTAGGTGCTGCAGCAGCTAAACCAGTTATGGAAGGAAAGGCTGTTTTATTTAAACGATTTTCAGATATTGATTCTATTGATTTAGAAATTGACACTGAGAATACTGATGAGTTTATAAATTCTGTTAAGTATCTTGGGCCTTCGTTTGGTGGAATCAATTTAGAGGACATAAAGGCGCCTGAATGTTTTATTATTGAAGATGCTCTTAAAGAACAAATGGATATTCCTGTTTTTCATGATGACCAACATGGTACGGCAATAATATCAACAGCTGGAATAATTAATGCGCTAGATATAACCGGGAAAAAAATATCAGATGTAAAAGTTGTTGTTAATGGTGCTGGTGCAGCTGGCATTGCTTGTCTAGAACTTTTAAAAGCAATGGGCTTACCAAATGGTAATGCTATCTTATGTGACACCAAGGGTGTAATTCATAAAGATAGAAAAGAAAATATTAATCAATGGAAATCTGCACACGCTATTAAAACAGATCTGCGCACATTAGAAGAAGCGTTAGTTGGTGCAGATATATTTTTAGGACTTTCTGTTGCTAATATAGTGAGCCAAAAAATGATTAAGTCAATGAACGAAAAACCTATCATTTTTGCAATGGCAAATCCTGAGCCAGAAATACTACCTGAACTTGTAAAAGAAGTAAGACCAGATGCTATTGTTGCTACCGGTCGATCAGATTATCCTAACCAAGTTAATAATGTTCTTGGTTTTCCATATATTTTTAGAGGAGCCTTAGATGTAAGAGCTACTACAATTAATATTGAAATGAAAATAGCCGCTGCAGAAGCGATTGCATCACTAGCTAAAGAAGATGTTCCAGATGAAGTTGCTAATGCATATCCAGGAAAAAGACCACAATATGGAGCTGACTATATAATCCCATCTCCTTTTGACCCAAGACTTATATCAAAGGTTCCTTTGGCTGTTGCAATAGCAGCAATGGAAACAGGTGTGGCTAGAAAAGCCATCGTAGATACAGAAACCTATGCTGCTGAGCTTGCTGCAAGATTGAATCCTTCTGCTGGATTATTACAAAATATATTTCAAGGTATAAAAGAAAACCCTAAGAGAGTTGTTTTTGCCGAAGGGGAAGAAGAAGATATGATTCGTGCTGCGGTAATTTTTTATAACAATAAAATGGGTACTCCAATATTGATTGGTAGAGAAGAAATAATTAAAAGTAAGATGAAGGAAATTGGTTTAGATTTTTTTGATCAAATGGAGATCCATAATACTAGAAATAAAAATACGCATGAACGGTATGCAGATCATATTTATAATAGACTACAAAGAAAAGGGTTTTTACGAGAAGACTGTTTAGATTTATTGATTAAAGAAAGAAATGTTTTTGGTGCATGTATGGTTTCATTAAAAGAAGCTGACGCAATGATATGCGGATTAACAAGAAGTTATGCTGTAACTCTTGAAAGTGTTGAATATGTTTTAGACCCTATACCGAATAAAAGAATTCTAGGTCTTACAGTTATGATATGTAACGGTCGAACAATATTTGTTGCCGACACTAATGTGCATGATATGCCAAATGGTGCAGAACTTGCCGACATAACAGAGCAAAGCGCTAAAGTTGTTAAAGAAATTTTTAATATTAAGCCTACTGCTGCATTATTATCCTACTCTAATTTTGGTAAACCTTTTACAGAACGCTCCGCCTATATAAGAGACGCGATAAAGATATTAAATACAAGAAATCTTGACTTTGAGTATGATGGTGAAATGGCTGCTAATGTTGCTTTAAATGAAAATTTATTAGCTCTATACCCGTTTTGTAAGTTATCAGAACCCGCAAACTTACTTATCATGCCAGCAATTCACAGTGCTAGTATTTCAACAAAATTATTACAAGAGTTAGGTGGCGGTGATCTTGTTGGACCATATTTAGTTGGGTTCAATGAATCTGTTCAGATAGCTCCATTAAGCGCAAGTGTTGCTGATATGGTTAATCTAGCTGCGCTGGCTTGCTTTAAACAAATAAATTAATTTAATTTATCCCAAATAATTTTTGCAATATCAATTTTTGAGAATTTTTTAATTTCCTTAATACAAGTAGGTGATGTTACATTTATTTCAGTTAGATATTTCCCAATTATATCTATGCCAACAAAAAAAAGTTTTCGTTTTTTTAGTTCTGGCCCAATTGCATCACATATAATTTTATCAGATTTTGAAATTGATGTTTTTTTTGCAGTGCCTCCAACATGAATATTTGATCGTATGTCATTTTTCCCAGGTACCCTAGCAATAGCGCCAACAGGTTTCCCATCAACAAGAATGATTCTCTTATCTCCATTAGTAATTTCTGCAAGATATTTTTGAACTATAAATTGCTCTTTATCAGAGGTTAAAAAGGATTCAATAATTTGATTTAAATTAAGATCTTTTTTTGAAATTAAAAAAACACTATCGCCACCGTTACCATAAAGAGGTTTTATAACTGCTTTATTATATTTTTCTAGAAATTGAATAATTTGATTTTTTGATCTAGTGACAATAGTAGGTGGTATAAGTTTTGGAAATTTAAAAATTAAGATTTTTTCTGGAGAATTTCTTATACCTGCTGGGTCATTAATAATCTGTGTTTTTTTTGAGTCTACTAATTCTAGAATATGCAATGAAGTAATGTATGCCATATTATATGGTGGATCTTGCCTTATAAATATAGTCTTCATGTTTGATAATTTAATAATCTTGCTTACAGTACACTTGTAATCATTATCATTATTTTTATTAAACTTAATTATTTGAGCAACTGCAAATGCCTCATTATTTTCAATGAACATACTGTCTGGTGAATAAATATAATTAGTATTACCTCTAAATTGCGATTCAATTATTAATGAAATTGTACTATCTGTTTTAAAGTTTATTTTAGATAGACTATCCATTTGAAATGCTACACTCATAATCAATTGTAATTTACTTCACTTTTCAATCTAACGTATTCGATTACATCTAGAACACCATACGTTTCTTTACATACATCAATAACAGCTGTTAATTCTCCTTGATTTTGTGCTATGCCAATTAAATAAACAATGCCATTAACAACTTCAACCGAGTAGTTTAAATTTAAAATTTCTTTATTAAATAGTAGCTTGCCTTTTATTTTAGTTTTCATGACCAAATCATCAGCATAATTAAGAATTCCTTCATTATTACTAATTTGAATTTCATTAATAACTTCTCTAACGCCCTCAATCCCCCATGCTAATTTAGTTGCCTCAATGCGTATATCAATTTGCTCTACTCCTCCAGTTAGCAAAACACGTCCCTCATTTACTTCAACTCCAACATTAAAAAATATTTTTTCGTTTGTACTAAAATAACTATTTTTTAATTGAGCTAAAATAATTGTATCTTCAACATAATTATTAAATGATCTTTCTTGTTTGTTAACTAATAATGCTTGTGAGGTGCTAGCTAAATATATTGATTGACAGGCAGAAGTGATGACGGATAAAAAAAATATTACTATTAATATTTTCACTGGAATAAATATAATATTTTTCATAATTTTATTATTTATTATCAATTACTAATTGATATATATTTCTTTTAGGTAAATTAAGTTTTTCAGACAATAATTTGACAATTTCTTTATCTTTTTTGTTTTCTTTATATAAATTTATTAATGCTATTATTTCTTCTTTATTAAATATACTTTTTTTATCTAATGATCCACATTCTATTATAACGGTAATTTCACCTTTAATACTTTCCCTTGAATTAAACTCAAAATAAACCTCTTTAGGTATTCCCCTTACAATTTCTTCATTTTTTTTAGTTAACTCTCTAATTATGGCAATTTTACGATTAGGAAAATGGTCAATTAAATTTTTTAAACACTTTTTAAGACGTTTGGGTGATTCAAAAAATACTATAGTTTCCTTTGAGTACTCTATTCTCTCAAAAAAAGCTTCTTTTAGTTTGTTGGTCTGAGGAGCAAACCCTAGAAAAGTAAAGCTACTATTGTCTATACCTGAAACAACAATACTACCTAATACAGCAGAGGCCCCTGGTATAGAGTAGATTGGTATATTTTCTTCTATACATTTTTTAACCAATTCCTCACCAGGATCAGATATTAAAGGGGTTCCTGCATCAGATATTAAAGATATTGTTAAGCCATCTTTAAGTTTACTTAGTATGCCAGGAATTTCTCTTGTAGAATTAAATTTATGAAATGATTTTAAAGTTGATTTTATGCCATATTTAATTGTTAATTTTTTACTTGTCCTCGTATCCTCACACAGTATGAGAGAAGATAAAGATAAAATTGATAATGAACGAATTGATATATCTGCTAAATTTCCAATGGGAGTTGAAACGACATACAGTCCAGGCAGAAAATTATTTTTATTTAATTGATCAATAATGGTATTAGTATTTATGTTAAGATCCATAAGGTTATTTATTAATATTTTTTTTAATTATAACATTATTATATTGTTTATTCTGCCATTTTTCTTTTATGGATGTGAGACAATGCCTAATCAAAATAATAGAATAAATCAAATTCAGAAACAAGATAATGAAATTGGTGTTATAAAAGCAAAAATTAACAGTAGTCTTCCAAGTATTAAAGTTGGCTTATTATTGCCATTGAGTGGTGAAAATTCAACAGTTGGTAAATCTCTACTTCGTGCAGCCCAATTATCATTAGCGAAGACACAGAATAAAGATATAAAATTGATTATTAAAGATACTCAAAGTATTAATAAGAATATTATTAGATCATACTATGAGTTAATTAATGAAAATGTTGATATTATACTTGGACCAGTATTTACCGATAACATAAAGTTAATTTCTCCACTTAGTATTGATGAAGAAAAAATTATGATTACGTTTTCAAACAATACTGAAATTAAAAATAAAAATACATTTATATCAGGAACAACTCCAGAAAATGAAATTGTGGAGATATTTAGATACGCATTATCAAAAGGTAAGAGGAAATTTGCAATCATACTTCCTAACAATAATTATGGAAAAAGATCTAAAAAGCTTATTGAAAATTTATTAAAGATTAATAATGGAGAAGTAAGTAAAATTGTTTTTTATGAACCGGCAGACCCTGATTTTTATCAAGTTTCAAAAATAATTGCTAACTACGATTCAAGAAAAATTAAACTTAGTGATAAGCTAGATGAACTCAAAGAAAATGGATCACCAGCTGCTTTAAAAGAATATGACTCATTAAAAAACAAAGATACGCTTGGTGAACTTGATTTTGAGAGTTTATATATTGGTGTTGAAAGCATTAAACATTTATCAATGATAACATCTGTTCTTCCTTACTACGATGTTGATCCAAAAGAAGTTTTATATTTAGGCAATTCGTTGTGGTCTAATAATATAGCCGCAAAAGAGCCTGCTTTAGAAAAAGGAGTGTTTCCTGATACTGAACATATTAATTATGAATTCTTTAGATCTAGCTATTTTAATACTTTTAACAATAAGCCACACAAAATTGCATCACTTGCTTATGATTTAGTTGGATTAATTTCTGCTATGCAATTAAATAATCAAAAACCTTCTTTTGATAATCTTGTTAATAAGACTGGCTTTATAGGCAGTAAGGGCTTGTTTAGATTTAAGGCAGATGGAAATATTGAACGCTCCTTGACTATATACCAAATTAGAAATGAAAAAATAAATGTAATACAAAAAGCAGACTTAAATTTTAATTAAATAATTTTTAAGTTTATTAAATGCAATTTGTCTATGGCTTATTCGTTCTTTATATAAAAAATTCATTTCACCAAATGTTTTTTTGTAGCCATCGGGTATAAATATTGGATCATAACCAAAACCATTATTGCCCACTGCTGGAAAATTTAAATGACCATAAACCTTACCTTCAAAAGAAAGAATTCTTCCTGTTGGGTAAGCTAAACTTAAAGCACAACAAAAATGTGCCCTTCTACTTCTTTTGGATGTTGCAGAAACTTTCAATAATTCTTTTTCTATTTTATGGATAGCAATAGTAAAATTTTTTGATTTACCTGCCCACCTAGCAGATAAAATTCCAGGACTACCATTCAAAGCATTAATACAAAGACCACTATCATCTGCCAATGCGATATGACCTGATTTTTTTGAGACAGCTTTGGCTTTAATAATTGAATTTTCAATAAATGTTTTCCCAGTTTCTTTTGGTGCAGATATATCAAAGTCTGTTGCAGAAAAAATATTTAGCTTAAAAGGTTTTAAAAGATTTTTAATTTCAGAAATTTTACCTTTATTGTGTGTAGCAATTACTAATTTAGTTTTCATAAAGCTATTAAATTACATAACCTTTTTTTGTGCATTAATAATCTCTGCAATTCCTAGTTTTGCTAAATCTAACAATTTAGAAAAATGCTGCTCTTCACAAATCTTACCTTCAGACGTAAGTTGTATTTCTACTAGTTTTTGACTGTCTGTTATTACAAAGTTTGCATCCACATCAGCTGACTGATCTTCAATATAGTCTAGATCTAAATAACAATCATTTGCTATTACTCCACAGCTAATGGCAGCTAAATTTTCTATTATTGGATTCTTTCTAATAATTTTTTCTTTGATCATAGATTCAAAGCAATGGTGTAGGGCAACAAAAGCACCAGAAATAGCAGCGGTTCGGGTACCACCGTCAGCTTGTAAAACATCACAGTCAACTAAGATCTGCATTTCAGTAAATAAAGAAGGGTCAACAATTGCACGCAGCGATCGCCCAATCAATCTTTGGATTTCTTGTGTTCTACCAGTTTGCTGACCTTTTTTTGCTTCCCTTGAAACACGCTCATGCGTTGCTCGAGGTAACATTCCATATTCTGCTGTAACCCATCCTTTATTTTGACCTTTTAACCATCGTGGAACTGATCTATCTAAAGATGCATTACATAACACATGGGTGTCACCAAATTTTACTAAGCAAGAACCTTCTGCATATTGAGAAAAATTAGGAATTAATTCAATTTTTCTTAATTCATTTACATTTCTACTTTTTCTCATATTTTTTCCTTTATTTTTATATTACGCAGGTATTGACGAAAAGAATATAGATCATTACATGAATATAAAATATTAGAAAATTAGATATATGATAAAAAAAAATAAACCCGATGATACTCAAGATCTTGAAAATAAAGATTTACAAAATGATGAGTTAGAGCTTGAAGGTGAACAGCCTGAAATAGATGAAGCTCCCTTAGGGGTTGATGAAATTAATGAATTAAAGAATCAACTATTAAGATCTTTAGCTGATAATGAAAATACACGTCGAAGACATGAAAAAGAAAAAGACGACTTAAGCTCATATGTGATGTCTAATTTTGCTAAAGAAATGCTTTCTGTACTAGATAATCTTCAAAGAGCAATGGAGGTTAGTAGTAAAATTGATCAAGACAATAGTAATATTGACAGTAATACCAAAAATTTTATTGAAGGTGTCCAACTTACTGAAAAACAACTTAATTTTATCTTCGAAAAATTTAAAATTAGCAAAATAGTTTCATTAGATAGTAAGTTTGACCCTAATGTGCATCAAGCAATGTTTGAAATTGACAATGATGAGGTTGATGAGGGAATGATTCTTCAAGTAGTTCAGGATGGCTTTAAAATAGAAGATCGTCTTTTAAGGCCTGCGTTAGTTGGTGTTTCAAAGAAATCTGCTAAATAATCCAGCTTTTAAAGCAAAAAGCACTTATTTAAAAAAAACAAAAAGTTAATCTGGGGGACTTGTAGATTAGCAGTCCACTAACTATATATAAATCAAATATTTAAAAGAGAGAGATAAAATGTCAAAAGTTATAGGTATAGATTTGGGTACAACAAACTGTTGTGTTTCAATAATGGATGGTAAGAATTCTAAAGTAATTGAAAATTCTGAAGGATCAAGAACAACCCCATCTATTGTAGGTTTTGGTAAAAATGGTGAAAAAGTTGTAGGTCAGCCTGCTAAAAGACAAGCTGTAACCAATCCAGAAAATACTTTATTTGCCATTAAAAGATTGATTGGTAGATCTTTTGACGATCCAACTGTTCAAAAAGATATCGAAATGGTTCCGTATAAGATTGTTAAGGCTGATAGTGGAGATGCTTGGGTTGAGGCTGCTGGTGAGAAATATTCTCCCTCTCAGATATCGGCTTTTATTTTAACAAAATTAAAAGAAGATGCTGAAAGATATTTAGGTGAAAAAGTTGAAAAAGCAGTTATCACTGTTCCAGCTTATTTTAATGACTCTCAAAGACAAGCAACTAAGGATGCTGGTAAAATAGCAGGTTTAGAAGTTGAGCGTATTGTTAATGAGCCTACCGCAGCTGCTTTAGCATACGGTTTAGATAAAAAAGAAGGCAAAACTATTGCTGTTTACGATTTAGGTGGTGGAACATTTGATGTGTCTATTTTAGAAATTGGTGATGGAGTTTTTGAAGTTAAGTCCACAAATGGAGACACTTTTTTAGGCGGTGAAGATTTTGATATTCGCTTAGTTAACTATCTTGCTGATGAGTTTAAAAAAGAAAATGGTATTGATCTAAAAAAAGATAAGCTTGCTTTGCAAAGATTAAGGGAGGCAGCTGAAAAAGCTAAAATTGAATTGTCTTCAACTCCGCAAACTGAAGTTAATCTTCCATTTATAACTGCTGACCAATCAGGCCCTAAGCACCTTACTTTAACAATTACTCGGGCAAAATTGGAATCACTAGTAGAAGATTTAGTTCAAAAAACAATTGATCCGTGTGAAGCTGCTCTAAAAGATGCTGGCTTAAGCGCTGGTGAAATTGATGAAATAGTCCTTGTGGGTGGTATGACTAGAATGCCAAAAGTTATTGAAACTGTTAAAAATTTCTTTGGAAAAGAACCTAATAAAGGCGTTAATCCTGACGAAGTTGTAGCAATGGGTGCTGCCATTCAAGCAGGAATTCTTCAAGGTGATGTAAAGGACGTACTTCTTCTTGACGTAACCCCTTTGTCTCTTGGGATTGAAACGTTAGGTGGTGTTGCAACTAAATTAATTGATAAAAATACTACAATTCCTACCAAAAAAAGTCAGACTTTTTCAACGGCAGAAGATAATCAATCTGCAGTTACTATTAGGGTTGTTCAAGGTGAACGCGAGATGGCTGCTGATAATAAACAATTAGGTGACTTTAATTTAGATGGTATTCCTCCAGCATCAAGAGGTACTCCACAAATTGAAGTAACTTTTGATATCGATGCCAATGGCATTGTAAATGTTTCAGCTAAAGATAAAGGAACTGGTAAGGAACAACAAATTACTATTCAAGCATCAGGTGGTTTAAGTGATGAGGATATTGAAAAAATGGTTAAAGATGCTGAGGCCAATGCAGAATCTGATAAGAAAAAACGAGAATTAGTTGATGCAAAAAATCAAGCGGATACCATGATCCATTCTGCTGAAAAAAATCTTACTGAATTTGGCGACAAAGTTACTGAAGATGAAAAAACAGCAATTGAAAAAGATGTTCAATCTTTAAAAGATGCTTTAACTAGTGAAGATCTAGAAAAAATTAAACCTGCCCTAGAGGCTCTAACGCAATCTTCTATGAAATTGGGTGAGGCAATGTATAAAGAGCAGCAGGCTGCTGCTGGAGGAGCTGCGGCACCTGATCAAGACAGTGAACAACCTAAAGATGAGAATATTGTTGATGCTGATTTTGAGGAAGTAAACGAAGATACTAAGCAAGCCTAAATATTTTAATTGAGGGCGGCCAATGTCTAAAAGAGATTACTACGAAATATTAAGTGTAAATAAATCTGCAAATGATACTGAATTAAAAAAAGCTTATTATAAGTTAGCAAAACAATATCACCCAGATCAGAATCCGAATAATCCTGAGGCTGAAAAAAAGTTTAAAGAAGCTAGTGAAGCATACGGCATACTTTCTGATAAAGAAAAAAGAGGTGCCTACGATCAATTTGGTCATGCTGGAGTAGATGGAAATGCGGGGGGTGGCTTTGACTCTTCTAGTTTTTCATTTGAAGATATATTTTCTAATTTCTTTAATGACTCATCCCCGTTTAGTGGCGGTGGAGGAAGAACTAACAATCGTGGATCTGATTTACAATATGAAGCCTCTATAACTCTTGAAGATGCATTTGGTGGTAAAAAACTAAAAATTGATATTCCTACACAAGTAAAGTGTGGAGATTGTAGTGGATCTGGTGCAAACAAAGGGAGCTCTCCTTCATCTTGTCCTATGTGTAATGGCCGTGGCCAAGTTCGTTCTCAACAAGGTTTTTTTTCAGTACAACAAGGCTGTCCACAGTGTCGCGGTAAGGGCACTATAATTTCAGATCCTTGCAAACCTTGTAGGGGTGCTGGACGAGTTCAAAAAAATAAATCTTTAATGGTTAACATTCCTAAAGGTGTTGATGAGGGTTCAAGAATACGACTCACCGGAGAAGGTGAGGCTGGAATTAATGGTGGCCAACAAGGTGACTTATACATATTTGTATCTGTGAAAAGACATAATTTATTTATTCGAGAAGATGATAATTTATTTTCAGAAGTTCCTGTGTCAATAATTGATGCAACAATTGGCGGTACTATAGATGTTCCAACTATCGATGGTGGTAAAGCTAGGCTAAAAATTCCTTCTGGAACACAATCTGGTGATCAATTTAGACTTAAATCAAAAGGCATGCCAAGTGTTAGAGGTGGGAAGGTTGCGGATTTGTATGTTCAAGCAAAGCTAGAGACGCCTATAAAATTAAATAAAAAACAAATAGAGCTTATGCAATCTTTTCAAGAATTATCCTCAGATTCGGAAACCCCTCTTAAAACTGCCTATTTAAAGAAGGCTAATGATTTTTGGAAATCTAAAAAGTAATATTTCATACCAATTTCATAGAATTCATTTATTCTACATACCATGAAACCAATTAAAATTATTGTTACAGGCGCTACTGGACGTATGGGTCAAATAATTATAAAAAAAATTATATCTGATAAATCTTTTAAGTTAATTGGCGCCACAGAAGCTCCTAATAATAAATTTATAGGTGCAGATCTTAGCAAGATTTTAAAAATTAGGAAAACCAATCTTAAGATTACAAATAGTGCTGTTTCTCTCTTTGCAAAATCAGATGTTGTTATTGACTTTACTTTGCCTAAAGCAACCATGGAGCACATTAAACTTTCAGTAAAGTCTAAAATTGTACATATTATAGGAACTACAGGATTTACTAAAGCCCAAGAAAAGAAAATATATGAAGCTGCAAAAAAAGCAATTATAATAAAATCAGGCAATATGAGTATGGGTATTAATATACTTCAACAGGTCATTAGCAAAGCTGCAAGTCTTTTTAATGATAGTTTCAATATAGAAGTGTTGGAAACACACCATAAGAATAAATTAGATGCTCCATCTGGAACAGCATTAATGCTTGGTCAGTCTATCGCTACTTCTAAAAGAAAGAACTTGGAAAAAATAAAAGTAATTGGAAAAGTTGGATCTAGAAAAAAAACACAGCAAGATAAAATATTATTCAATTCTTATAGAAAAGGCAAAGTAGTTGGTGATCATAAAGTTATTTTTTCATCAAAGGATGAAATTATAGAATTGAATCATAAGGCTTTAGATCGTGGAATTTTTGCAACAGGTGCTATTCAAGCTGCTAAATGGGGTATAAAACAAAAACCTGGCCTTTATTCTATGTTAAATGTTTTAAGTGATTAGAAATTGTCAATGAACATACAAGCGAAAACAAATAAAATTTTCCAAAAACTAAAACAAAAAAAACTTCAAATTGAAACTGATTTAGTTTATACAAATGCCTATACGCTATTAGTAGCTGTTGTATTATCTGCACAATCAACAGATGTTGGTGTAAATAAAGCTACTCAAAATTTATTTAAAAAGGTAGATAACCCATTACAAATGCTCGATCTTGGTGAGAAAAAACTGATAGAGCATATCAAAACTATTGGGCTATATAGAAATAAGGCAAAAAATGTGATTGCACTCTCAAAAATATTAATTGATCAATATAATTCGAAAATACCAAACACAATGGAAAAACTTATAGCGTTGCCAGGCGTAGGCCGAAAAACGGCAAATGTTGTTTTAAATGTAGTTTTTAAACAACCAACAATTGCTGTGGATACGCATGTTTTTAGAGTCTCAAATAGACTTGGAATAGGTACTGGTAAAACTCCAGAAGAAGTAGAAAAAAAATTGTATAAAAATATTCCATCAAAATATTTAATGAATGCTCATCACTGGTTAATTATGTTTGGACGTTATACATGTAAGGCTCAATCCCCTTTATGTGCTGAATGTAACCTGATAGATTATTGTAGTTATAATAAAAAGAATTATGGAAAATAAAGTTGCTTTAATTATTGGTGCTGGAGATAACTTAGGCAGTGCTATAGCAAAGTGTTTTGCCGAAAATAGTTATACTGTTGTAGCAGCAAGACGTGATGGCAGTAAATTAGAAGTTTTAAAAAAAAATATTGAAGATAGTGGTGGAATTTTTTATGGCTATTCATTAGATGCAAGAAAAGAGGGTGATTTAATTGAATTTATAAAAAAAATTGAAAATGACATTGGTTCTATAGAGGTAGCAATTTATAATGTTGGTGGAAATATAAAATTTGATATTACCAAAACAACTTCTAAAAAATATTACAAAACATGGGAAATGGCTACTTTTGGTGCTTTTTTAATGGGAAGAGAAGTTGCTAAATATATGCTTCCAAAAAAAAGAGGTACAATAATCTTTACTGGCGCAACAGCGAGTCTCAGGGGAGGCAATGGTTACTCAGCCTTTTCTGGTGCAAAACATGCTAAAAGAGCATTAGCTCAAAGTATGGCTAGAGAACTAGGGCCACAAGGAATTCATGTTGCACATATCATAATAGATGGTGCAATAGATACGCCCTGGATTAAAGAGTTGTTTTCTGATTTCTATAAAGAGAAAAAAGAGCTTGATGGTTTAATGAATCCATCAGATATTGCAAAAAACTATTTGTGGCTACATCAACAGCCACGTAATGCTTGGACACATGAAATGGATTTAAGACCTTGGATAGAAAAATGGTAATACAAAAAATAAACTCTAATAAAGATTATGATGTAGTTGGTGTTGGCAATGCCATTGTTGATCTAATAAGTGAGGTAGATGAAAATTATTTAAAAGAAAATAATATTATAAAAGGTACCATGTCTTTAGTTGAGTATGATGTTGCCAATAAAATTAGTAATGAAATTAAGATTACTAAAACTATTTCCGGTGGCTCTGTTGCTAATTCAATTGTTTGTATGTCACAACAAGGTCTTAGAGTGGCATTCATTGGTAAAGTAAATAATGATAAATTGGGAATAGAATTTGCTGCAGGTTTAAAAAAGGAAAAAGTGGGCTTTAAAATTACCAAAACATCAATTGATAAACATACAGCACGATGTGCTATATTAGTTACTTCTGATGCAGAAAGAACAATGAATACTTATCTTGGAATATCTCAAGAGTTAAGTGAAAAAGATATTGATACAAATCTAATAAAAAATTCATCTATTATATATTTAGAAGGATACCTATGGGATTTAGAAAATGCACAAAAGGCAATACAGAAATCTATCATTGCAGCAAAAGAGTCTCAAACAATGGTCGCATTTAGCATTTCAGATGCTTTTTGTGTAAGTCGTTTTAGAAATAAGTTTTTAGATTTGATAAATAATTCAGCAGATATTATCTTTGCTAATGAAGCAGAGATAAAAAGTCTTTATGAGACAGATGACATAAATAATGCCATACAAAAATGTCAGAAAACAAAAAAAATATTTGCCATAACTCTTGGTAATAAAGGTGCAAAAGTTATTTATAAATCTGAAGTTATTGATACTGAGCCAGAAATGATTTCGAATTTAGTTGATACAACTGGTGCTGGGGACTTATTTGCTGCTGGCTTTCTTAGTGAATACATAAGATCTCAAAACTTAAGGTCATGTGGAAAAGAAGGAGTTAGATTAGCTTCTTTGATAATTCAAAAATTTGGTGCTAGGCTTTAGTCAAGATAATTGACTCAACTTTTTTTATTACCTGCTCTAAAGAAATACTATTTATATCTTCGCTTGCAGAACTATTAGCTGAAATACTATGTATTTTATCCAAATGTTTTGGTGTAAATTTTTTGCCATTACTCTTGCCAAAAAGTTTAATTACATGACAAAGATTAGTTGAAAGCATGTGAGAGGTTCCACTATCATTAGTTATCACACAATCAAGAAATTTAGTACTTCCCATAACAACCTGAATGCCACTTAATTCATTAAATATATCTTCAGGGTAAATAATTTCTTTGATACTTTTGTTTAACTTCTGTTTTAATTTTTGTTCCAATGGGCCTAGGAAAAAAACAATTTTATGATTTTTTTTCTGAAAATATTTTGCTAAATTAATATAATTTTCTATATTCCATATTTTTTTTTCTAGGCCTGCACCAGGTGCAAAACCGATATATTTAGTGTCATTTAAAAAACATGTACTTAGTTTTTTTTCTAAAAATTCAGGAATTTCTATAACAAAATTATTTACTATCTTATTTCCTGTATACAAACTTATGAGCTCTAATAACTCATTAAGATAATATTGTTTAATTCTTTTTTTTTCTTTTGGTCTAATTGTTGAAAAAAACCAATTTGAACAACTTGATATAAAATGTTTAGTTTTTATCCTTTTTAGAATTAATGTTTCTTTTATTAGTCTTCTTGTATCTATTATTAAATCAAAATTTTCTTCTTCTAGAGGATAGTTATTAGAAATTTTTTGCCATGGAAAAAAGTTCAATTCTACATTATCCCAAATTTCATCAATGTAGTTTTTAATATAAAAGTTTAATTCTTTTTTATAAACAGTTCCAAGATTACTCATCCAAATTATCTTGTCATTTGGAAACTCTTTTCTCAAATAGTACAAAAAAGATATTTTTATAATCCCATCTCCAATTTGGTCAGCACCAGAATAAATTAAAATTTTTTTCACACCAATAAATATATGTTAGTTATTAAATTTATTTTTGTGGCTCCTCGCTTATTTTTACAATCATCTTTCCATTGTTCTCTCCTGAGAATAGCATCTTAAGACTTGTAACGGCATTTTCTAGGCCATCAACAATGTGATTTTTATGTTGCAGCTTACCTTCTGCCATCCATTTTGACATATCTACAAAGGCTTCTCCAGCTCTCGCTTGATAGTCAAAAACTATAAACCCTTGAACCCTTAGTCTCTTAACAAGTATATTGATCCAATTACGCGGACCAGGTTGTAGCGTTTCACTGTTATAACCAGAAATTTGACCACAAATACTCATTCTGCCACCAATATTGAATCTATTAATTACAGCTTCAGAAATTTCACCTCCAACATTATCAAAATACATATCAATTCCATCAGGACAAAGTTCTTTAAGTCGAGCGTTCAAATTTTCAGTTTTATAATTGATAACACCGTCAACTTTTAAGTCATTTAGTAGCCAATTACATTTTTCTTGAGTCCCAGCAATACCTACAACCTTGCAACCTTTGATTTTTGCAATTTGAGAAACTATTGAGCCTACGGCACCTGCTGCACCAGAAACAACTAAAGTCTCATTTTCTTTCGGGTTTAATACGTCTAGTAAACCAAAGTATGCTGTTATTCCAGGCATACCCATAACACTTAAAAATGAAGGCATTGGTAAACCCGTATTAAGAGGAATTACTCTTAGGCCCTTACCATCATTGATACAGTATTCCTGCCATCCACCTTGATATTGAATAACATCACCTGATTTAAACTTTTCATTTTTAGAATCTTCAATGATACCTATCGTACCACCTCTCATCACATCACCTATTTGCATTGCATCAACATAAGATGCTTTGCCACTCATCCACCCTCTGTTAGCTGGATCTAGAGATAGGTAAATATTTCTAATTAAAACTTCACCATCATTTATATTACCTAAGTCTGAATCTTTAAGAATTAAATCATTGTTTTTAATTTCACCTACTGGAAATTCATTTAGTATCCACTGTTTATTTTGCATTTTTTTCCTTTTTTTATTTTTTACTTAATTCATTTACTCTAGCACCTGGCATATTCATTATCACACCTGTTGATGTTGCAGTCACGACAATTTTATCACCTTGCATAAGATGTCCTTCTAGAAAAACTAAGTTCTTTCCAGCTTTGACAATGCGTCCAAAACCATAAGCTTTGCCAGGTTTTGTTGGATATAAAAAATTAGTTTTAATTTCTACGGTTGGGGGACGTTGAGTAAAATTTGATTTAAATATAAATGCAAGTGCCATGGTGTCATCTATCATTCCAGATAATAATCCTCCTTGTACATCACCAGTTGGATTACAGAACTTTTTATCTATATTAAACTCAAACCTGATTGTTCCTGCATCAGTGTTCAATTCTATGCATTTCATATCATAGAGAGATTGAAAAGTTTCATTTTTGTTATAAAGCTGAATAAGCTCTAAATCTGTAAATTTTTTCATTAGAAAAATAGATGGTTATTTTATTTAGAAATTCAAGCCATTGTAGTAGAATAAGTTTCTATATTAAGATTTTTCTGGAATTAACATTGGACCTAATTTACGACCTGCTAAAAGATGTATGTGTAGATGAGGTACTTCTTGATGTGAGTCACTCCCAGCATTAGAAATTAGTCGATACCCTTTGCCACCTGATTCTTCGCTTAATTTCAACTGATCTGCAATAATAGAGATTGCTCTATTAAAGCCAATAAGTTCTTCATTATTAGCATTTTTACTAAAATCATTTATATCTTTATATGGCCCTTTTGGAATAACAAGAATGTGTGATGGTGCTTGTGGGCTTATGTCTTTAAATGATAAAACATAGTCATCTTCATAAATTTTATCACAAGGTATTTCACCTCGCAAAATCTTTGCAAATATATTTTGATTGTCGTAAGAACTCATTTTCTAATGCCTGTTTTTCCTTCCCGATTTTCTAGTTCAGAATAAATTTGATCAGGTGTTA
This sequence comes from Pelagibacteraceae bacterium AG-422-B15, assembly GCA_905182345.1. Classification (GTDB taxonomy): domain Bacteria; phylum Pseudomonadota; class Alphaproteobacteria; order Pelagibacterales; family AG-422-B15; genus CACCCN01. The sequence goes on from CAJJBG010000018.1 coordinate 41,372, forward strand.
AGTTAAATTTTTTCCACATTACTAGTAAGTGATATATTAAGTCGGCGGACTCATAAATAATTTGACTAATATCTTCTTGTTCAGCAGCCTCAACTGTTTCTAGGGCTTCTTCTCTTACTTTAGCAATGCACTTTTCTTTTCCATCAGATAATAACTGTGCAGTATAAGAGGTGCTCGGATCATCATTTGATCTTTTTTCAATTGTTTCAAATAAACGAATTAAAACACTCACTTTATTTTCCATTATTAAGTGCCTTCAACAATTGTTAAAATTCTATCTTTTGCCTCACCAAGAATACTTTTTGCGAGACTATATTCTTCACTTAAATACGCGTCTTGAGCAATTTGATATGAAGGAAATTCAACAACAACGTTGCGTTCATGTTCTACGCCTTCTTTAGTTATATTTTGGCCACCTCTCACAAGATATCTGCCACCATATTTTTCTACTGCAATTGCAGCAAGTGGGGCATACTTACTTTGCTTTTCAGCATCAACAGTATTAGCTTTAACAATCCAATAACCTTTCATAATTAAATTCTAACTGGTATATTTTTATCAGCAAGATATCTTTTGACATCTTTTATTTTAAATTCACCAAAGTGAAAGACTGAAGCCGCAAGAACACTGCTTGCACCTCCCTCAATTATTCCTTCGGCAAAATGTTCTAAAGTTCCAACCCCACCAGATGCAATGACTGGTACGTTAAGTTTTGAAGTAATATTTTTTAACAAATTAATATCAAATCCAGATTTGGTACCATCTTTATCCATTGATGTTAAAAGTATTTCACCTGCACCTAAACTTTCAACTTCTTGGCAATAATCAATCACGTTTATACCAGTTGCATTTCTACCACCATGCGTAAATACCTCCCATGTATTGTCGGTTGTTTTTTTTGCATCTACAGCAATAACAATTGTAGAAGTTCCATATTTTTCTGCAGCTTCACTAACAAACTTTCTATTAGTCACAGCTGCAGTATTAATAGAGACCTTATCTGCCCCAGCATGAAGTAGGTTTTTAATGTCGCCTATAACTCTAACGCCCCCACCTACAGTTAATGGAATAAAGCAGTTTTCTGCTGTTTTTTGTACATTATCCAGTAACATCTGCCTGTTATCACTTGAAGCTGTAATATCTAAAAAACATAATTCGTCTGCACCTTCTGCGCCATACAATTTGGCCTGTTCTACTGGGTCACCAGCATCTACTAAATCTATAAAATTTACACCTTTTACAACTCTTCCGTTGTTTACATCCAAGCATGGTATAATTCTTTTTTTTAACATTATTTTCTTAACACTCTTAATGCATCCACTATTTCAAACTCTTGATCATAAATAGCTTTACCAGTTATGACACCTTTCAGATTTGAATAATTTTTATTTTTTAAATTAATCAAGTCATCAATTCTTGCAACTCCTCCAGAAGCCACACATGGTGCTTTTGATAGTAACATTACATTTTCTAGCATCTCAATATTTATTCCTTTTTTCATTCCATCGCGCATAACATCTGTACAAATTACAGAATTTAAAGGTAGTGTGTTTAAATTAGAAAAAAGATCTTCAATATTTAAATCAATTTGTTTTACCCAACCCTTAGTAGAAACTTTATTGTTTTTAATATCAAGCGCCAAAGAAATTTGATTTGGATATTTAATAATTAAATCTGTAAATAATTTTGTATTTTCAAATGCTGAAGTTCCCATAATTACATTAGATACACCAAGGTCTAAGACATGCTTAACTTTTTCTTCGTCTCTTACACCTCCACCAAATTGAATTTTTAAATTAGTTTGTTTTGCTATTTCATTAATAAAACTTAAATTTTTAGAAACTCCATCAAAGGCACCATCTAGGTCTATACAATGTAACCATTCTATGCCTTGTTCTTCAAAAAATTTTGCCTGATTTAAGGGATTTGAATTATACAAAGTTACTCGCTCTGCGTCCCCTTGGGATAGTCTAACACATTGTCCATCTTTTAAATCTATAGCAGGAAATAAAATCATAACTTACCAATCAATAAAGTTTTTAATTAATAGCTGTCCATTATTGTGACTTTTTTCTGGATGAAATTGTGTTCCAAAAATATTATCTTTCTGAACTGCAGCAGTTATTTCTGAAGAATATATTGTACTTGCAACTATATTTTCTTTAGCAGTTTTAAAGTGATAGCTATGAACAAAATAAAAGTCAGAATTATTTGAAATTCCCTTAAATAATGGGCTTTCTATAGCATTAACTTCATTCCAACCCATGTGTGGAATTTTATATTCAGGAGAAACTTGAATTTTTTCTACCGAACCAGGCAACCATCCAAACCCATTACATTCTTGGTTTTCATATCCAATATCTGCTAATAGCTGCATGCCAACACAAATACCCATAAACTTATTTTTTTTATGAATAATATTTTCTTGCATTGCATCATAAACACCATCAATTTGTTTAATCGCAGTACTACAGTCTAAAAAAGATCCAACGCCCGGTAAAACAATTTTATCTGCATTTTCAATTTTACTTGGGTTATTAGTAACTTCAATATTTGAATTTAAATTAAAATCAAAATTTGCTTTTTCAAAAGCTTTAGCAACGGAATGAAGGTTACCATAACCATAGTTTATGATAGCAATTTTCATTATATTATATTTATTAATTGATTTATATTTTTAAGATAATTAAAAACTTCTATCACCTATAGTTGACCCTTTGTAGAGGGTATGCTGTTCGCTTCTCTTTCATCAATTGCTACTGCTTTTCTTAAGCTTCTAGCTAATGCTTTAAAACACGACTCAATAATATGGTGGTTATTTTCACCATATATATTTTCAACATGCAGGGTTGTTCCACTTGCCTGTGCAAATGCTTGAAACCACTCCTTGAATAATTCGGTATCAAAGTCACCTTGAGATGATGTAATTTTTGGTATTGTAAATTTTACTTTCCAAATTAAATATGGACGATTAGACAAATCAAGTGCAACTCTTGATAGTGATTCATCCATTGGAATATATGCATTAGCATATCTTACTATTCCTTTGCGTTCCCCAAGTGCTTTTGCCACACACTCACCGATGGCTATTCCCGAATCTTCTGTTGTGTGATGATAATCAATATGTAAATCACCTTTGGCCTGTACATTAATATCAATTAAAGAATGCTTTGAAAGCTGCTCAAGCATATGATCTAAAAATCCTATGCCGGTGGAAATATTTGATTTTCCTGTACCATCAATATTAATATCAACAACTATTGAAGTTTCTTTTGTTGTTCTTTCAGATGAGGCTTTACGCATAATAAATATATTATAGTTTCTAGGGATTATTATCAATTATTGGTCTTTTTTACTAGATGTAATTATCTATTTTTAACAAAAATGACTTGAAGTTCTAAATAAAATAACCACATATTTCTTATTATGAATGATAAAAATAATGCATCTTGGCGGGGTACAACCATTATAGCCGTCCGAAAAGGTAATCAGGTAGTAATTGCAGGAGATGGTCAAGTCAGTCTTGGAGACACCGTAATAAAGGCTAATGCTCAAAAAGTTAGAAGAATTGGTGATGGTAGTGTAATTGCTGGTTTTGCTGGTGCAACTGCAGATGCATTTACATTATTTGAGCGGCTAGAAGCTAAGCTTGAAAAACATCCCAAACAACTAACGCGCGCGGCAGTTGAACTAGCTAAAGACTGGCGTACTGATAGATATTTAAGAAGACTAGAGGCTTTGCTGACAGTAGCAGATGCCAATGTTAGTTTACTAATTACTGGACAAGGTGATGTTCTTGAGCCTGAAAATAATTTAATTGGGATTGGATCAGGTGGGAATTATGCACTTTCTGCAGCACGAGCTTTAATTGATACCGACTTAACAGCCGAAGAGGTTGCTAGAAAATCAATTAAGATTGCTTCTGATATTTGTGTTTATACAAATAATAATATTACCTTAGAAAAAATAGATATTTAAATGCAAGCATTTTCTCCTCGTGAAATAGTGTCTGAGTTAGACCGTTACATTATTGGTCAAGATGCTGCTAAAAAAGCTGTCGCGATTGCACTAAGAAATCGATGGCGAAGACAACAGCTTGAAGGAGACATTAAAGATGAAATACTACCTAAGAATATTTTAATGGTTGGCCCTACAGGAGTTGGAAAAACAGAAATAGCAAGGCGTCTATCTAAATTAGCTCAAGCACCCTTTATAAAAGTTGAAGCAACAAAATTTACTGAAGTTGGTTATGTCGGTAGAGACGTTGAACAGATTATTCGTGACTTAATCGAAATTGCCATAACAATGATTAAGCAAACAAAAAGGAAGGAAGTTAAAGCTAAAGCACAATTAGCTGCGGAAGAAAGGGTTTTAGATTGTCTAGTTGGACCTGGAGCTGGATCAACAACACGAGAAAGCTTTAGAAAGAAATTAAGAAATAAAGAACTTGATGATAAAGAAATTGAAATTGATATTCAAGATACAAGCTCACCTACAATTGACTTACAAGGTGGTGGTGGCATAGGCATGATTAACCTAAGTGATATGCTTGGTAAAGCCATGGGAGGTAAGACAAAAAAGAAGAAGATAAAAGTTTCTGATTCTTATGAGGTTTTAGTTAACGATGAGTCTGACAAATTAATTGACCACGATCAAATTATTTCTGAAGCAAAACAGGGAGTTGAAGATAACGGTATCGTTTTTATAGATGAAATTGATAAAGTTTGTGCTAGATCAGAAAGATCTGGTGGGGATGTTTCTAGAGAAGGTGTTCAAAGAGATTTACTCCCATTAATTGAAGGGACTGTAGTATCAACAAAACATGGTACCATTAAAACAGATCATATTTTGTTTATCGCATCTGGTGCCTTTCAATTAACTAAACCTTCAGATTTACTACCTGAACTTCAAGGTAGGCTACCTATCCGCGTAGCACTTAATCCTTTAACTCAAGAAGATTTTAAGAGAATTTTGCAAGAGCCAAAGTTTAGCTTAATTAAACAATACGAAGCTTTGATGAAAACTGAAGATGTAACAATTAAATTTACTGATGATGGCATTGAGGCATTGGCAACACTGGCTGTATCAATTAACACCACAATTGAAAATATTGGTGCTCGTCGCTTACATACAATTCTTGAGCGTGTCCTAGAAGAAATAAGCTTTTCTGCATCAGATCGAATGGGACAATCTGTTGTGGTTAACGCGGCTTATGTTGAAAAAAATACTGGTGAATTATCTAAAGATACCGATTTATCAAAATTTATATTATAAGACTATATGTCTTTAAAGAATACTACCTCTCATTTATTTGAACTTAAGGTTCGCTATTCTGAAATAGATTCACAGAATATTGTTTATAATTCTCACTACCTTACATATTTTGACATAGCAATTTCTGAGCTAATGGATAGTACTTTTAATCAGGAAAAATATATTCAAAACACAGGAAATGAATTTCATACTATAAATGTAAATATGTCCTTTAAAGCTTCTGCTAAATTAAATGATCAATTAGAAATTTATTCAGTAATTAAAGCGATAGGCAATTCAAGCATTACATTTCAACAAGAAATTTATATAAAAAACTCTGATGAGTTATTGAACTTAAGTGAAATAGTTTGGGTTAACACACATCAAAAAACTCATAAGTCGGTAGCCATGCCTGATGAGTTAAAAGAAAAATTTAAAAAATATTTAATTAATCCGAAGTAGCTGCAAGCAACCAATTATTACTTTTTATTTTTTTGTCTTTTGTAAATGTCCAAACATCCGTTATTTTTTGAACTTGATTCAAACTACCTGATATAACTTCATCTTTAGTATTTTTAATACAGGTTATCATCTCTGATACAAATCTAACCGTAACTTCCATTGGTACAGAGTTTAAGTCTTTATAAATAATTTCTGAAGAATCAATTCCAATAAAGCTAAATTCCACGTTTTGTTGATCTTGCTTTCTTTGGTCTACAACTGTTGTAAAGCTTTTTAATACTTCTTGATCTAAAAGAGGTTTTAGGGTTTTTAGGTTTCCATTTTCAAAATTAGTCACAATTGTTTCGTAGGCAGCATTAGCACCTTCAAGAAAATCATCACTATTAAACCACTCCGATTTATGTGTAATCTTATCTTTAATATTAATTACTTTATCCTTAGCAGTAGGTGATTGTTTGATGGGTTGGTCGTACGAGAATTGATTTGGGTCCTTCTTTTCAGAACCAGTTCTTTTGCCTAAAACACTTCTCAGTCTAAGTAAAACCAGACCTGCAATTATAGCTAAGAAAATTATATCCATATATTGAAAAGCATTGTCCATAGTAAATATTTACATTATTTTTTATTAGAGTACCTTATCTAAGTACTTAAAGTAAAGATTCAACCATAGCTTAAAACTTGTTTTATATTTTAGTTTCCATATTTATAATTTTACCCGTTGTTGAAATAGCAACTTTTATTCAGTTTGGGCAATTTTTAGGCACTTTTAATACAATACTTTTAATTTTTATTACTGCTGTTATAGGTGTTTATTTGGTGAGACTTCAAGGTTTTTCAACAATTCAAAGCATACAAAAGGATATAATTTCAGGAAAAGCACCTATAGAAAATATTGTTGGAGGTTTAGTTATTTTGTTATCGGGCCTATTGTTGCTTGTACCAGGATTTGTGACTGACTTGATAGGTTTCTTAGGTCTTTTGCCTATTTCTAGAAAAATATTTGCAAATCTCTTAATAAAAAGGTTTATAGGTCAATCTAGAGGTAAAAAAACCAACAAAGAAGATAATATAATAGATGCTGAATATATCGAAGTAAATAATGAGGACGATGACAATGGACGTTAAAACAAAAATAATTTCACAATATATAAAAGATTTATCATTTGAAAACCCAAGAGGGCCATTTCCATTTGCAAAAAAAGGTGAGCGACCAGCCATAAAAGTAATGGTTGATGTTAAGGCATCATCTACTACTCAAGAAAACATATATGAGGTAATTCTTAGTGTAAATGTAACAGCCTCTCATTTAGATGATAATGTATTTTTAATTGATTTAATTTATCAAGGCATATTTGAAATAGAAAATTTAACTGATGACGTTAAAGAGGCATATTTATTAATTGAATGTCCAAGAATTTTGTTTCCATTTGCAAGACGTATCATCTACGACTTACATGCTGATGGTGGTCTACCACCTCTACTTCTTGATACAGTTAATTTTGCTGAACTTTATAAAAATAGAAAAGCTGAAAACTCATCTGAGGTTAATTAGTTTTTCTGATAAATTATTTTAGCGATAATAATTAAAATTAATAAAAAAATTGTAGCAGCATTGGCTAAAATAACTGGTAAATCATTAATCATAAAACCGTAAATTAACCAGGTTGAAACACCTGTGCAAAATATAATTAACCACCAAATTGATAGGTCTTTTGCACTTTTAAGTCTCCACACTCTGATGACTTGTGGGACAAAAGCTAATGTCGTTAAAGTTCCTGCTAGTATCCCAATATAATGTATCCAATTCATATAAGTTTTTAAGGTGAATAAGATATTGCAGAAATGGGTGTGTCTAATAATTGGTTAACACTTTTATAAGTACTTATGGCTTCTAGACTAGTAATAGTTGGTAAAATTATTGAAAAATCACCGCTTCTATAAAGATTTAAAGCTTCATTCGGTGTGATCCATCTGCTGTCAACACCTTCAAATCCATCATGCAAGGCCTTTTGTTTATCTGGCAACTGTCCCAAAAAAAACCTGGTACTGTATCTTTTTTTTTCACTTATCGGAGTAATCCAATGCGATAGGTAGGCTAACTTGTCTGTTGCAAGGTGTAACTCTAGCTTAATTAAAAGATCATAAAATGTTAGTTTTTTCAAATTAATTTGATTTTGTAAAATCTTTAAATCATTTATTTCATTTTCATTTTTTGGAGAATAAATTTCACCAGACTTTTTATAAGCAAGTAGAACTCCACTTTCTTCAAAGCATTCTCTTATACTTGCAATCCAATATTCTAAAGCGTTTTCATTAACTCCTAATTTAAATTTTGCATCGTTAGAAGATAATTTAGATAGGTTAATCAACTTATTATCATGATCACCTTTATCAACTTTACCACCAGGAAATACCCAGGCATTGCCAAAATTAGAAGCTGCAGCTCTTTTTATCATAAATACTTCTATAGAGTCTAAACCATCTCTTAGTAGTAAAACAGTAGCGGCTGGTGTGGGCTTTAAAGTTACAGCATTAGGATCAGCTTGCTCAATATTAATATTATTTATATATTTATTTCTCATCTTTAAATTTATTCCAAAGAGCATTTTTACCTAAAGTAACAACAAATTCTTTATGTAGTTTTTCTTCTTCACGTGTAATTCTGCTATCAAGTTTCCTATTTTGCAAAAGAGTAATGTCAAAATCTATATCTTTTGAGCTGTCCTTAATATCAATAGATAGGTCCAAAGAAGGTTCCCTAGCATCGTTTAATTCAATATACACTCTGGATAATAACTCAGCGTCAAGTGTTGCAGAATGTTTTTCACGCTGTGAGTTATCAATAGAAAACTTTTTACACAATGCATCCAATGAAACCCCTTGACCTGGGAATCTTTCACGTGCAAGTGTTAAAGTATCAATAATTTTATTGGTTAATGTATTTTTTTGACATTTTTGTAGTTCAAAATTTAAGAAGCCAATATCAAAAGGTGCGTTGTGAGCTACAATTATATCATTTTGAATAAACTCTAAAAACTCCTCAGCAATGTCAATAAACAATGGTTTGTTTTCAAGAAATTTTTCTGTGATCCCATGTATATCAGTAGACGAAAGTGGCACATCTCTTTGTGGATTTATGTATTTATGGAATACTTTTCCGGTGGGCAGATAGTCCACAACTTCTAATGCTGCAACCTCAATTACACGATGACCCTCTGAAAATTTAATACCGGTAGTTTCTGTATCAAGAATAATTTCACGCATATCTATTTACTATAGTGTTCTACCCATGCTTTGGGTTTAATTTTTTTAAACTTATCTACCATTATTTTAACTTCCTGCATTGTTTCTTCAATGCTTTGATCTGTAGAAATTATATGATCAGCTTTTTCTCTTTTATCCTTATCTGGCAGCTGTTGATCTTTAATTCTTTCAAACACATTGATAGGTAGTTTTCGATCTTTTAAAATTCTTTTTCTTTGAGTCCCCTCAGATGCAGAAATTAATAATGTAACATCAACATATTTTTCACCTTTAGTTTCAAACAGTAGTGGGATATCAAGAATACATCCAAATAAAGATTCATCTACACAACCTTTAATATAATTTATTTGATATAGCCGAGTAACGGGGTGAATAATATTTTCTAGGTCTTTGAATCTTTTTGGGTCTCTCGTTAGAATATTTCTTAACTCACCCCTATCAACTTTGTTATTTTTTTTTGAACCAGGAAATTTTTCCTCAATTTGATCAATTGTTTTTTGATCATTTTCATATATGTAATGTACAGCATCATCAGCATTATAAACTCCATAACCGTATTTTTTAAACATATTGGCAGTTGTTGATTTGCCCATTCCTATAGAGCCTGTAAGTCCTACTAATAACATTAATAAGAATTCCTTAATAAAGAAAACAAATCAGCATTAATTGTTGGATAAACATCATGCCATATTTTAAAGGATTCAGCCGCCTGGTTAATCAACATACCTAAACCATTCTGATATGAAATATTTTTTATTTTTGCATCTTTTATTAATTGTGTTTCAAATGGATTATAAATTAAATCATAAATATGTGCTGTTGATTTAATTTTTGATAAATCAATATTCAAATTTTGATTGCCTAACATACCTAAAGCAGTGGTATTAACAACCATATCAAAATCATGAATCAAAGAATTAATTTGATCAAACTCTTCAATATTTAAAGGTATATCTAAATCATTAGATAAGTTTATTGCTTTTGCAGTTGTTCTATTAACTATTGTAATCTTGGCTTGCATCTTATCTAGCGCATAAACAATAGATCTAGCTGAACCGCCAGCGCCTATCACTAAAACATTTTTCCCCACTATGTTTTCTGTCTTTATTTTTTCTGCAATAGACTTGGTAAACCCTTCTGGGTCCGTATTATCACCAGAAATAGAATTGTTATTATATGTAATTGTATTTACAGCCTTTAGTTTTTTTGATGTTTCGGTTAAATTGTCACAAATTTCATAGGCTATTTCTTTTAGGGGTATTGTGACGTTAAGACCACTAAATTCATTTTCTAAAAGTTTTTTAATTTCAACTTTAGAATTTAAAAGATTAATTTCTATTTTTCTATATTCTTCTACTTCTAACTGATTTTGTTTAATCCAATAATTGTGTATTTGTGGTGATAGACTATGTTTTATAGGATTGCCAATAACAGCTGTTTTTTTTATTATTTTATTCATTAAATAAAATATTATTTTGCCATAAAAATTGGGTAAGCGGTAATAGTGGCAAACCTAGGATTGAAAAATAATCTCCGTTAATTTTATTTAAAATTTTAATACCCTCTTGTTCAATTGCATATGCACCGACACAACCTAAAATTTCTTTATTAATACTATTTAAATACTCGTCTATTTGTTTATCACTCAATTCTCTCATACTAATATTTGCTGTATCACAATGTCGCCAAACAATATTTCCATTTTTAGCAACAACTATTGATGTAATAAGTTTATGCTCTTTACCTTGTAGTTGTTTCAATTGATTTCTAGCTTCATTCATATCAGCAGCTTTATTTATTATATTACCATTAAAATCTAGAACTTGATCAGCCCCAATAACGAAATTGTTTTGATATTTTAATGATGGTTTTAAAGCTTTCATCTCTGAGAGTTTAATTGCCAATTGTTCCAGGGTGAGTGAAGAATAAGAGAGTTTTATTTCCTCTTCATCGGTGTTGTGGTCTACAACTTTAAATGGTATTTTAGCATTAGTTAAGATTTGTGATCTTGTTTTGCTTCCGGATGCTAATAATAATGTCATGTATATCTTGTTTATAAGTGTGTTTGTTGTGTTTGTTAGTTTTGTTAATTGTTAGTAGTTTAGTTTATCTTGGTTTTTTCAGGTTTTTATTAGAATATTATTATCTGTTTATCCACCTGTTAATTATATAATAAAAGATAATCATTGTTGTGTATAAGTTAATTAATTTTTTAAAATATAGGTAAAGTTGTTAGTTTTGTATGTGAATATTTTCTGAGTTTAAGGCTTATAAACAAATTCACAGGTACAACTACTACTACTATTCTATATATAAATATATATGAGTATTATAATAGATAACTTAAATCACAAAAAGACAGATATAACTCCTATCTGGCTAATGAGACAAGCAGGTCGGCATCTTCCAGAATATCGAACTATTCGATCTTCTTTTGGTAGTTTGATTGAGATGTTTCAAAATCCTAAAATTTGTGCCGAAGTTACTCTTCAACCCGTTGAAAGATATAATCTAGACGCAGCTATAATATTTACTGATATTCTTATGATACATATGTTAACAGGTTCTAAAATTTCTTTTGATGGTATAAATGGACCTGTTGTTGAAAAAAACTTAAAACCAAAAATTGATTTTAAAAATATAGATTTTTTATACCAAGCAATAAAAGAAACCAAATCTAGATCCAACAAAACTCTTATAGGTTTTGCAGGTGGTCCTTGGACAGCTTTAACTTATTCAATTTTTTCACCAACTGAGAGAAAAGATATAAAAAAATATATTAACGAAAAAGAAAAAGAAATAGATATTTTAGTAAAAAAAACAACAGACCTAACAATTGAATATTCTATTAAACAAATCGATGCTGGTATAAATGCTTTTCAATTATTTGAATCATCTGCAGGAATACTTAATGACGAGCAACTTGAAAAGTGGTGTATAGAACCATGTAAAAAAATATTTAATGCGATAAAAAAACATAAAAACATACCAACAATAGCCTTCCCAAGAGGTGTTAATTTAGAAAACTATATTAAATACTCTTTTATTGAAAACCTAAACTGTTTATCAATAGATCAGTTTTTCGATTTAAATAATATCTATAAACTTAATAACAAAATAGCCATTCAAGGAAACCTTAATCCTGAGACACTTAAAGTCGGTGGTGATAATTTAAAAAAAGAAGTAGATAATATTTTACTTACCTTTAAAGACAGAGCTCACATTTTTAACCTAGGTCACGGCGTAATAAAAGATACCCCCGTAAAAAATGTTGAAGATACAATAAAATATATAAGAAATAAAAAATGAAAACAGCTGTAGTATTGTTTAATTTAGGTGGGCCAGATAAACCAGAAAGTGTAAAGTTTTTTTTATTTAATTTATTTAAAGACCCATACATTATTCGGCTACCCTCCTTCCTAAGACTTCCGTTGGCATGGTTAATTTCAAGAAGAAGAAACAAAGAGGCAAACGAAATCTATGCTGAAATTGGTGGTAAATCACCCATCTTGGAAATAACTAATAATCAAGCGGGTGCGCTAGAAAAACAAATTCAAAAATCTCACCCCAACAGCAAAACCTTTGTATGTATGCGCTATTGGCATCCAATGACTAAACAGGTAGTGGCTGATGTAAAGAAATATAACCCAGACAACATATTCTTGCTCCCACTCTACCCACAATACTCAACCACAACGACAAAATCATCTTTAAACGCATGGTTTGAAGAGTCAAAAAAACAAAAATTAATTGCAAAAACAAACTACGCTTGTTGTTATCCTGTAAATGAAAAATTTATTGAGGCACATGTGTCTTTGATAGAAAATGAAATCAAAAAAATTAATGATAAAAATTATCGCATTTTATTTTCAGCCCACAGCCTGCCAGTCTCTATTATAAAAAGTGGTGATCCTTATCAGTGGCAAGTTGAACAGACGGTTCAAAAGATTTTAGAAAAACTTAACGTTAAATCAGATTATGTTTTATGCTATCAAAGCAAGGTAACACCAGTTAAGTGGCTGGAGCCCTCAACGCCTGTGGAAATAGAAAAAGCCGCAAAAGATAATAAGTCAGTCATAGTTGTCCCAATTGCATTTGTTTCTGATCACTCGGAAACGCTTGTAGAATTAGATATCCAATACAAAGAACTTGCAGAAAATTTAAACATAAAAAATTACCTGCGTGTTGAAGCCTTGAACATAAATGAGATATTCATAAACACATTGTCGGAAATCGTTGTTAACAATGTCGACAACCTTAATCCAAATACCACTATAAAAATATGTCCTCAAACTTTTAAAGAATGTTACCACAACAATAATGACTAGTGTTTTTATCTACAATTTAATCAAGTCATTACATATAATTTCTGTAATTGCATGGATGGCTGGAATGTTTTACTTACCTAGATTGTTTGTATATCACGCACAAACAAAAATAGGCTCAGAATCATCAGAGTTATTTAAGGTAATGGAAGGGCGACTATTAAGATATATTATGACGCCTGCTATGTTATCTTCGTGGATTTTTGGGATATTGTTATTTTACATTAATGGATTTCAATCTTTATTAGAAACTTGGGCACTTGTAAAAGTTGCTGCTGTCTTTGGAATGTCTGGAGCACATGGCTTCTTTTCAGTTTGTGTGAAGCAATTCAACTTTGATTTAAGAAACAGAACAGAAAACTTTTATCGTTATATCAATGAGTTACCAACAATATTATTAATAATTATTGTATTCTCTATAGTTTTTAAGTATTAGTAGGAATAATTATTTTACTGTTACCTAAAAAATAATTTCTCAAAATACCTTCAAAAAAAATAACAATAATCAAAATCCCAATTTAGAAAAAATATTATGAATTTAAAATTAAAAGAACTTAAGAAAAAAACTCCTCAAGAATTACTAAGCTATGCAGAGGAACTTAAGGTTGAAAATGCCAGCACACTGCGCACACAAGATATGATGTTTGCTGTTTTAAAAAATTTAGCAGCAGACAATAAAGAAATAGATGGAGCTGGAGTACTTGAAGTTTTACAAGATGGTTTTGGTTTTTTAAGATCTATGGAGGCAAATTATCTTGCTGGGCCTGATGATATTTATGTTAGCCCAAGTCAAATTAAAAGATTTTCAATGCGAACTGGAGATACAGTAGAAGGTCCAATCAGAGCGCCCAAAGAAGGTGAGCGATATTTTGCTTTATTAAAAGTGGATACAGTAAATTATGAACACCCAGATAAAATGAAAAATAAGATTAATTTCGATAATCTAACGCCACTTTATCCCGAAGATCAAATTAGACTTGAAACTGAATCTACAAAAAAAGATCTTAGCTCAAGAGTAATAGATTTAGTTGCACCAATTGGAAAAGGACAAAGAGCAATTATTGTAGCTCCACCAAGAACTGGTAAAACTGTTTTACTGCAAAATATTGCACACTCAATTACTGAAAATCATCCAGAAATTTTTTTGATGGTACTTCTTATAGATGAACGACCAGAAGAAGTTACTGATATGCAACGATCTGTTAAAGGTGAGGTAGTAAGCTCAACATTTGATGAGCCGGCCTCGAGGCATGTTCAAGTTGCAGAAATGGTAATTCAAAAAGCTAAACGATTAGTTGAACATGGTAAGGATGTCGTAATTCTTTTAGATTCTATCACAAGATTAGGCCGCGCTTACAACACCGTCGTACCAAGTTCTGGTAAAGTTTTAACAGGGGGTGTTGATGCCAATGCTCTACAACGACCAAAGAGATTTTTTGGTGCCGCTAGAAACATTGAATTTGGTGGCTCTTTAACAATTATTTCTACAGCTCTAATTGATACTGGGAGTAGAATGGATGAAGTTATTTTCGAAGAATTTAAAGGTACGGGTAACTCAGAAATTATCTTAGATAGAAAAGTTGCTGATAGAAGAATTTACCCAGCAATTGATATAGCTAAATCAGGTACCAGGAAAGAAGAGATACTTTTGGCTCCAGATGAGCTTCAAAAAATGTATGTTTTAAGACGAATTCTTAACCCTATGGGCACGATGGACGGTATTGAATTTTTATTAACTAAACTCAAAGAGACTAAGAGTAATGTTGATTTTTTTCAGTCAATGAATAAGTAGTTAATAAAATTAACCTTCAGCCTGTAAGATAAATTTAGCCTTATAATTTTTTTGTAATTTTTTAAAACCATCCAAATTATTTAAATTAATAATAAAGTAAAACTCAATATCCTTAGGTTTGCATTTACTTATTAATTTAGCTGCTGCCTGTGCAGTGCCACCAGTAGCAATAAGATCATCAATAATTAAAACTTTATCACTTTTGATGACAGCATTTTTATGTATTTGAATTTCATCTTCACCATATTCTAGTTTATATTTTTGTTTGTAGATTTCACCTGGAAGCTTGCTGGCTTTTCTAATTGGGACAAAAGGAAGACAACTTTCATTTGCTAAGGCAGCACCAAAAATAAAACCACGAGCTTCAATACCTGCAATTTTTGTAATTGTATTTTGTTTTACGTATTGTGATAGTGCAACAATCACTTGTTTAAAAAGTTTCTTATTATCAGTAATAGAAGTTATATCTTGAAATAAAATTCCTTTTTTAGGAAAATTAGGTATTACTCGAATCTCTTTTTTTAATTGCTCACTTAATTTTTTTATCATATTAGCTCTGCTAATAAATTAATATCTGTTATAGGCAATGAACAAGTATTATTCTTACATATATAAATAGCAGATTTTTCTGCAATATTAATATTTTTATAAAATGTAAATTTTTCTGGTAATTGAGACATTGAATCAATCGTAATGATGATGCTGTTATCAGCATAATATTTAAAAACTTCTTTTCGAAAATCTAAGTTTTGTTCATTATTATTTCCAGAAATAATGAATAATGTTTTAGACTTTGTAAGATTTTGATTTTTTAAAAAACTTGTGATACCCAAATATTGGCTTGAAACTTCTGAGAGTGTTTTTTTGACTAATTTTTCTTGAGCAATAAGGTATTCTTTATTAGATGTAATTATGTGTAGATCATAAAAAATTGATATAAGAACAGAGTTTGCATTAGGAATGACATTATCAAAAGTTTGTATATTTCGCATAATCACGTCAGTTTGTTCCATCGAATTTGTATAAAAACCTCCATTTTGTGAAGAAAAATTAGATAATATGGTGTTTCCATAAGAAATTGAATGATCTAAGTATATTTGACTGCCATCAATCGCATAAAGCATTAAAGCCCCTTTTGTTAAGTGTACGTAGTCATCCAACATCGCAAAGTGCTTGTTAATATTCATGCAATTAGAATGATACAAACCTTCTGTTGTAGACATGGTTTTACTTATGAAGTTAAAAGCGTTTGTTGCAGATTCTAAATATTCACTCTTATTAAACACCACAGAAGCATACGCCATTGCTTCAATTGTTAAGCCGTTCCAATCGGTTAAAATTTTATTATCTAATAGCGGTCTTATTCTTTTTGTACGATATGCATATAGTTTCTGTAACAGAGACTGTATTTTTACTTCTTCACCCTCAGTAACATGTAATTTTTCGTATCGACATAAAATATTGTTTTGCTCCCAATTGCCTTCTGGAGAAATGTCAAAAATATTAGAAAAAAAACTTAAATCATCTTTTAAAATATTTTTTAATTCGTCATAAGTCCAAACATAAAACTTACCTTCCTCACCTTCTGAATCGGCATCTAGCGCAGAGTAATAACCTCCCTCTTTATCTTGCATTTCAAGCATGATCCAGCTTGCTATTTGCAGGGCTTTTTCCTTATAAGCAAACTTCTTTGTAACTACATAAAATTTTGTTAAGAGTAGTAATAGTTGGGCATTATCATAGAGCATTTTTTCAAAATGAGGCACTAGCCAAAATTCATCTACTGAGTATCTGGAAATTCCACCAGCCACATGATCATAAATTCCACCACTACAAATATTGTCTAATGTAGTTGTAATGATATTTAATTTTTTTGGATCCTTGTCTTTGATAAAAAGATTTAATAAAAAATCATAAATAAATAATTGTGGAAATTTTGGTGCCCCCCTAAGGCCACCATGCCTTAAATCACAGCTATCAATAATACTTAATTCTGCAGATTGAATTAGCTCTTTAATATCTGTAGCTTCAGTGTTTGCCGTATCTAATTTTGATAATGCTTCAAAAATTAACTTCTGATTTTTAGTAATGGCTGAGGGATCATTTTTATAACTGTTTGCTATAGAGCTTAATACGTCTGCAAACGCTGGAAGACCATGCTTAGCTTCCTTAGGAAAGTAAGTACCACCCCAAAATGGATGTTTATTTATCCCTAAAAACATAGTTAAAGGCCATCCACCTTGTTGACCTAATAGTGCTAGGGCATTTTGATAAATACCGTCTAAGTCTGGTCGTTCTTCCCTATCTAACTTAATATTGATAAAATTTTCATTCATAATTTTAGCCGTCTCTTCATGCTCAAAACTTTCATGGGCCATGACATGACACCAGTGACACGCAGAATAGCCAATCGATAAAAGAATAGGCTTATTTTCATTTTTAGCTTTTTCAAAAGCCATTTCAGACCAAGGATACCAGTTTACTGGATTGTCTTTATGTTGAAGTAAATAAGGACTAGTTTCTTTATTTAATAAATTTTTAGTCATTAGAATATGAATTCGACATCACTAATCTTATATGAAACAATCTAAAAATAACAAAATAATATTATCAAATTAATATGACTATTTATGCTTTATCTACTGCACCAGGTACTGCTGGTTTAGCGGTAATTAGATTATCTGGCCCAAGATCACTTGAGGCATTGAATATTCTAGTGAAGAATAAAGTTTTCGTACCAGGAAATTTTATAAGATGTAATTTCTCACATCCAACAAATAAAAAATTACTCGATAGAGGGCTTGCTGTTTATTTTAAAGAACCAAAGAGTTTTACAGGTGAGGATGTTGTTGAGCTACACATTCATGGAGGATATGCAAATACTACAACAATGTTATCGGCGTTATCACAAATTAACTATTTACGACTTGCAGAACAAGGTGAGTTTACTAAGCGAGCATTTGTAAATGATAAACTTGATTTAACAGGCATAGAGGCACTGGGTGATTTAATTAATGCACAAACTGAGCAGCAACATGAACAAGCACTATTTCATATGGGTGGCTCTCTTAGTAAGCTTTACCTATCATGGAGAAAAAAACTAATTGAGTTAACCGCCCTAATAGAAGTTGAACTAGATTTTGCCGATGAAGACTTACCAGCTGATATTTCAAGAAATCTTTATAAAAAAATTGATTTAATTATTCATGAAATGGAAGCACACATAGCGGAAAGCAATCAGGGTGAAATATTGCGTGAAGGCTTTAGAATAGTTATTATAGGTGAACCTAATGTAGGTAAATCAAGTTTAATTAATTTATTGGCTAAAAGAGACGTAGCTATTGTCTCAGATATTGCTGGAACAACGCGTGATGCTATAGAAGTAAACTTAAATATTGCTGGTTTTCCTGTAATTATTACAGATACAGCTGGACTGAGAGAATCTAAAGACGAGATAGAAAAACTTGGAATTGATTTGGCATATTCAAAAATTAAAGAAAGTAACGCTATTATTGAAATATTTACTAATCCAGAAAAAGTAAATTTAAAAGAAAGGCATATTGCAGTTTTAAATAAGATTGATTTGATAAAAGATAATTATAAAAAACAAGATCAGGTCATCTCAATTTCAGTCATTAATAATATTGGAATAGATTTGTTAATTGATAAGATTGAAAAAATAGTTAAAGACTATTTTCCATCAAAATCTGAAACAATTCCTACACATGCAAGATATAGAATAGGTGTAGAAAAAATAATTCAAAGTTTAATTGCTGCAAAAAAAATTAACTTGTTTTCTGATTCAGAGTTAGTTGTAGAAGAGTTGCGATCAGGTATTTATGAGATTGGCCGGTTAACAGGTACGGTAGATGTAGAAGAATACCTAGATGTCATCTTTAGAGAATTTTGTATCGGTAAATAATTCTTATTGCAATTACCTGTTATTGATTTAATAGATTTAGTATGTCTGTTAATGATTATGATGTGGTAGTTGTTGGGGGCGGTCATGCCGGATGTGAGGCTGCAACTACAGCAGCCCGAGCTGGAGCCAAAACCCTTTTAATAAGCCATAAATTAGATACTATTGGTGAAATGTCTTGTAATCCAGCTATTGGTGGGTTGGGTAAAGGTCATCTGGTCAGAGAAATTGATGCTCTAGACGGTATCATGGGTCGAATTGCAGACCTTTCCAGCATACAATATAGACTATTAAACCGTAAAAAAGGACCAGCTGTTAGGGGTCCTAGAGCTCAAGCAGATAGAAAGCTTTATAAAAAATTTATGCAGCAAGAAATTTTAAACTATCCAAATCTGGATTGTTTATACGATCCGGTTGAAGACTTATTATTGGAAAATAAAAATCAGGTTATAGGTGTTAGTTGTAGTTCTGGTAAAACTATTAAAGCAAAAAGAGTTATTATAACAACTGGTACTTTTTTAAATGGTGTAATTCATATTGGTGAAAAACAAATCTCAGCTGGCAGACATGGTGATGCACCATCAATCGGTTTAGCTAAATCTTTATATGGTGCAGGCTTTCAACTTGGTAGACTTAAAACAGGAACACCAGCAAGGCTTGATAAGGACACAATAAATTATTCAATATTAGAGGAGCAGGGGGCTGATGATGAACATTCTTATTTTTCATTTATGACAGACAAAACTTTCAATGAACAAGTGCCATGTCATATCACATATACCAATGTAGATGTTCATGATATTATTCAAAAAAACATAACAAAATCAGCTATTTATTCAGGGCAAATTAAAAGCACCGGCCCAAGGTACTGTCCTTCAGTTGAAGATAAAGTGAATCGGTTTGCCGATAAAACAAGACATCAAATTTTTTTAGAACCTGAGGGTTTAACTAGTCAAACAATTTATCCAAATGGAATATCAACCTCATTACCGGAGAGTGTTCAATCAGAATTTATAAGTAAAATCAAAGGCTTAGAGAATGTTAAAATTATAAGGCCAGGTTATGCAATTGAATATGATTACATAGATCCTCGTGAGCTAAATCAAACCTTAGAAACAAAAAAAATAAAAGGTCTTTATCTGGCGGGACAAATTAATGGTACAACAGGATACGAAGAGGCCGCAGCTCAGGGATTGGTAGCTGGCTTAAATGCTGCTTTATCAATTAAAAATAAAGAACATATATTCCAAAGAAGCAGTTCATATATTGGAGTAATGGTTGATGACTTAACATTAAAGGGAGTATCAGAGCCATATAGAATGTTTACATCAAGGGCAGAATACAGACTAACCTTGAGGTCAGATAATGCTGATTTACGATTAACGCCTATTGCGCAAGAACTAAATATAACAACCAAATCAAGATCAGAACGGTTTGATAGTAAGGTTAAAATTCTTGAAAATGCCCAAAAGACCTTAAGAAGTATAGAATTTACGCCAAATTTTATTGAAAAATTTAATGTAAATATTAATAAAGATGGAAAAAGACGCACTGCACTGGATTTATTATCTTATCCAGAAGTTGGCTTTAAAAAAATATCTTCAATATGGCCTAATCTAGAGAGCCTTAAATTAAACAAGGATATAGTTGAGCAAATTGAAATACAGGCTCATTACAAAGGATATTTGAGAAAACAAAACAGCGATATTATTAGCCTAAAAAGAGATGAAAGTGTCAAAATACCACATGCTTTTGACTACTTTCAATTATCAAGTTTATCTAACGAGCTAAAAGAAAAGCTAGATAAGACCAGACCTACAAATATTAGCCAGGCAAGTAGAATTGAAGGCATGAGTCCAGCAGCTATAAACCTCATATTATCTATAATAAAAAGTAGGGCCAAAAGTAAAAAAATAGCTTAGTACTCTATTATGAGTAATGAATTGGATGTTTTTCTTGAAAATAATACTAATGTTTCACGTGAAACAATCGAAAAATTAGCAGTTTTCAGGTCATTTCTTATTGAAAAAAACCAGCAGTTCAATCTAGTTTCTAAAAATGAAATAAGCAAAATATGGATAAGACATATCCAGGATTCATTAAGGCTTTTAAGTCTATTGGAACAAAAAAAAGATACATTAACCACAGTATTAGATATAGGATCGGGTGGAGGTTTTCCAGCTATTCCAATAGCAATAGCACTAAGAAATCAAAACTATCACTTTACTTTATGTGAAAGTATTAGAAAAAAATCTAATTTTCTAAGTATGTCATCCGATTTACTTGAGTTAACAAACACTAAAATTATTAATAGTCGAGTAGAAGATATAATTAATATTAGCTTTGATGTAATTACATGTAGAGCTGTAGCCAAATTAAGTAATATTTTTACTTATACACATCATCTACTAAAACAAAACAGTGTATTTTTACTACATAAGGGTATAAAAGTTGAAGAAGAAATAATTAATGCTAACAAACAATGGTTTTTTGAACATGAATTAATTGAAAATAAGCTTGAAGAAGGCTCATTTATATTAAAAGTAAAAAATCTTAAAAAACACAATAAAATCAAGTAGTTAGTGTTAAACTATATATAATTAAATATGCTAAGTAATATAATCGCAATTTGTAATCAAAAAGGTGGTGTTGGTAAAACGACAACAGCCATAAATCTAGCTGCTGCATTATCCGCAGTTGGAAAAAAAATTTTAATAATTGATCTGGACCCTCAAGGTAATGCCAGTACAGGGCTTGGAGTAGAATACTCAAATAGAAAAAAATCTATCTATGAGGCCTTAGCAAAATCAATTCCTTTTGACGAAAGTATACAACAAACCCAGTTAGAAAATTTATATATAGTTCCATCTAACGTTGAATTGTCAGGTATTGAATCTGAACTTGCCAATGACAAAGATAAAGCATTTATATTAAAATCTTTACTTAACAACTCAACTACAATTAAAACTTTTGATTATATTTTTATTGACTGTCCCCCTGCGCTTAGCTTGTTGACTGTCATGGCTATGACAGCAGCTAACTCTGTCCTGGTTCCATTACAATGTGAGTTTTTTGCACTTGAGGGGCTAAGTCAATTAATAAAAACAGTTGATCGAGTTCAAAAAAATCTTAACCCTGAATTATCTATTGATGGAATAATTCTTACTATGTTTGATAAAAGAAATAAGCTCTCAACACAAGTTGCTGTGGATGTTAAAAAACATTTACAAGAAAAAGTTTTTGATACAATGATACCAAGAAATGTAAGAGTTTCAGAAGCTCCATCATTTGGAATGCCTGTAGTTATCTATGATAGAAAATCAAAAGGTAGCCAGGCTTATTTAAAGCTCGCAAATGAAATTATTAAAAAAAATGATAATAGGGAGGCAGCGTAAAAATGGATATTTCTAAAAAAGGCTTAGGTAGAGGCTTATCTTCTTTAATGGGCGAAACAAGTACAGAAGTTGTTCAAATACAAAACTCTACTTCTGAGATAAAAATTCCTATCTCCAAACTTAAACCAAGCTCAATACAGCCACGTAGATTATTTGATAAAAATAGCATCAATGAATTAGCTGAATCTATTAAAGCCAAGGGTTTAGTACAACCTATCTTAGTAAGGCCGTCTAAATCTCAAAATGGTGAATATGAAATTATTGCTGGAGAGAGAAGATGGAGAGCTGCACAAATTGCACAATTACATGAGTTACCTGCAGTTATAAAAAATTTAGACGATGCAGAGGCCTTAGAAATGGCAATTATTGAAAATGTTCAAAGAGCTGACTTGTCACCAATTGAAGAAGCTGCTGGTTATAAAAAATTGATGGAACAATACAATCATACACAAGAAGCTTTAGCGCCAATAATTGGTAAAAGTAGAAGCCACATTGCTAATATTATAAGACTTCTAAATCTCCCAGCATCTATTCAAGATATGATTAGCCAAGGCATAATCTCTTCAGGCCACGCAAGGGCAATTATGAATGCAGCATTTCCAGAACAACTTGCTAAAAAAATTGTAGATGAAAATTTGTCAGTTAGACAAGCAGAAAAGCTTGCTAAAGATGCTAAAATTAAGACAGCTAAAATAAAGCCAAAAGCTCCCGATACAATTGACTTAGAACAAAAAATATCAGAAGTGTTAGGGCTTGAGGCTGTTATTACTGATAATGGTAAGCGTGGTGGCTCGATTAAAATTAAATATAAAACATTAGATCAATTAGAGCTTGTAACTAGTAAACTTAAAAAATAATTATTTAAAAAATTGTTGACCGCGTGCAGCAATATTTATTAAAGCTCGCTCACATAATATATTGGTTAATTCATAGTTTGATTTACAGCTTAACTCAGCATCAACTAATAGATTAAAATTATAGACAGTTTCATTAATAGGCCACTTCATACAGTGTGTTTTAAAGCTGTCTTTATCTTTCCAGAATACAGGCGGTTTAAGTGACTTTATGGCCGTATCAAAGTTATTTGTTTTTTTTAGCTCAATTTGAGTTGTCTGTATTCTATTAACATAATTAAGCATAGTTCTTATGACGGCAACAGGACTTGTACCTTCAGAGAACATTTTATTCAAATTTATTGATACTTTATTTGGCAGACCAGAAAGAACATATTGAGATATTTTATTTAATCCAAGGTCAGCACTATCGTTAAATATTGCCTTAATATTTTTTAACGTTGGAATCAAATCATTATCTAAATATAATAAAACAATCTTATCAATTTCATTTTTTGAAATCATTCTATCAGTGCTTAAATTTTGACTTAAGTAGCTTTTAGACTCTCTATCTAAGACTTTTTTAATATTTTTTTCTAAATCTTGTATCAATTGACTATTAGATCTGGAGTCATCTTCATAATTTGCAGTCGCTATAAATATTTCTGAGGTTTCAAAAAACTTTCGTATTTTTGAAGTTTTCCCTAAATTATTAGCTAATATTATAATTAATGTAAAATCAGGTATTTGACTAAAAGCTTCTTCAAATACTTCAATATTTTTATCACTTGCATGTTCTATTAAAATTATTTTTTGACTATGAAACATAGATACAGTTTGAATTTCATCTAAAAGAAGTTCAGGTTTATCAATTAGTGACTTGCCTGTAAAATTGATCTCTTCTGTATTCTCTGAACTAAAAATATTTTTAATTTTTATAAAGTTGTCTCTTACAAGACCTTCATTTGGACCATACAACAATATCGGTGGATATTTTTTTTGTTGCTTTTTAAATGCTTCAATTAATTGGTATTCCTTAATCAGCATATTAAATTCTACTCGTTAATTTTACTCTGCACTAAAATTCTTACTAACTGTATTGCCTCTAATACTGCTGATTCCAATGCATTTTTTCTTAACTGAGTGTTAGTATATTCAGAGCTGGACACATCATAATTTGCAAAGCCTTGCGTTTTTGCGCTATAGATAAGTTCTTTATCCTTTACTTTCATTATATTGAAAACAATGAGGGCTTCGATTCTGTATTCACTAACAGAACCGTCAGACTTAACATTAACTGCAACTTCTTTTTCGGTGACATTAAGCTTAACTTTAAACTCAGCATCACCTGCATTTGAATTCATTAGATTATTATTAACTACCTGTCTTATTTCATAAGCGGCATCATTTTCAATACTATATAAAACTAAGGTTTGATTTATTTCACTTTCAGAAATTTTATAAGTAGGTTTAAAACCACAATTAATTAATAAAGTGGAGGTAAAAATTATTAGTGCTAATTTTATTATTATATTTAGGTGCATATTTATATAGTTCTCTCGAGGGTATTTTTTAATGGATTAAGAAATTCTTCATATTTTTTCCAAGCTGCCATAGAGTCTTTATTGATGGGTTTTCTAACTTGTTCATTACTAGCAGTTTGTACCTGCCTCTTTGTTTTATAAAACTCTAAGCAAGCGGGCTCCCACTTTAAGCCACAATATTCTATAAGTTTTCTAGACACATCCTCTTGATGATTAATAAGTTGTTCATGCTCTAAAGTAAAAATATCTTCTTTAAAAATATCTTTCCAATAATTCATTAATTCTACATGTAAATTATAATATTTACCCAATATTTCTTGATTATAACAATAGCCATGATTCATATCTGTAAATTTGTGAACATATAAAGAGAAACAGTTATCCATAGCATCTCTTTTGCAGTAAATAATTTTAGCCTTAGGAAATAACATTTTAATTAAACCTATTAAGATAAAGTTATGTGGCATTTTATCAGTCACATACTTATGACTTAAACTAATATCTTCAAGTTTTTTTATGTACCCATCTCTTTGTTTTTCAAAGAGATTATCTTGCATTTCTTCTAATATTTTTTTGCCAGTTTCTATCTGTTTAGCATTTAAGTTGTAAGCGCCTTCTAGCCCACTATTTCTAATTAAGTGTGGTAATTCTCCACCACCACATACCTCAGAATGACTGGAAAGTATTTGTTCACAAAGAGTTGTTCCTGATCTAGGCATACCCAAGATAAAAATTGGTTGAACAACATCTTCAATTACTTTAATTAAGTTTTCTTTAATAAATTTTCTATTAAAAATATTTTTAATTTCATTTATAAAATTATGCTCCCTTTCAATATTACTTCCAATCCATGCATCAGAATATTCATTGCCTAAAACTAAATACTTTCCAGCAATAGAGTGTTTTTTTAATTTGTGATAAGATCGATATAAGGAAAAGGCAATTGCTGTTTTTTGATTAAGATCTAATTCATCTGAATTTTTAAGGATGCCTTCAAACCCATGGACCACTACCATATCTGGTTGGTATAGACTTGATGCTGTTAAGTTAAAAAAAATACTTTCATCATTTGGAGAATCTTCAATTGCCTTTAAGAAATAATCATGCGATTTATCAAGCATGCCAATATCACGGTAAGCAGTACCAAGGTTTTTTAAATTAGGGCCAGTAGCCTGTATTTTTATAACTTCTTTAAACACATCTATCGCCTCTTCAAGGCGGTTATTAATGGTTAGTGCAAGACCATAATTGCTTTTACTAAATAAATTATTTTTATCAATACTCAGAGCTTTTTTTGCCATGTTAAGAGCTTTATCAGCATAGTTATTTCTTTGGTATAAAAGTGTAAGATTATTTAACACAGGTAAGTAATCAGGATTAAGTTGAAAGCTTTTTTCATAAAATTGCATAGATTCATCAAGCTTTACTTGTTGAAATTTTAAAGAGCCCAAATTGTTGTATATAGCAAAATGATTTGGTTCTATCTTTTGTGCTTTTAAGAAATAATTTAATGCTTGATCAAGAAGATGCCGATCCTGATAAACAATTCCTAAATGTCTCAATGTTTCAAAATGATTTGGCATTACTTTTAAAACTTTTTTATAGAAAATTTCAGCTTTATCTAATTCACCATTTTTATGATATGCAAAACCTTCGTTGAAAATATTCAATATAGCCTGTGGATTAGTAATAACTTTATTTTTTCTTCTTTCTTTGCGATTCATAACTAAATAACGATGTTTATAATTTTATTTGGAATAAATATTTTGTTTTTTATTATAGTTTCAGGTGTAATTATTTTTTTAATATTATCTAAATTTATTGCTGCCAGATAAACATCACTCTCCTTGGAGTTGTTAGGTAAAGTAAGCTGACCTCTTTTCTTACCATTTATTTGGATAATAATTACAATTTCATCATCCACTAATAATTGTTCCTCAACTTGAGGCCATGGGGTTTCAATTATAGAGGCATGATTTCCTATTTTTTCCCAACATTCTTCAGCTAGATGAGGCATCATTGGTTCAGTTACTCGTAATAAAATTATTAAAGCTTCTTTTTTACACCATTTTTGAGATTCACTTTTTTCTCTAAAAATATTTAGTTCACTAGTTAATTCATGAATTTTTGCAACTGCAACATTCATTTGAAAATTATCAATGCTATCAGTTATTGCTTTAAGATTTTTATGAACTTTTTTTCTAAAATTTATTGATATTTCATCAAATATTGAAGGCTTAGCATCTATATTAACATTAAATATATCTTCACAACTTGATACAGTTCTCCAAAATTTTTGAGTAAATTTCCAAGCACCATTTACACCTGACAGTGACCAATTTATATCTCTCTCTGGCGGACTATCAGATAACATGAACCATCTTGCAGTATCTGCACCATATTCTCTAATAATATTTTCAGGATCAACAACATTTTTTTTTGATTTTGACATTGATTCAACTGGTCCAATTATTACTTCTTCTTTTGTTTTAGTATAAAAATATTTATTTTTTTCAATATATACTTCTGTGGGCAATAACCATTCGCCAGATTTTAATCTAAATGTCTCGTGACAAACCATACCTTGTGTAAATAGTCCTTTAAAAGGTTCTTTAATACTTAGTTGATTTGATTTATTCAAAGCGCGAGTAAAAAATCTTGAATATAGTAAATGAAGTATGGCATGTTCAACACCACCAACATATTGATCAACTGGCATCCAATAGTTAATATCTTCCTCTGTAAAAGGAGCATCCTCACTATTTGCTGAGCAAAACCTTAGAAAATACCAAGCTGAATCAACAAATGTATCAAGTGTATCAGTTTCTCTAATTGCCTTCATTCCAGTATATGGACATTTAGTATACTTCCAGGTTGGGTGATTATCGAGAGGGTTTCCAGGTTTAGATAAATCAACATCATTTGGTAGCTCAATAGGTAGATGCTCTTCAGATAAGCAAATTACTTCTCCATCTTCTCTATATATAATTGGTATAGGACAACCCCAGTAGCGTTGTCTAGAAATGCCCCAATCACGTAATCTAAAGTTAATTTTTTTAAAACCTATTTTTCTAGATTCTAAGATTTCAATAACTTTCTTCTGTGCTTCAGGAATAGTTAAACCGTTTAGCTGTTCAGAATTAATTAACAGGCCTTCACCTGTATAAGCTTGATCATTTATCTTATGATTTGCTTCTTCAATATGATTAGGTAAAATTACTGGTATAACATCTATATTATATTTATTAGCAAAATCTAAGTCCCTCTGGTCGTGAGCTGGACATCCATAAATTGCACCTGAGCCATAGTCCATTAAAATAAAGTTAGCTATATAAACAGGTAAGAATTTGCTTTTAATTAAAGGATGTTTAACCAAAAAACTAATCTTTAAGCCTTCTTTTTCAGCCGTAGCAATTGCCTCTTCAGTATTGCCTTGTGATTGATGTTTTTTTATAAAGTTTTTAACGTCTATATTTTGAGCAGCCAACTCAATAGCCAGTGGATGACCTGGTGATATTGCACAAAATGTTGCACCAAAAATAGTATCAGGACGCGTTGTATATATGTTTAAGTTATTATTAGTTGCATTAAAATTTTCATCGACCATTTCTAAATTAATTTCACAGCCAATAGATTTTCCTATCCAATTTTCTTGCATTGACTTAACTTTTTCAGGCCACTTCTCTAAATCTTTTAAACCACCTAACAAATCATCTGCAAAATCAGTAATTTTAAAAAACCACTGTGATAAGGTTTTACGTTCTACCTCTGCACCCGAACGCCATCCCTTACCATCTATGACTTGTTCGTTCGCAAGAACTGTTTGTTCTGTAGGATCCCAATTTACCAAAGATTCTTTTTTGTAAACAAGTTTATGTTCAAACAAGTCCTTAAAAATTTTTTGTTGATGTTTGTAGTAGCTACTATTGCAAGTTGCAATTTCTTTAGACCAATCAATTGATAACCCCATTAGCTTTAGTTGGCGCTTCATCTCTTCTATATTGCTATATGTCCACTCTGCTGGTGAGGTTTTATTTTGAATTGCAGCATTTTCTGCAGGCAAGCCAAATGCATCCCAGCCCATTGGGTGTAAGACATTATAATTTTGTGCTCTTTTAAATCTTGCAACTACATCACCTAAAGTATAATTG
Organism: Pelagibacteraceae bacterium AG-422-B15; assembly: GCA_905182345.1. Lineage (GTDB taxonomy): Bacteria > Pseudomonadota > Alphaproteobacteria > Pelagibacterales > AG-422-B15 > CACCCN01. The sequence goes on from CAJJBG010000018.1 coordinate 70,310, forward strand.
CGCACATGTCCCATATGTATTTTACCTGACGGGTAAGGAAACATTTCTAAGACATAGTATTTTTCTTTTGTTTTATCTATTACAGCGTGAAAGTAATTTTTATGATCCCATAGTTCTTGCCATTTTTTATCAGCTATTTTAGGGTTAAATCTTTCTTCCATGTAGCGCGCCTGTAAATATTTTTAAATAGTCACCATAAATAAAAAAATATGGAAGACAAATTAGTTTTTAAGATAAATCAGCTGCAGCTTGAAGTGTTCTAGCTTGTTCCAGTATTGATTGTTTTATTTTTTGAACAGTCTCTTCATTAATGTCAGCTGTTATCCAAGTGTTACCATTAAATGTTTCTTTAAACATATTAACTACTATGGAATCATCATTCATATCATCATTTTTAATAAGGATATTAAACTTAACTTTCGTATTCTTATTATCTGAAACACTAAACCAATCTGTTGTAATAATTCCAGACGCTTTATCGGCGGTCATTAGTGGCATAATTGAAAGTTTATCTAAGGCCACTTCAAATGTAATGGAATTAAATCCTATGGCTTGATTTTGACCAAATAAATCTCCTTCAAATAATTCTAAAAATGATTTCGCCTCTGTATCACGTCCACGCCCATCAGATGACCGCTTCTCATTGGCCAGATCAGTTTCATGTGGAACTATATCCAACGAGCTACAGCCAAAAAAAGGAATAAATACTAATACTAATAATAAAGTAAGGTTGTTGAACTTTTTAATAAAAATTTGAGTCATTGTTGTTAAATTTTCCTGATTTTAGATGATTTTTAACAAATTACAGTAAATCTAAGATAATTAAACACATAAATTCAATAAGTGTTGAAAAATATAGCTTATTCTAATGTGGTAAAAATATCACAGTAACATCAAAAAGTGCGTCTTCTAAGTTATACAAGCTTGAAAAGCATGTCAATATAAGCATAATCAGGCTGTGCAAACGCAAAATTTTTAAATTAAGTGTTTGTTTTTTTTAAATGATAAATTCAAAAAGGAAAAATAATATGAATAAATCAAAACTAATAGCTACTTCTGCTTTAGCAACAGTAATGTCTGCTTCTGCGGCATATGCTGAATTAAGCCTTTCAGGTGCATACGTAGGTAACGTTTCATCTGGTGATGGTTCAACTGGTGTATCTCAAGCTCTATCTACATCTTCTGTATACGTAACATACTCATCTACTTTAGATAACGGTATGGGCATGTCTGCAGGTTTCTCAATAACTGACGCAGCAATGAGTTTCTCAGTTGCAGTTGATACAGGTATGGGTTCAATCAGTACTGGAGATTCTTTTTCTGGTGCAGTTGATTCATCTGACTCAATGAAAGCTGGAGCTA
>CAJJBG010000019.1 GCA_905182345.1 Pelagibacteraceae bacterium AG-422-B15
TCATAAGCACGGTGCAGCTAATGGCCAAAAAAATATTGTTGGTATTGCTAAGCATACTCGGGCTTTTGAACCTATGCGAAACTGGGCACCGCTGGATAGACTTACTGCCGCTGGCATTGACCAAGCATTTATCTGGGATGTTCTTGATGCTATTGATACAGGGGTATTAAAAATCTCTAATACGGATTATGAAGTTTCTATTCCAGGATTAAAAGGTTCTCAAGATTACATTGGAGTAAATTATTATGGTCGTTATTATGTTGAATCAAATATTTTTAATCCAACCAATCCCCAAATTCATTTTAACGACATATCCAATGAAGCTGAAATGGTTAATGATTTAGATTGGGCAATTTACCCACATGGCTTTTACACCATCTTAACAGATACCCATAAACGGTATGGTCTTCCGATCTATATTTTAGAAAATGGTCTGGCTGACAGTGAAATGAATGACATTAGAAGACAGAAATTTATAGTTACACATTTGCGTGAAATATGGAATGCCATCAATTATGGTGGAGTGGATATTCGTGGGTATATGCATTGGTCATTCATTGATAACTTTGAATGGGCTGAAGGCTTTACAGCACGCTTTGGCTTAGTGAAAGTTGACTATGAAAATGATTTTAAACGCATTCCAAGAGAGAGTGCTAAAATCTATAGTGACATTATAAAAAACAACCGCATATCTAGCAATCTGTGGAAAGAGTTTTCTAAAAGATAAAATTAAGTAAATAGCTTAAAGCGCCAAAACAATAATCTTGCAATTACTGCATAAAGTATTTCTGAAGTCTGAAATATTATAGGTAGGCTTATAAATTTGCCTAACCATTTATATCCATCTGTATTATTCCAGACATATATAAATGCCTTAACACCCACTAACTCTTTGCCATCATCAAATTGAACATGTAGAGCCTTTAAATACTTGTCATCCATAGTGCTGCAATCAGTATAGTTTAAGTCGGAACGTTTTTTATAGTGCTGTATTTCGAAATTACACACACTACATTTTTCATTAAATAGAACCGTACCTTTAGCCATATGCTTATTTATATACTTTCAACAGATTGTAATGCAGCTTGCCATCTTTTTTTGTCTTCTCAATTTTTGCCGTCATTCCAGTGTCCTCTAAAGTTATAAGTTTAATCTTCTTATGAACTAATTTAAATTGAGCAATTTCAAGGGTCTCAGTTAATTCAATTAAATGATGCCCAGGTCCATTGGAATTTTTTGCGGCAAGGATAATATTTAGCTTAGTTTCCTTATCTTTATGGATCTTTTTTACATATGTAGTCATAGTTTAATATATCTGTTTTTATTGAATCATGTTATTTATTTAGCTCAGGTAGTTATTCTCTGTAATGAATGTCCAGGTAAAGGTATTCCCTGCGATGAATGCCTCTTTAATCGGAGGTTATAATGACACAACAACATAAACACCTAATAGTAAGAGCTGATATTGGCTGGTGCCCACAAGAAGAAGATTTAAATAAAATCTCAGACTGGGTAAGGGGCTTAATTAAGAAAATAGATATGAAGCTTCTCGCAGGCCCATATACCACCTATGTCAATGATCCGGGCAATAAAGGCATGACTTCAGTTGCTATTATTGAAACAAGCCACATTGCACTGCATATCTGGGATGAAACAAATCCAGGTCTAATGCAGTTAGACGTATATTCTTGTGCAAACTTTAATCCACAAGATATTTTTGCTGAAGTCGACAGAGTATTTAAGACGGTAAAAATGGAATATAAGTTTTTAGATAGAGAAAAAGAGTTGGTTGAAGTTAGTATCTAAAGAATTAGTTTTTAGTATTTATAGATTTAAGTTTATCTATTAAAGCATCAAGATCATTATCATGGTTATTAAGGAAAGATTGAAACTCTTCTCGTTGTGCGATGATAAGACTGATACCTTCAATATTTAGATCTATAATCTTAGTTTCACCATCTCGATTAAGAAGGCGCCAATCAAGTTCAATCTTTAAGGTATCAGTACCATCTCTAACTATGTGACTTTTTACAATTACATACTTTTTAGATGCCTCTGAGCTTATTACAACAACCTTCTCGCCTGAGTATTGATCTAACTTACTCGCATAAGAGGCTATAAAATATTCTTTAAAGGCTTCTAGATATTCTGTTTTTTGCTCATCAGATGCAGCTTTCCAAAATTTAGAGAGTACAAATTTAGAAATAAGATTTATATCAATTGAACGCATGACTAAATCAGTAAATTGAGAGCTTCTATCTGCATTGCTTAAGGTATCACTACCTAAAATATTAATTGCATTGTCTGCAAAGCTACTTACAAATTTTTCCTCTGCTTCAAAATCTGCGTGTGCAAATGAGCTCATTAGTGATAAGAGGGATATGGTTAATAAAATTTTTATAAGTTTCATATATTTTATTCTGGGTAATCTATAGAAATATCTGGTCCAATATAGGTATCATCTAAATCAAATTCTTCAAAATCATTAAATAAATTATCTTGATTTACTGAGGGGCTTACTTCTAAGTTATCAGATACTTGGCTATTTCGACTTTGATTATAAAAGCTTCTAACAGCAGCATAATAATCTACTGAATTATTTTGCAGATCGTCAAAGAGTTCAATATTTTCTGATCTAAAGTTTACAGTACTAGTTCCCATTTTATAATAGCGAAATAATTCACGGTTAGCAGTATTACCAATTTGGTAAGTTGGATCTAGTAGTGAGGTTGATAATAAGCCAGTAAAGTCTCTAGGTGAAGAAGGTCCCAGCAAAGGTAAAACTAAGTATGGACCTTTTGGAATTCCCCAGACTGCTAACGTTTGACCAAAGTCTTCAGAGCTTGCTTCAAGCCCAAAGTATGCCGCTGGATCAAAGAAACCCAATATACCTATAGTGCTATTAATAACAAATCTTGCCGTAGAGATACCAGCTTTACCAAACTCAAATTGTAAGATGTTATTAATTGTGGTGATGGGCATACTAAGGTTGTTAAGTGCATAAGTTATACGGTTTCTTGCAAACTCAGGCAGTACGCCTCGATATAAAATTGCTACAGGCCTTAAGGCATATTTATCAAAAACATTATTGAAAGAAAAGACCATTCTATTAAAAGGCTCCAAAGGATCAGAGACTTTTTGGGTTGCTATATTTTCAGCTAGAACCTCATCTTTTGTTATTGATGCACAGCCAGATATAGACAATGATAATAGCACAAAAAGTAAGACAAGTTTTGATTTCATAATAGTTATGTTATATAGATTTTAGAATAATATTTAAAACATAATTTAAATTTTATCTGTAGAGAATAATAGAGGTTTATTTGCGCACAAAAGATGTCTTTTTAATGATGCTAATGAACTTAGCATTTGGAGCTAGCTTTATCTCAGCAAAAGTTGGGGTTATTGAATTCCCAGCCTTTATGTTTACAACAATGCGATTCTTAGTTGTAGCCGTAGTTTTAATTCCTTTTTTAAAGATTCATAAAGGACAAATGTTTAATATATTTGTTATTGCTATATTAGGAGGAGGGCTGCATTTTGGGTTTTTCTATCTTGCTTTGGATAACTCAAAATATGTTTCCTCTGCTGCGATAGTTTTACAACTTGGTATACCTATATCCACAATATTATCAGTTATTTTTTTAAAAGAAATTATAAGGTGGAGAAGAATTCTAGGGATAATTTTATCTTTTGCTGGCGTAATTACTCTTATGTTTGAGCCTACTATTTTTAGTGATTTAGATGGTGTGTATTTTTCATTACTAGCTGCAACCTCTGTATCAATATCAATGTTATTCATGAAGAAGTTAAAAAATATTAAAGTTTTTGACCTACAGGCTTGGATTGCTTTTGTTAGCACAATAATGCTTGGTTGTATTTCCATAGTCTTTGAGCACGATCACTACAACACAATTATAAATGCCTCACTTCTTGGTTGGGGTGCAATATTTTTTACCTCATTTGTTGCAACAGGAATAGGACATTCAATATTCTATCATTTAATAACTCGCTACGATGTATCTAGGGTGACACCTCTAACATTGGTTGTGCCTGTAATTGCAATAATTAATGCACTTATCATTTCCTACTTTCAAATATTTGATGGATTTAACGAGAGCATTAATATTAAAATTATTATGGGTGCAGTTATGACTTTAACTGGAGTAGGTATTGTTATGGTTCGAGAGAAAGAAAATGATATCTCTGGAAGATTATGAAAATCATATTAAAATCATCCCCAAACTTTGATAAGAAGAAAACCAGAAAAATTAAGTATATCATAATTCATTATACAAACCTTCAATCGACAAAAGCTTCATTGCAACATCTACTAAGTAAAAAGAATAAAGTAAGTGCGCATTACTTAATAAGTGATGCTGGTAAGATATTCTCTCTAGTTGAAGAGATGAATATTGCTTGGCATGCTGGTATATCAAGTTGGAAAAAAGATAAAAATCTTAATAAAAACTCAATAGGAATTGAGTTACAAAATACAGGAATAGACGGCAAGTATGAAAATTTTAATATCAAACAAATATTTGCATTAGAAAAATTAATTAAAATAATTCAGGCCAAGCATAAGATTTTAAATTGCAACATTTTAGGACATTCTGATATTGCACCAGATAGAAAAATTGATCCGGGTCCAAAGTTCCCCTGGAGACGCTTATTTAATAAGGGTATTGGGATAATGCCAAAAGTCTTACCGCCTAAGACAAGTAAAGTTATTACAGCAAAGCAAATAGAGGTCTTACAAACACTATTAAAAAAATTTGGCTACAACCTTAAGATTAATGGCTTCATGGATAAGCAAACGCTTTTGGTTTTATATGCATTTCATTCTCATTACTGCACATTAGATTTTAAAATTAAGAATAATAACCTTAATTTAACTAGGTATTTAAGAGAACTTATAAAGTTATAGTCTCTATTATTGACACATAAATAGATTAATATTAGTTTGCAGGTGTGCCAGATAATTGGACGGCCGCTCATGAAAGTGAGAGGAAAGTCCGGGCTCCTCAAGAATATGGTGCCGGGTAATGCCCGGCGAAGGTGACTTTAGGGAAAGTGCCACAGAAAATAAACCGCCTGAAAGGGTAAGGGTGAAATGGCGAGGTAAGAGCTCACCGCATTTTTGGTAACAAAAATGGCATGGTAAACCCCACCAGGAGCAAGATCTAATAGAGTTATAATAGTTTATTCTTGGCTATAACTGGGTTGATCGCATGATTTTGTTGGTAACAGCAAAACAAGATGAATGGTCGTCATTTTTAGCAATAAAAATACAGAACCCGGCTTATAAATTATCTGGCATAAAATCTAATTATTTCATAATCTTAGTTTATTGTCTTAATGTTATAGTTTTATAAGTTACTGATTTTATTAAAAAAAATACAAATAGTTATTTACTTTTCCCATAAAATTCCACATAATCCCAAACAATCCCAAATAAACCCAAACAGGTATTTTTTGATGATTGTTTTGATAGTTAATTTTTTTGAGAATGTAATGATATTTTTATCGACCTATATAAATAAAATTGATGCAAAAGGAAGAATTTCTGTTCCATCAAGTTTTAGAAGTGTCCTTGAGGAAAGTGGATTCAAAGGAATGATTTGCTATCCATCTCCAGTTTTAAATTCAGTAGAGGGCTGTGGTTTTAATCGAATTAAAAAACTAAGTGATACCATTGATGCACTTGGTCCATTTTCTTCAGAGCGCAGTGCATTTTCAACATCCCTTCTTGCTGATAGCCACCAGCTATCTTTTGACACCGAAGGTCGAGTTATACTACCGCAAAAATTAATTGAATTTGCAAATATTAAAGAAAGAGTTTCATTTGTTGGAATGGGTGAAACTTTTCAAATGTGGGATCCGGATCAATACAATGAATTCCAAAATAAAACATTTAAGCAATCGCAAGAAAATTTAGCGAATCTTAAATGGAATAAAGAATAAACAATTAAATAGGGAGAAAAATATCATGGTTTTAAATTTAAGTG
>CAJJBG010000020.1 GCA_905182345.1 Pelagibacteraceae bacterium AG-422-B15
AGAGCCTTACTGACATACAAAAAATAAAGATTGAAAATATCTTATTTAAAGTTCTTTGGGAAAGATGGTGAGCAAACCTAACACCAAGTGGTGCTGAAATTACTGTCATTGGTGATATCATTAAAAGTCCCAAGAAATTTACATACCCAATACTTAAGGGGAGGCTTATTTCATTATAGATACCTGAAATGATGAAGCCTACTGTGCCTGGTATAGCAATTAATGTTCCAATTGCTGCTGCTGTGCCAATTGCTTTATGAATTGGAAAACTATAAAGTTTGAGCAGTGGTATACTTAGTGAGCCCCCACCAATTCCTATTATTGTTGATAGAAAGCCGATGGAAGTTCCAAATAAATTTTTTAAATTGTTTGTTGGAAAAGTATCTGCAATTTTCCATTTATCTTGCCAAAAGAAAAACTGCAATGCTACTAAAAATAATAAAACTGCATAAGTTAGCATTAACATTGAACCAGTAATATTTGAAGCAATGACAGCACCAAGAATAACACCTATTACAATTGAAGGTCCTATAAGTTGAAGAAGTTTAAAATCTACTGCTTTTCTTTTTGCATGAGAGTATGCTGAAATTATTGAAGTTGGAATAATATTGGCCAAAGATGTTCCTACCGCCAAGTGCATCCGTGTACTCTCATCAATCTCTGCTAGTGTAAAAATATAATATAATGCTGGCACAATAACTACGCCACCACCTACCCCAAAAAGACCGGCAATGACCCCTGCAAATATACCAGTACTGAGTAGCAAGAAGATAAGTAAGATAAGCTGTTCTGGTGCAATATTATTTAAGATTGTAGTAAACAATTTTTTACCAATAATTAAAAAGTTATTTTGAACTAACTACTTCTTACCTGAAGGAAGCTCATTAAAGGGCTTAATCTTATCTTCACGAGTATCTTGAGGTAGCCCCAAAACTCTCTCAGCAATAATATTTCTTAATACTTCGTCTGTTCCGCCTGCAATTCTCATCGCCGTTGAAAATAATAAGCCTTTTTGAAATATATTGTTTAGGATAGCGTTCTTTTCATCAAGAACATAGCCACCCATATCCATTAAATCTAATGCATAAGAAGATACATCCTGCATTTTTGAAGCAGTGACCAACTTACTAATTGATAACTCTGGACCAGGCGTCTGTCCTTTTGATAAGGCAGTAATACTTCTATATTTAGTATATTTTAAGCCACGTGACTGAATATACCAATCTGCCATCTTCTGTCTAACCTCACTATTATTTATAGCTAGCCCATCTTCAACTTCTAAGTCTCTTGTAATTTCAAATATATCATCAAAATCTAAGCCTGCCGGATCTCCAACTGCAAGTCTTTCATTCATCAGTGTTGTAAGAGAAACTTTCCAGCCATCGCCTTCATTACCCAATCTTTGAGAATCTGGAACTCTTACATCGTTAAAAAAAACCTCATTAAAATTAGATGAACCAGATATTTGCTCAATTGGTCTAACTTCTATTCCAGGAGTTTTCATATCTAAAAAGAAGTATGTCAGGCCTTTATGTTTTAGCGCACTAGGATCAGAGCGTGCTACAATCATTCCATAATCAGCAAAATGAGCTCCTGATGTCCAAACTTTTTGTCCATTTAAAACCCACTCGTCACCATCTTTTTCTGCTTTCATTTTAATGCCAGCTAAATCAGAGCCTGCAGATGGTTCTGAAAATAATTGACACCAAATTTCTTCACCTGTTAACATTTTTGGTAAATATTTAATTTTATCTTCTTCTTTTCCCCAAGTCATCAGTGTGGGGCCAAGCATGCCTATACCAATTTCAAAATATCCTGAATGAACAAAGTAGTTCTCTTCTTCTTGCTGGTAGATAACTTGTTCTATAGGACTTCCAGCAAACCCTCCAAATTCTTTAGGCCATAGAATTGCCGCTAAACCTGACTCTGCTTTCTTTGTTTGCCAATCTTTTGCATCTTGTAAAGCTTTAGCTTGGGCTTCTTTACCTCTTACTGTTTCTGGGGCCGCAGCTTCAGCTTCAGATGAATTAGTTCCTGCTCTTTTTATTGCATTTTGATCTAAAAAAGCCCTAACTTTTGTTCTAAAGGCTGCTTCTTTTTCATTATCATTAAAATCCATAATATACCTATGCTATATTTCGTTTTTCTAAATTAGAAATTAAATTTTCTTTCCACTTTCTAATACTGCCTAAATTTAATGAAAGTAGCTTTGATCGTCTATAAAATAAATGACAATCATATTCCCAGGTGAAACCAACTCCACCATGAATTTGTATATTTTCTTTTGATGCATAGTGAAATGCTTCTGTTGCACTTACTCTTGCACCTGCTGCTGCAATTGGCAGTTCCATTGAATCAGTGCTTAATGCCCATGCACCATAATATGTATTAGATTTAGCTAATTCATTTTTAACATACATATCAGCCATCTTATGTTTCAGCGCTTGAAAAGAACCAATCGGCTTTCCAAAAGCATACCTCTCAATTGAATATTTTTTAGCTTCATCTAAAGCAACTTGAGCACCGCCGACTTGTTCAAATGCAAAAAGTACAGCTGCTCGATTTAAAATATTTTGTATCATTGACCAGCCTTCTCCTTTTTCACCTAAAGAAGAGCAATTTGCCTCACTAAAATTAATTTCACTAGAAGGTCTAGTAGGATCTAGAGTATCAAGAAGTTTTCTTTTTACTCTATCTTGGTTAGTTTCAACGATATACAAAGATAGTGAATTATAGCTCTGTTTGTCATCAGAGTTGGCGGCTACAATCAATACATCTGCTACCTGACCATCGCTTACTGGTAATTTTTTTCCACTTAATTTATTATTTTCAACCCTAGAGATTAAGTTGTTAGATCTAGGAGTTCCTTTTGTTTCTGGAAATGCAAATGAACCAATAAGTTCACCTGAAGCTATTTTTGGTAAGTAGTGTTTTTTTTGATCTTCTGATCCATACGCTTTTAAAAATTCAGCAAAAATATATATAGATGAAGAGAATGGAATAGGCGCAAGTGAGCGACCTAATTCTTCAGCTATAACACATAACTCTAGCATGCCTAGGCCTAGGCCACCGTACTCTTCAGGTATTGCTGTAGCAGTCCAGCCC
>CAJJBG010000021.1 GCA_905182345.1 Pelagibacteraceae bacterium AG-422-B15
TGGCGGTCCCTACGGGATTCGAACCCGTGATCTTCTGGATGAAAACCAGATATCCTAACCGCTAGACGAAGGGACCTGAAAAACCTCTTATATATTTGAAATTATTTAAAATCAATAAATGATTAAACAATTTCTGGGCCTATATCTTCAATATGAAACTGAGGAGTTCTTCTGCCTCCCCATTCATTAACCTTGATTTTACCATACAGCGATACAGATTTACTCTTATTATTCATTATAGCATCACCTAATGATGTATTTTTACTTCTAAAGGTAATGCCTTCGATATTTTTATCCATATCAGAGTTAAGACCACACCGAATATGATTTTCTCCAAATTCTTTTACAAAAGTAATTTTGGTACTCTTTATAATAAATTGTGGCTCTTCATTGCTTGAACCAAATGGTCCAAGTTGATTAATTTCATCATACAACTCTGCATTTACAGCACTTATACTTATTATAGAATCAGCAAAATTAATATTATTACTCAATGTAGTAACATTATTATTAGAAAGTTTTTCTTCTATAAATTTTTCCAATAACGGTATCTTTATCTCATCCATAGTTAGACCAGCAGCCATTTCATGGCCACCCCCTTTTGTTACAATTCCTTTTTGTGTTGCTGCAATTATTAAATTTCCTAAATCAATGCCCTTAACTGATCTACCAGAACCTTTTGCGATTCCATTGCTTGAAGATAAAACAATACAAGGTTTCTTAAATTTCTGTTTTATTCTGCTCGCAATTATTCCTATCACTCCTTCATGCCAATCTTGACCATAAGCAAAAATAATTTTTTTATTAATTTGATCAGGAGATAAAGATTCTATAGCTGTTTTCAAAATATGAGCCTCAATTGTTTGTCGCTCTTTGTTAAAGTTATCTAATTGACTTGCTATATCTAGAGCCTTAATCTTATCTGAACTAGTTAAAAGTTCTGTACCATATTTAGATTTACCTAAGCGTCCCCCAGCATTAATCCTGGGTCCTAATTTAAAACCAAGATCATAAGTTGTAATTTTATTAGTGATATTTGCTGTTTCAATTAATGCAGTTAATCCAGTATTGAGATTCTTTGAAAAGACCTCTAGGCCTTTTTGAACTAGCAATCTATTAAGTCCTATCAAAGGCACTACGTCACAAATAGTACCTAAAGAAACCATGTCTAATAAAGAAATTATATTGGGCTCCTTAATTTCCTTCTTTATAAACCAATTATCCTCTCTTAATTTTCGATTTAAACCAACGATAAACATAAAAGTAACTCCAACTGCGGCTAAGTACCCAAGATTAGTTTCATCATCTAATCTATTTGGATTAATCATGGCAAATGAATCAGGTAAATTTATTTCTGGTTGATGATGATCTAGAATTATTACATCTAAACCATTATCTTTAGCAAATTTCATTTCTTCATAAGCTAGGGTTCCACAATCAACAGTAAATATAACTTTGACTTCTTGTTCTTTAAATTTTTGAAAGATTTCCTTGTTGGGTCCATAACCTTCTGTAAATCTATCAGGTATATGATAAATAACCTCTACACCAAGTTGATTAAAATATTTTACTAAACATGCTGTTGAAGTTGATCCATCGACATCATAATCTCCAAATATGGCAATTTTTTCATTATTTTCTAATGCTTCGTGTATACGGACACATGATTTATCCATATCCTTAAGTGTGCTTGGATCAGACATGTTGTCTTTTAAGGTTGGATTTAAATAACTACTAATATCATCGACTGATATATTTCTGATTGAAAATAATTTAGCAACTAAATTTGATAAATCAAATTTCTGACTTATTAATTCAGTTTGGCGTTCATCAGAAGCTTTAAGTTCCCACCTGTTATCAGTATATGAATTAAAAGCTTGAAGCGAAGTTGCTTGCATTAACTAATATTTGGATACTGTGTTTGAATGTATTGAGTTGTCATTTGGTCAGACCTTAAAACAATAGAGTGAGTTGTGTAGACATTACCTATTTTTTTAACCCCTTTAACAAGCGTGCCTTCAGTTACACCCGTTGCAACAAAGACAATATCACCGGAGGCAAGATCGTCAATTGTATATTTTTTATTTAAATCTTTAATGCCTATTTTTTCAGCTCTTTGTTTCTCATCATCATTTCTAATTACTAGTCGCGTTTGTATTTGGCCACCAATACACTGTAGAGCTGCAGCAGCTAAAACTCCTTCTGGAGCACCACCAGTGCCAAAATAAATGTCTACATCAATTTCTTCTTGCGAAGTCATCATTACTCCGGCCACATCACCATCTGGTATTAAAATAATTTTTGAGCCAATAGTTCTTAATGATTCAATAATATCTGCATGACGATCTCTTTCTAAAACGCACGCAGTAATATCTGCAGGACTAACTTTTTTTGCAGCGGCAATACTTTTAATGTTGTCTGCAACTGAAGCATCAAGATCAATAACATCATTTGAATAGCCTTTACCAATAGCTATCTTATTCATATACGTATCTGGTGAATGAAGCATGCACCCTTTGTTTGCAGCGGCAATAACTGACAGAGAATTTGGCATACCTTTAGATGTTATGGTTGTTCCTTCCAAAGGATCTAACGCAATATCAACTGCATCACCAGATCCAGAGCCAACTTTTTCTCCAATATAAAGCATTGGCGCCTCATCTCTTTCGCCCTCACCAATTACTATTCGGCCATCAAAATCTATTTCATTTAATGCTGTGCGCATTGCATCTACAGCTAACTGATCAGCACCTTCTTTATCACCACCACCAATTAACTTTGACGATGCAATTGCTGCCATTTCTGCTGATTTTAATATGCCTGTTGTATACTTTTTTCCTATATTACTCATAATCATCCTTCGATTCTAATAAACTTAACTTTATTATTGATTCTCTTCATGTTGTTAATTTCTTTAATTGCCTTTATAGCAATTTTTTCTTTTATATTGTGAGTAATTATAACAATTGACGCATAACCCTTCTTGCTTGAATGCACTTGTTTTTGTTGATCTATAGAAATCTTATTTCGCGCCAAGATATTAGTTATTTTTCTCATTACACCAACTTCATCTTTAACAATAATCTTTAAATAGTAAGCAAAACTGCTATCAAGGATGTTTAAGTTCTTTAATTTTACAGTCTCCATTATAGACCCACCTAAAGGCAAACTTATATTATTTCTCATTAAATCAATTAAGTCGGCCGTAATAGCTGCGCCAGTTGGCTTGGCTCCCGCACCTGGACCTATAAACACACTTTTGCCTACCATTTCATCAATGACAACTACAGCATTTAACTCATTTTCAACTTTGGCAATCTCAGAATCTTCTTTGACTAAACATGGATGAACTCTTTGTTCGTAAAAAGAACCTTTCTTTTCTGCAATTCCTAATAATTTGATCTTATAGCCGAATTCCTTAGCAAAACTAAAATCGTCTAATTCAATTTTATCAATTCCCTCAATATAAGTAGAAGAAAATTTTATTGGCACATTAAATGCTAAACTTGATAGAAGGGTAATTTTGTGGGCAGCATCAACACCTTTTATGTCAAAAGCTGGGTCCAGTTCGGCATATCCTAATTTTTGTGCATCTTTTAGTGCTGAAGCAAAATTTTTACCCTCTTGCTCCATTTTAGTAAGAATATAGTTACAAGTGCCATTAAGAATTCCATAAATTTTAACAATATTGTTATGTCTTAGATTTTCTCTGACTGCTTTAACTATTGGAACGCCACCAGCAATTGCAGCTTCATAATTAATTGTTACATTATTTGCTTCAGCAACCTTAATGAGTTCGTTACCGTGTATCGCTAGAAGAGCTTTATTTGCAGTAATCACATGCTTTTTATTGTTCAAGGCATTTTTGACCAAAGCATAAGCAGGGTCTTTAGATCCTCCGATACATTCAACTACAACATGAATTTCAGGGTTCTCTGCAAGTTCATTTGCTTTTGAGGTAAGTTTAATTTTTTTAAAATTTATTTTTCTTTTTTTAGTTAAATTTTTTACTGCTATCTGCAAAACGTTCACATCTTTATGAAACTTATTTATTTGATTAAAAAAACCTTGTCCAACTGTTCCAAATCCAGCTATTCCTATATTAATTTTTTTAATCATTTTCAACTTCATCTGGAACACTCTCTAAATCTACTTTTTCATTTGTAATTTTAATTTCATCTACGTAATCATCGAATTTAGCCTCTTCATAATCCGGGTTAACAAAAGTTTTATAAAAAGAAAAAGGCTCACCATCGTTCAATTTTGAGCAAGAACTTATAGTTAGCAAGAGTGATAGAAAGGAAGCTATTCTAATATTTTTTTTAAAGAATATTCGCATTATTTGTTAAGCCTATTCCTTCATTTAAATCATTCATTAAATTAAAATTCTGCATAGCCTGACCTGCAGCGCCTTTTAATAAATTATCAATAACAGATACTATACACAATAAGTTGTTCTTGTACCCTCTTTTAACGCCAATAGAGTTACGATTTGAGCCAACTACTTCTCTAGTTGCAGGAACTTCATTCAGTGGCAAAATTGATACAAACTCCTCATCTGTAAAAGTATCCTCTAAGCATCTATAGATTTCATTCTGTTTATCTGCATCTATATTTAAATATATATTAGATAATATACCTCTATTTACTGGAATTAAATTTGCACTAAAAAAAACTTCAATTGCTTCATTATTAAACTTTGATAACTCCTGATTTATTTCAGCTATATGTCGATGATCCCCTATACCATAAGATTTTATGTTCTCATTTACTTCTGCAAATATGTTCTCAGTTTTTCTTGCTTTCCCTGCTCCAGAAAAACCAGATTTAGAATCAATTATAATATCTTTTCCATCTATAATGTTATTTTTCAATAAAGGTATTAAGGGCATTAAAATACTTGTTGGATAACAACCTGGATTAGCAATGTATTGTGCTGATTTTATAGCTGATCGATTAAATTCAGTTAACCCGTAGACAAATTGATTTAGTTTATCTGGATTAGAGTGATTAAAATCATACCATTTATTATAATCTTTAGGGTCGTTTAATCTAAAGTCTGCTGATAGATCTATTAACTTAATGTGCTCAGGTATATTTTTAAAATTAGCTTGTAGTTCGGCATGCGGCAAACAACTAAATATAAAATCAATATTATTGAAATCAATTTCATCTATTTTTTTAAAAGTAAGATCAATATTTTTTCTAAGTCCTGGTATGGCTTTAGATATGTGTTGTCCTGCAGTTTCATTTGCTGAAAGTGACTGAATTTTAATATTTGGATGATTGAGACAAAGCTTAGTCATTTCCGATCCAACGTAACCACTGGCTCCTAGGATTGAAATATTTATAAAATTAGACATATTATTGTCATCCTTAAAAAAATAGAGATTTAGAAAATTTAAAATTAACGTTTAGAGAACTGGTAGCCTCTACGTGCTTTAGCTCTACCATATTTTTTTCTCTCAACAATTCTTGCATCTCTGGTTAGGTAACCTTCAGATTTTAAAGAGGGTCTTAAATTTGGATCAAAAAGTGTAAGTGCTTTTGATATTCCATGTCGAACAGCTCCAGCTTGACCTGACATTCCTCCACCGCTTACTGTGATCATAATATCAATTGATGATGAGTTATTAGTTAAGACTAATGGCTGATTAATAACCATGTGAAGTACAGGTCTTGTGAAATATTTAATACTCTCTTTACTATTTACAACAATTTTACCTGTTCCAGCTGATACCCACACTCTTGCTATTGAATTTTTTCTTTTCCCTGTTGCATAAGATCTTCCAAGGCTATCAATTTTAGGTTGTACCTGTATTACTTCTGCTGTTTCAATTTGAACTTCAGTATTTTCCATAATTATAACATTTCACTAATATTTAAAACTTTAGGAGCTTGTGCTGCATGAGGATGATCAGTTCCAGCATAAACCTTCATATTTGAAAGCTGTTGGCTTCCTAAAGGTCCCTTAGGAATCATTCTTTTAACCGCAAGTCTAATTACTCTATCTGGGAATCTGCCTTCGATTATTTGACGTGCAGTTCTGCTTTTAATTCCACCCGGATGTCCAGTATGCCAATAATAAATCTTACCGTCTAATTTTTTTCCAGTCAGTTTTATTTTTTCTGCATTGATAATAATTACATAGTCACCACAGTCTGCGTGTGGAGTGAAAGATGGTTTATGCTTACCTCTTAAAATTACTGCAACTTTTGAAGCTAATCTTCCTAGTACAATACCTTCAGCATCAATAATAATCCATTTTTTATCGACATCTTCTTTACGGAGCGAAGCTGTTTGCTTAATAATTTTACTTGTTGCCATGGCGCTTTGATAGATGTTTTGAATAAATTTGTCAATTAATTAAATAAAACAATATCTTGAATATAAGGTACTATAGTACCTTATATAATGAAATTAAATACTTTACTTATTTCATTTAATGTTTTAATAATTGATTGTCGATTTGATGCAGCTTGCGGACACTAACAGCTAAGCCATAAAACCGCCGTTTCGTGCGGTTTTTTTTTGCAGAAAATTCGATTACTTTAATAATAACAAAGGAGATCGAAATGCCTAATAATAAATTTAAACCCAATGAATCAGCTCATCCTGAAACTCTAGCCTTACACGGCGGTGATTACAGGTCTGATCCAACTACCAATGCTGTAGCAGTTCCAATTTATCAAACTACTTCATATCAATTTGATGATACGGAGCATGCAGCAAATCTATTTGCACTGAAAGACTTTGGCAATATTTACTCAAGAATTATGAATCCAACCTTGGATGTTCTTGAAAAAAGAATTGCTGCACTTGAAGGTGGTGTCGGCGCCCTAGCTCTTAGTTCTGGGCAATCAGCATCAGCTATCAGTGTTCAAAATCTAGCTCGCTCAGGTGATAATATAATTTGTTCAACTGATGTGTACGGTGGAACATTTAATCTATTTTCTAATACTTTAAGAGATCAAGGTATTGAAGTTAGATTTGCAGACCCAAGTGATCCAGAGAATTTCAGAAAGCTGACTGATGATAATACACGAGCATACTATGGAGAGAGTTTGCCTAACCCTAAACTTAAAGTTTTTCCTATTCAGGAAGTTGCAGATATTGGTAAAGAATTTAATATTCCTCTGATAATAGATAATACTTCAGCGCCTGTTATATGTAAGCCGATAGCTCATGGTGCAGCAATTGTAATTCATTCGCTGACCAAATTTATAGGAGGTCACGGTACTTCTATAGGTGGTATTATTGTAGACAGTGGTAAATTTGATTGGTCAAAAGATCCAAAAAGATCTCCAACATTAAATGAGCCAGATAATAGTTATCATGGTGCAATATGGACAGAGGCTACAAAACCTCTTGGACCTATTGCTTACATAATTAGAGCAAGAGTAGTTCTTTTGAGAGATATTGGATCAAGCTTATCACCATTTAATGCTTTTCAAATTATTCAAGGCCTAGAAACACTAAGCCTAAGAATTGAAAGACACTGTGAAAATGCTGCGAGGGTTGCTGATTTTCTATCAAGCCATGATAAAGTTGATAAAGTTATATATGCAGGTAAAGCCAAGGGTGTTGCAGCAGAAAGATCTGAAAAATACTTAAGAGGTGGCTATGGCGCCTTAATAGGATTTGAAGTAAAATCTGGTAAAGAAGGTGGTCAAAAATTTATTGAAAATCTTAATATGCTTTATCATGTTGCAAATATAGGTGACTCGAGAAGTCTAGCTATACATCCAGCATCTACAACTCATTCTCAGTTATCTGAGCCTGACATGAAAGCCGCTGGGGTTAATCCAAACTATATAAGACTGTCAATTGGAATTGAGCATATCGATGATATTATTTCTGATATTTCAAGTGCTCTAGACTCTTAATAATCAATTTGTGCTCGAGCAAAGCTTTTTAAGGTGTAGCTCGAGCAAAATTTATATAAGAGTGCAAATAAACTAAAATAATAAAAATAAAAATTGAATTACCCTGGTGAAATAATGCAAGATGCCAGGGTATATTTAAATAAGTCATAAATATTCCTAATAACATTTGTATTAGAAATAAAATATCTAAGATCAATATAATTTTTTTATATGCATATAGAAACGATCTTGTAAATACTCTATAATTTATAATAAATAGTACTACTGTAAGAACTAATGCAAAAGTACGATGGAAGAAAATTATAAAATCACCATTCTCAAAAAAATTAGCTATTAGTGAATCTTTTCCTAAAATATTTACAGGAATTATATTTTCATTGTAGCTTGGCCAAGTATCATACAATAATCCAGAGTGAGTTCCTGAAACATAAGCACCATAAAAAATTTGAAAAAATGTCAAAACTAGTAACAAGAAGAAAAATTTAGCCTCATTTTTCTCTTCTTTAGAGATAACAACAGCACTACTTAATATATTTTTTTTTACAAAAAACTTTAGGGTTACTCCAAGTATTAAAAAAGCAGTAATTAGATGAAAGCTCAATCGATACTGGCTTACATCGACCCTGTCAACTAAGCCACTTTTTACCATGTACCAGCCTATTACAGCCTGCATCATACCAAGTAATCCTATAGTGAATATATACGGAAGGTCAGATTTGGTTATAAGTTTTTTGTAAACTAGGTAAATGAGAGGTATAGCAAAAACTATCCCTATAAATCTTGCAAAAAATCTATGGAACCACTCCCAAAAATATATGAACTTAAATTCATTAAGAGTCATTAAACTATTAATTAATTTAAACTCATCAATTAGTTTGTACTTTTCAAATTCTAGAGTCCAAGCACTTTGAGATAAAGGAAATAGAACACCAGTAATTGGTTTCCACTCTGTAATGGATAGTCCAGAGTCAGATATCCTTGTGTACCCTCCAATTAATATAATGATTACCACACATATCATAAGTGAGATTAGCCATATCGAAAATAGATTGATTTTATTTAATATCATCTTTAAGTATCACTCTATGATTAAATTCAAAAAAATACTTAGCATAATTATATTTTTAGTCTTAACATTTGTTTATATTCTATTAACTATGGCTTTTTTGCAAAAATTCAACAATACTTGGATTCTTAATAATTGGATATTAGAATTAATAGTATACTTTATTTTAGGAAACTTATGGATATTTCCCTCAATGTATATATTAAAACCATTTAAAAAATCATAATGAAAAAAAAGCTTAGTAAATTAAAAGATGTAAGAAATGCTATTGATAAGCTTGATGATAAAATCTTACCTTTAATGATCAAAAGATCGCAGCTAGTTGAAAATGCTCTTGAACTAAAAAAATTAAAATCACAAATTAGAGATCCGAAGAGAATAAAGATTATATTAGATAAAATTGAAAAAGAATCTGAAAAATTTGATGTTAATAAGAAATTATTAAGAACAATTTGGAAATCAATGATCGAATGTTATATAGATTTTGAAAATAAAGAATTTAAAAAAAGATAAGATAAGTAATTATTTGCTGTGTGGTGGCAGTTTCTTCTCAACAAACCATTCATGCTTCATAGTAGCGGGATTGTACTTCTTCATTCTTAGTTTTTCTTTGGCTTTTTCACCTGCAGTTGGTTTCTTAGCATAATAATAAAACTTACTATCTGTTTTTTCTTCAGGCACAAGTCTGATCTTAACTGTTGATTTTTTAGCCATTATTTATCTTCTTATTTTGAACTTATTTTACTTTGTAACTCAACAAGATTTTGCATAACATCCATAAGTTTTTTTCT
>CAJJBG010000022.1 GCA_905182345.1 Pelagibacteraceae bacterium AG-422-B15
GACAATATACTGTTTTCGGCCAAGTTGTTAAAGGCATGGAATTTATTGACGGTTTAAAGAAAGGTTCTGGTGGAGGCGGTGAAGTTACCGATCCTGATAAAATGATTTCAGTTAAGGTCGTTGCCGACATTAAATAATTTAATGAACTTAAATGATTTTGATTTTGATTTACCTGCAGAGCTGGTAGCAACAAGACCCAATATACCTAGAGAAAAGTCAAAAATGCTTGTGGTCAATAATGGCTTTAAGCACTCCACTTTTGACTTGTTGTCTGAATATTTAAATAAGGAAGATGTATTAGTTGTAAATAATACGAAAGTAATACCTACCTTTTTAGTTGGCTCATTAAATAATTCTCAAATCAAAGTAACTGCACATAAAGAGTTAGCAGATGGAAGTTGGCTTGCATATTTAAAGCCCGCTCGTAAAGTTAAAGATGGAGATCAAATTGATTTAGAAAACAATATAGTCGCATCAGTTATTAAAAAAACAAATTTTGGTGAAGCAATAATATCTTTTAATCTTAAAAAAGAGGATTTATCTGATTTTTTTAATAATCATGGAAATATGCCATTACCACCGTACATTCTTAAAAGAAGAGAGAGTGATAAAAATGATATCAATGACTATCAAACTATCTATGCTTCTAAAAAAGGTTCAGTAGCTGCGCCAACTGCAGGACTACATTTCAATGATAAAATATTTTCAGAAATTAAAAAAAAGATTCATAGTGTTGTTGAGGTAACTTTACATGTTGGAGCAGGAACATTTTCACCAATTAGAGATGATATTGATAGTCATAAGATGCATAGTGAATTTGGTTATATTTCAGAAACTGATGTTGAAATTATAAATTCATGTAAATCTAATGGCGGAAGAATAATAGCCGTAGGAACAACAACTCTTAGACTTTTAGAAAGCGCAGCAATTACAGAAAATAAAATAAAAAAGTTTGATGGCGAAACAGATATTTTTATTAAGCCAGGTTTCAAATTTAATATTGTCGATGTTTTACTAACAAATTTCCATCTTCCTAAATCATCATTGTTATTATTAATTTCAGCATTTGCTGGAACAGACATTGTTAAAAAAGCTTATCAAGAAGCCATTGAAAACCAATATCGTTTTTTTTCTTATGGAGATGTAAGTTTGCTATATAAAAATGAGCACATTTAAAATTTTAAACAAAGATAGTTTAGCCAGAAGAGGAGTTTTATCTACCTTGCATGGAGATATTAATACACCTGCTTTCATGCCAGTTGGAACTGCTGCTACTGTAAAAGGTGTATTTACAGACGATGTTCACAAAACAGGCTCAGAAATCTTACTTGGTAATACTTATCATCTTATGCTTAGGCCTGGCTCTGAGGTAGTTAAGCAACTCGGAGGGCTACACAAATTTATGAATTGGAATAAGCCAATTCTAACTGATTCAGGTGGATATCAAGTATTTTCATTATCAGATTTAAGAAAGATAACTGATAAAGGTGTCGAATTTAAATCTCATATTGATGGAAAAAAAATTTTTATGTCCCCAGAAGATTCTATTCAAATTCAAATGAATCTTAATTCGGATATTGTAATGGTGCTAGATGAATGTACTCCATTTCCAGCAACCTATGAAGAAGCTCAGAAATCTATGTATCTTTCAATGAATTGGGCAAAAAGATGTAAAAATTACTTTGGTAATAATCCAAATAGTTTATTTGGAATTGTTCAAGGCAGTGTATACGAAGATTTAAGATTAGATTCTGTAAAGCAATTAACCGATATTGGATTTGACGGTTATGCAGTTGGAGGTCTGGCTGTAGGTGAGCCACAAGATGATATGTTTAAGATTTTAGACTATACATGTCCAGCCTTACCTGAAGATAAGCCACATTACCTTATGGGTGTTGGTAAGCCAGAAGATATTCTTGGGGCGGTTGAAAGAGGTATTGATATGTTTGATTGCGTTTTACCAACTAGATCTGGGAGGACAGGCCAAGCATTTACTTCGCTTGGACCAATAAATGTTCGTAATGCAAAATACAAACTTTCAAATCAACCTATTGATATAAATAGCAATAATCCAATATGTAAGAATTATAGTTTGGGTTATATACATCATTTATTTAATGCTAAAGAAATGTTAGGTGGAATGCTCCTTTCTTTGCATAATATTTATTTCTATCAAGAAATGATGCAGGAAATTCGAAAATCAATAGAGGAAAATAACTTAAAAGATTTTAGTAAAAAATTTAGAGAACAATATAATTCTAGAGTTGAGTAACTACTTACCCTTAAAGTCAGGTTTTTTCTTTTGTGCAAAAGCCATAACGCCATTAAAACAATCTTCAGTTTTTCCTGCAACAGACTGCGCAGCACTTTCAGCATTCAATTGACCTTGAAAGTCGTTTGATAAGCTGTCCCAAAATAATTTTCTCATAAGAGAGTAGGCGACAGTTGGGCCTTCAGCTATCTCAGTTGCAATTTTCATAACCTCATCCATAAAGGTATTGTTTTCAAAAACATCATTAATTAATCCCCAAGTCAAAGCTTTATCAGCTGAAACTTTTTCACCTAACATTGCAAATTCCATTGCTCTGGCCATTCCTATTTTTCTTGGTAGTACATAAGTCGAGCTTGCATCAGGAACAAGACCTATAAACTTAAATGCTTGATAAAAATAAGAAGATTTAGCTGCGTAAACTAGATCACCAAAAATAGCCAATGAACAGCCAGCGCCAGCTGCTGGACCATTTACAGCTGTTATAATTGGTATAATTAAATTCTTAAGATCATTTAGCATTGGGTGATAATGACTATCTAATGCAACTCCCATATCTAATTTTGAAAAATCAGAGCCAATCTTATTGTCAAATAAGTTGGCACCAGAACAGAAACCCTTTCCTGAGCCGGTAATAACAAGACATCTAGCTTTAGTATCTCCACTATTAATATCTTTAATCTTATCATGTATTTCAGATATCATTTTTAAAGATAGCGCATTTAATCTATCAGGATCATTTAGTGTTAATATAGCTACGCTGTTTTTATTAACTTCAAATTTAATTAATTCACTCATTTTAAATCTTTATTTGGAATAAATGATATTATCTAGTAACAACATCAGTTATTTGATCAATACCTTCACTAATTTTATAAAGTACATCTGTTTGATCAAGTTTTTTTGTTTCGTTATATTGAGGGTGGCCCAAGGTGGCCAAGTCTTTAGCTTTTGCCAAAGCAATTTCAAAAACCTTATCTGCATCGACTACCTCATCTAAATAACCGGGCTCTATAGCATCTTCAATTGCATACATCTCCGCATTTAAGATTGCTCTTTGTTTGTGAGATTTGGTTAATTTAAATTTTGCAATTTCAAGAAGTGGCGTTGGAACAATCATGTTATTTCTAAGTTCATTAGCACCAATCTTAAATTCACCTTTGGCACCAACTCGGTAATCACTACTGCATAGTAAAAAAGCACCAAGAGCAATCGCATGGCCAGAACATGATGCGACTACAGGTCGTGGAAAAGAAAAAACTCTTTTTAGCATTGTAAAGCCAGCTTTAACCATTTGGGCAGCAGGTTCAGAGCCTGACATCATAACTTTTAAATCAAATCCAGCTGAAAATATACCAGGTCTTCCATGTATGAGAAGAGAACCGTTGTTTGTTGGAACCTTATCTAACAATAAATTAAATTCTTTAATCATTGCTGGTGAAAACACATTCGCCTTACCGTCATCAAGAGTAATTATAGATACATTTTCATTAGTTTTAATGTTAGCAAGCATAATTTATAAATATTTTTGTTTGTCATCGAGAATTTATAGATATATCGATACTTAGACAATAAAAAAAAATTATAAAAAGAGAAAATAATTGTTAAATATGACACTATTTAGAATAATATAGGTATAATATTTAATAATAATTAATTAGGAATAAAAATATGGGCTTAGGTGGAGTAAATGCTAACGTAGAATACCAAGAGGTTTCAAAAGAAAGTTTAAATCAAATATTATCAATACTCAAAGAAAGGTTTACTGAGGGTTCATATCCAAATTTAGATGAAAGAATTGATCGCATCAATAGATTGAAAAATCTAGTTGAAGATAACATGGATGCTTTTCACAAAGCTTTAGAAAAAGACTTTGGAACTCGACACGAACAGCTGAGTCTATTATCTGATACGATGCCAGTTATTAATAACGCTAAACATGCATTGAAAAATATTCGTAAATGGATAAAGCCAGAAAAAAGAAACCCTAATTTTCCATTAGGGTTACTTGGAAGCAAAGCTTACGTACAATCTCAACCTTATGGAGTAGTGGGAATTATCGCGCCATGGAATTTTCCATTGAACCTTAGTTTAGCACCGCTTGTTGAAATATTTGCTGCAGGCAATAACGCCATGATGAAATTATCTGAGTTTGTACCAGCAACCTCTGAACTAACTGAGGTACTTATCAATAAGTATTTCAAACCTGATGAAGTAAGAGTTGTTAATGGCGGTCCAAAAACATCACAAGTTTTTTCAGGCCTTGCATTTGACCATCTATTATTTACAGGTTCAACTTCAGTGGCAAAAAAAATCGCCTCTGAAGCTGCAGCCAACCTTGTTCCTTTAACTTTAGAACTTGGTGGAAAGTCTCCAGTAGTAATTAGCTCTGAAGCTAAAATGAAAAAGAGCGTAGATAAGATAATCATGGGAAAACTATTTAATGCAGGACAAATTTGTATAGCACCGGATTATATATTTGTACCAGAGAACAAAGAACAAGAATTTGTTGAAAGCGTTAGAGTATCTGTTGCAGAAATGTACCCAACAATTAAAAATAACCCAGACTACACTTCCATAATACACCTAAATCATTATGAGAGACTTAACGCTTACATTAAGGATGCAAAAGAAAAAGGAGCTGAGATAATCCAAATTAATCCTGCTAATGAAGACTTTGATCAGCAAGAGCATCATAAAATTCCACCTACAATCATTTTAAATGTAACGGATGAGATGGACGTTATGCAAAATGAAATTTTTGGACCTATATTTCCTGTTGTAAAATATAAAAATTTTAATGAAACGATTAAATATATTAATAGAAACCCAAAAGCATTAGCACTTTATTATTTTGGTGAAAATAAAGAAGAAATTGATGATCTTTTGAATAAAACGACTACTGGTCAAATGGTTATAAACGAGGTTATGTTTCAATTTTCAATGCATGATCTTCCATTTGGAGGTGTCGGCCCCAGTGGTTCTGGTGCTTATCATGGTAAAGATGGTTATCTAAATTTTAGCCACAAAAGAGCGATCTTAAAAGGTCAGAATGTTTTAAATGCTGGAAAGTTAGTTTCAGCACCGTATACTGAAAAAACTAAAAAAAATATTAAGATGTTAAGCTAGAGTATATTTTCAGCCGAAACTTTTTTTGAGTTTTCTGTGATAAATTTAAATCTTAATTCAGGCTTTTTTCCCATTAGCGCATCTACGCTTTTAGCTGTTTTCTTTTTTTGATCATTTGGAATCTCAACTTTTAATAAAACTCTATTCTCTGGTGCCATTGTCGTAACTTTTAGTTGAGCGGGCATCATTTCTCCCAAACCCTTAAAACGACCAATGTCCACATGTTGTGAATTTTTAAATTCAGTTCGCATAATTCTATCTTTATCTTTGTCATCAGTTGCATAAAATACTTTAGGGCCTTTTGATAATTTATATAGTGGGGGAACGGCAAGATACAGATGACCATCTTCAATCAATTTTCTAAACTCACTATAAAAAAAGGACATGATTAATGTAGATATGTGAGCACCATCTACGTCCGCATCAGTCATAATAATAATTTTTTCATACCTTAGATCTTTAGAACTATATTTTTCACCACGCTTACAGCCAAGAGCTTGAATTAAATCAATTATTTCTTGATTACCATTAATTTTTTCCTGCGTAGCGCTTATTACATTAAGTATCTTGCCTCTTAGAGGAAGAATTGCTTGAGTTTCTCTATTTCTTGCTTGTTTAGCAGAGCCTCCAGCAGAATCACCTTCAACTAAAAATAATTCAGTTCCTTTATTTCCATCTCTAGAACAGTCCGCTAGTTTCCCCGGTAATGTAATTCTCTTTCTCTTTATTTGTTTTTCTATATTAAGATTAGATTTATTTTGCAATCTAATTTGAGATCTATTGTAGGCATAATTAAACAATATCTCAGCAGTTTGTCTTTTTTTTGTTAACCAGTTTTCAAACAGTTGTCGCACCTTTGTTTCAATTAACCTACCAGTCTCAACACTGGATAATCTTTCTTTTGTTTGACCTTGAAATTCTGGATTTGAAATGAAAATCGATAAAATTGATGCTGATGCACCAAATAAATCATCTTGATTTATTTGATTAGATTTTTTTTCGTATTTTAGCTTGGTGTAGTCTTTAAAGGCTTTGTATACACCTTGCTTAAAACCATTTTCATGTGTTCCTCCTAATGGTGTTAAGATTGTGTTACAGTAAGATTTTGATATTGGTTCAAAATATTCATACCAATTAATTATACCCTCAATACTTTCATCTTCATTAAATTTTTCATTAAAATAAAAATTATCTTCAATTATAGAATCATTTTTTTCAGTAGTTATTTTCAAATAATCTTTAATTCCACCAGAAAAATGAAGAGTATCATTTGTTGGAACATTTTTTTGAACTAATAATTTTGGACAACTCCAAATTATTTCAACATCAGGTATTAAATAGGCTTTGGCTTTTGCCATTTCATAAATTATTAAAGAATTAAAATCTGAATTTTCAATGAAAATTTCAGGGTCTGGAGTAAAAGTAATTTTAGTTCCTTTTTTTAAAGAACTGCTACTTACTGTTTTTAATTTTGTTTTAGGGATGCCTTGAGAGTATATTTGCTTATAAAATTTCTTATCTCTAGCTATTTCAAGAGTTAAATTTTTAGATAATGCGTTAACTACAGATATACCAACACCATGTAAGCCACCTGATGTTTTATAGCTCCCTTCTGTGAATTTACCACCAGAATGCAGTGTTGTTAATATAACTTCAGCAGCAGATATTTTAAATTTTGGATGCTTATCAACTGGGATGCCACGTCCATTATCTGAAATTTCTATTGTATTTTTATCTATAAGTTTAATGGTAACTGTGTCTGCATAATTTGCTACAACCTCATCCATTGAATTATCCAATACTTCACTTACAAGGTGATGAAGAGCAGCGGTGTCAGTTCCACCAATGTACATTCCTGGTCGTTTTCTTACGGGTTCTAATCCTTCTAATACTTCTATGTCTTTAGCTGTATAACTAGCTTTAAGCGTGGAAGACTTAGATTTAGCTTTTATGTGCTTCTTTTTGATTGTTTTTTTTAGCATAAAATATGTATTAGATTTTATACTTTAGATTCTGTACAATGTGTATTAATAATTACTCTTTAAAAATATAATAATATTTTTTACTTATGCCTGTCATTGAATCAAAAATCATGATTAACACCAAAGCGTTTAAGAAAAATGCGGATGATCACATGATTTTAATTGAAGGCTTTAGATTATTAGAAAAAAAAGTTGCAGACAATTCATCTCGAGCGAAACCAAAATTCGAAAAAAGAAATCAGTTGTTACCAAGGGAAAGAGTCAGAAGGCTACTTGATCCAGGAAGCTATTATTTACCTATATCGAATTTAGCAGGTTACAAGATGGGAGATGATGACGGTGATAAAAATATTATGGGTGGCAACTCAATAAGCGGCATAGGTATTGTTGAAGGTGTCCGTTGCATGATTACTGCCTCAGACTCTGGTATTAAAGGTGGATCAATGACACAGATGGGTGTTGAGAAAAGTCTAAGATGTGCAGAAATTGTTAAAGAAAACAAATTACCAATGATCAACTTGGTTGAAAGTGCTGGAGCGAACCTATTTAAACAATCAGAAGTTTTTATTAGAGGTGGCCGTAGCTTTGCAAATTTAGCTAAACTATCCGCTTTGGGAATACCAACGATAGCAGTAGTTCATGGCTCATCAACAGCGGGTGGAGCTTATTTACCAGGTTTGTCAGATCAAGTAATAGTTATAAAAAATAAATCCAAAATCTTTCTAGCGGGGCCTCCTTTGCTAAAGGCTGCCTTAGGAGAAATCGCAACCGACGAAGAACTTGGTGGAGCTGATATGCATTATAACATTTCAGGCTTAGCAGAGCATATGGCAAAAGATGACGATGATGCAATTAAGGTATGTAGAGAGGTTGTTAAGCATTTAGGATGGAATGATAATTTTGAATCGACACAAAAATATGACTACAAAGAACCGATCTACCCACCAGACGAATTAATTGGTGTTGTTCCAACTGACTATAAAAAACCTTATGATGTAAGAGAGGTTATAGCTCGAATTGTCGATGGTTCTGACTATTTAGATTTCAAACCAGAATATGGAAAACAGACTGTTACTGGAACAGCTGCAATACATGGTTATAAAGTAGGTATTGTTGGTAATAATGGCCCTATATTTTCTGATGGAGCTTCAAAAGTTGCACAGTTTATTCAACTTTGTTCTAAGTCAAATATTCCTCTGATTTTTCTACAAAATACTACGGGCTTTATGGTTGGCACAACTGAGGAAAGCAAAGGTATTATTAAACATGGATCAAAAATGATTCAAGCTGTAACCAATTGTACTGTACCTAAAATTACTTTGCGGATTGGAGCTTCTTTTGGGGCAGGAGAGTATGGTATGGCTGGTAGATCTTTTGATCCAAGATTTATGTTCTCTTGGCCGAACAATAAGCTGAGTGTGATGGGTGGTGAACAAGCTGGAAAAACCATGTCTCAAGTTGCAACTGAATCTGCTGTAAGAAAAGGTGAGGAGCCGAATATGGAAATGATTGGCGCTATAGAGAAAAAAATCATTGAAACATATGCAGAAGAAGGCGAAGCCTTATTTGCAACTGCAAGACTTTGGGATGACGGAATCATAGATCCTAGAGATACAAGAAAGGTATTAGCAGAATGTTTAAATATTGTATCTGATTCTAAAAAGAGAGAGCTAAGAGCCAATACATTTGGCGTAGCAAGAATGTAAATTAATTTTTACCGGGAAGTATGTCTAGATATTTAGATATTATTCCAAGCATGATTTCATCGGCACCACCACCAATAGAACCTAATCTGCCATCTCTAAATCTTCTTGAAATTGGTGTTTCGTCCATATAACCCATACCACCCCAATATTGTAGACATGAGTCATTTACTTCTCTAGCCAGCCTGGTGGATTTAAGTTTCGACATTGATGCAAGTTTTGTGCAATCACCACCATTAATATGAATTTCAATACCTTTCCAAGTTAATGCTTTAAGTGCCTCAACTTCAGTCATTAATTCAGACAACCTAAAGTGAACAATTTGATTATCAAGTATAGGCTTGCCAAACGTCTTTCTTTGTCGGGTATAATCAATAGTTTCAAGAATTGCCTGTTCACACCCAGCATAGTTTCCAATTGCTGCGTAAAGTCTTTCTTCTTGAAATTGAATCATTTGATAGACAAAACCTTGACCTGCTTCACCAATAAGATTTTTTACAGGAACTCTAACGTTATCAAAAAATATTTCTGCAGTATCTGAGGAATGCATTCCTAATTTTTTTAATTTTCTATTTATAGTAACCCCTTTTGACCTTTTACCATTCTCTTTTAAAGGAACACAGATTAATGATTTATTCAAATGCCTGCTTTTGCTTGAGCTATCAGTATTTGCCAACATGCACATCCAGTCAGCTTGAGTTCCATTAGTGATCCACATCTTTGATCCATTAATTATGTAATCATCTCCATCTCTAATAGCAGTTGTTTTGATTGCAGCAACATCGGAACCAGCATGAGGTTCAGATACACCAATACAAGAAACGTACTCCCCAGCAATTGAAGGTTTTAAAAATTCATTACAAACATATTCAGAACCAAATTTTGCCAGTGCGGGTGTTGACATGTCTGTTTGTACACCGATTGCCATTGGTACACCGCCACAATTAATAGTTGCTAAAGCCTCATTAAGAACGGCGCCATAAGAGTAATCCAATCCGGCTCCACCATATTTTTCAGGTTTAGTTATTCCTAAGAAACCTTGATCTCCTAGTTTTTTAAATAATTCGTGAGCAGGAAATATTTCTTCCTCTTCCCATTGATTCACATAAGGATTTATTTCTGCTTCAACAAATTTAAGCGCAGAACGTTTTAGCTCTTCGTGTTCAGAAGTTAATTCCATATGTTCTTTTATATCATTATCTAGCCAAATATAGAAACAGAAACCAATTGTTTTTATTAGATAAATATAACCCTCTTTTCTTTTAAAAGAGGGTTAGTAATTAATTAAACACTAAAATAGTTTTTGAATTCAATTGGGTGTGGAGAATGTTCAAGATCATATACGTCTTGCATTTTTAATTCTATATATGCATCAATTTGATCATCAGTAAACACACCGCCTTCAGTTAAAAAAGCTCTATCAGCATCCAAAGATTCTAAGGCTTCTCTTAGAGATCCACACACAGTTGGAAGTTTAGCAACTTCAGCTTCAGGAAGCTCATACAAGTCTCCATCAGTTGCATCGCCAGGATGAATTTTATTATTAATACCATCCATTCCAGCCATCAGCATTGCTGAGAAGGCAAGGTATGGATTTGCTGTTGGGTCAGGGAATCTTACTTCAACTCTCTTACCTTTTGGATTATCAGAAACAGGTATTCTACATGAAGCAGATCTATTTCTAGCAGAGTAAACAAGTATTACAGGAGCTTCAAAGCCTGGGATTAAGCGCTTGTAACTGTTTGTACTTGCGTTAGTAAAAGCATTTAATGCCTTACCATGCTTAATTATGCCACCAATATAGAATAGTGCGAGTTCAGATAAGCCTGCATAGCCATCACCAGCAAAAAGAGGCACACCATCTTTCCATATTGATTGGTGTGTATGTAAGCCTGAGCCGTTATCTCCCTTAACAGGTTTTGGCATAAATGTTGCAGTCTTTCCAAAAGAATTAGCTACCATATGTACACCATATTTATATAGCTGAACGCCATCACCTTGTTTTAAGAGAGTGTCGAATAACATACCTAATTCATGCTGACTTGGCGCAACTTCATGATGATGTTTTTCCATTTTAAGACCTAAGTTCTTAAGTTCTTCTAGAAATTCTGTACGAATATCTTGAGCGCTATCTACAGGAGGGACTGGGAAATAACCTCCTTTAATACCCGGTCTATGACCAAGGTTTCCACTTTCATAATTTCTATCACTATTGTACGGGCCTTCTGAGCTATCAATGCTGAACATTGACTTATGCATTTCTACTGAAAATTTCACATCATCAAAGAGGAAGAATTCAGGTTCAGGGCCGATATAAACTGTATCACCAACACCGCTTGACTTAACATAAGCTTCAGCTTTTTTTGCAGTACCACGAGGGTCTCTTTCGTAAGGAGCTTTAGTAATTGCATCCAATATATCACAAATAACAATCATTGTAGGTTGTGCTGTAAAAGGATCCATTACTAATGTAGACAGATCTGGTTTTAAAACCATGTCAGATTCATTTATAGCTTTCCAACCTGCAATTGATGAGCCATCAAAAAAAACCCCATCATTTAACAAATCTTCGTCAATCATAGTTCCATCCATAGTTAAGTGTTGCCACTTACCTTTTACATCAGTGAATCTAAAGTCTAAATATTTTGCTCCAGCATCTTTTATTTGCTTAAGTGCTTCTGTAACAGTAGTCATTATTATTCCCTTCGTTATTTTATTAATTTAAAGTGCGTCTGATCCAGTTTCGCTGGTTCTTATTCTAATAGCTGTTTCAATATTTGTTACAAAAATCTTACCATCACCAATCCTATTGGTGTTGGCTGCTTTTTTTATTGCCTCTATTGCAGGCCATAACATTTCATCATCAACAACTAACTCGAGTTTTACTTTTGGTATAAAATCTATTAAGTGCTCTGAACCTCTAAATATCTCCTCTTTGCCTTTTTGCCTTCCATACCCAGCAGCCTCAACTACAGTCATCCCTCTAACACCAACAGCTTCTAATGCTTCTTTGACATCATCAATCTTAAAAGGTTTAATTATAGCTTCAATTTTCTTCATAAGTATACTTTTGACCGCTAACTTAATCCGAAAAAAAGCAATCCCCAATAAGAAATTTACACAAGTATTGGATAGAAACTAATATGAATACATGCCAATATGACATCAATATGATAAATGGATCTTATAATTCAATTATACTAGTAAAATAACAATTATAATCAATAAGATAGAAGATTATCTTGATACTTTAATTTATGTCTATAAAAATAAATCAAAACAATCCAAAGCTGTGGATTACTAATTTTCCTAGGCCTTCTGCAGCAGATCATAAGTATACAAGGGGCATGGTGGTTATAAATTGTGGACCCAAGTCTAAGACAGGCGCTGCTAGATTAGCAGCTCGTTCAGCCTTGAGAGTAGGTGCTGGTGCAGTTAAGTTGGTGTGCAGTGAGGACGTTGTTGATATTCTTGAGCCACAAATATCTGTAGAATTAATAAGTGTAATTAAAAACAAACAAGATTTTCAAAATATATTAAAAGATAAAAAAATATCATCTGTCTTAATCGGACCAGGCAATGGAATTAACAATGAAACCAAAGCAAGGGCATTGATGGCCTTAGCATTTGTTGATCATGTAGTTTTAGATGCAGATGCCTTAACCGTTTTTGCTGATAATCCAGAAGAATTATTTATTGATTGTTATCCGCATACAATTTTTACTCCACATGAAGGTGAGTTTAAAAAACTTTTTGGGAATGATATTGGAAATATAGAAGATAGAGTGCTAAAAACTTCTGAGGCTGCAAAAAAATCTAATACAATCATTGTTCTTAAGGGAGCCGATACCATAATTGCCTCACCTCTAGGCGAGGTTGTAATCAATCATTCTACAGCAAGTTATCTTGCAACAGCTGGATCTGGAGATGTCCTAGCGGGAATAATCTCTAGCCTGGTTGGTAAAAATAAAATGAACTCGTTTGATGCTGCTTGTGCTGGTGTTTGGATTCATTCAAAAATTGGAGAAGATTTAGGTGCGGGAATGATAGCAGAAGATATTATTGATTTGATACCACTTAAAATAAAGCAACTACTTAAATAAATACTTTTTAATTTATTTTTATAATATATATATTATTTATATGTCTCGATTACCTATATTCTTTATATTAATTTTATTCTGTCTTCCTTTCAAATCGATTGCGACAGAAGCTGAATCTAGTGCTAAAATAAATTTTAAAGAAAACACTGTTTTGGGAACTAAGATTTATGAAGGTAGCAATAGAGATGTAATTGGTTGGTTGGGCCTTCCATATGCAGAACCACCTATTAATGATCTTAGATGGAAAGCACCGAGGTCTTCTAAAAAAATTTTAAAAGATTATAATGCAAATGTTCTACCAAATCGTTGTGTTCAAATTTCAAACGGCTATGATGATCTAATTGACGGAATCGAAGCTGGTAATATTATTGGAAATGAAGACTGTTTATATCTAAATATTTATAAGCCTGAAAATATTGATGAAAATGTAAAGTTACCAGTCATGTTTTGGATTCATGGAGGTGGAAATACTTGGGGCTACTCAGCTAGCAATTTAAGCACACCAAAAGAATTTCTTAACAAGCATGATGTAATTATAGTTACCACAAATTATAGATTAGGACCACTTGGCTGGCTGGCTTTAGAAAATTTTAACAGTGATTCAAACTACGATCTTGATCGTACCTATAATTTTGGAACATTAGATTTAGTAGAAGCTTTAACTTGGGTTAATGAAAACATCGAAGCTTTTGGTGGCGATAATAAAAATATTACTATTTTTGGTGAATCTGCAGGGGCAAGAAATGTTATGTCCTTATTGGTTGCGCCCCAAAGCAAAGGTCTGTTTCACAAAGCAATCGCACAAAGTGGTTATTTAAATGGAGATACTTTAGAGCAAGCCATTAATGATCCAAGAGCAGGTTCGCTTGGTTTCATTAAAAATCAAATAATCAAAAATTTTCCTAATTTAACTAGTATTGAGTTAGATAATTTTATTAATGATACCAAAAAATTAGAAGACTTTTTGAGATCTTTATCTTCAGATGAAATTATTAGTTACTACAGAGTGAAAGAAGGGGCTAGTGGGCTAATCGATGTTTCAAATGTAATAGCTGATAATATTGTTATTCCTACTCAAGGACTCTACAAGGCTTATGAGGACGGCTTAATACATGATGTCCCTGTTATATATGGAACTAATAGGGATGAACATAAGCTTTTTATGTTTGATAATCCAGAATTTGTAAAATCAAAAAGTTTTTTATATTTAGAAAAAATATTTAAAATTTTAGATTTTAGGTACGTACCTAAAGATGAGCTCTTCTATCAAGTATATTCTAAATATTTATCTCTCTCGTGGAAAATCGGTGGTGCAGATGTACCTGCCACACTATCAAACAAACATAATAAATCTAAAGTTTACAACTATAGATTTGATTGGGACGAAGAACCTAAATTTTTAGGAATTGATTATGGTAAATATCTAGGTGCTGCCCATGGATTAGAAATATCTTTTATTTTTGACAACCTTAATCCAGATAACTTACTATCTAATATTCTTTACAGTGAAGACAATCTTGATACAGATCAATTACTGGCAGATGAAATGGGAGAGTATTGGGTTAATTTTTCTTATGATGGTAATCCAAATAATACACCTTATTTAAAAGAAAAAAATTGGAATAATTGGTCTTTGAATAAGGAGCAATACATTGTTTTTGACAGTGTCAATGACCAAGGAATAACTATGAATAAAAATATAGATTCTGGAATTTCTATGTTTCAACATTTAGCGGCTGAACAAATTACTATGGATCAAAAGTGTTACATTATGAAAAAAATATTTAAAAATACCACTTTGAGTGATGTCGAGGTGCTTGGTTATTCGAAAAATTTTATGAATGGAAAATGTTTATAGTTTAGTCTTTATTTAAAGAAACTTTATAGCCATCAATCTCTGAAATTAATTGTATCCCATCAATATGCATTTTATATTTTTTAAATTCTTTTTTTAACTTAACTTTTTTTCTTGCAGCAGGAGCATCTTTTGCGCATACAAAAAAATTTGTGTGACCCTCATAAAAACCGCCTGAGGCATCCTTTGGATCATAAAAACCGGTATGTATCTGATATAATTTCATTGATATAAATATATTATTATAATTTAAATATATATTCTGATTATGCATAAAAAACTATCGTTGCCCACTAAAATTTGTATCGTTTGTCTGCGCTCTTTTTCATGGAGAAAAAAATGGCAGAAGAATTGGACTGAAGTCAAATATTGTTCTGAAAAATGCTCTCGTAATAAAAAATAATTGATTCATTATAATTATAATTTATATTATTATTATGGACAGTGATGATCTTGAGCCTAAAACAAAAAGTATAACTGCTGATTTTGACACTCTAAGCATATCTGAGTTAGAGCTGTACATTTTAGATCTTGAGGCTGAAATTGTAAAATGTAAAAATTATATAAATAGTAAAAATACAGATCGCAAACTAGCTGAGAGTGTTTTTAAAAAATAAACAAAAGGAATAATTATGAGCTCAATGCCTGTTGGAGATGAAGTGGTTGAGGTAATTGAATTTTCTGGTGGATGGGGTTAATAGAACTCTTACTAATCAATCTTATATATTGATGTAGTTGTATGTGCTATAATGTTGCGTATTCATTGTAACACTTATGCAGTCCAAACATTTAGCTTTAGTTTTATTAGTAATGGTTCTATACGGGAGCGCTTATCCTGTTGGAAAGATTGGAACACTTGATGCTCCACCATTATTTCTATCTTCCATGAGAGTTTTATGCGTCTTTTTATTTTTTTTACCGTTTTTTAAATTTCGTTTACCACCTAAAAAACTTGTACTTCCTCTTATGGGATTTGCTGGATCAATGGGTGTTTGTACTTATGCATTTATGTATTATGCATTAAGTTTTACTTCATTGGTGGCACCTATAATTATTGGTGCTCAACTTGCTATTCCCTTTGGATTAATTTTAAGCTTAATCTTTCTTAAAGAAAAAATTTCCTTGTTTAAATGGGTGTTAATATTTTTATCTTTTTCTGGCATTGTCATTATTGCTTATGACCCTAGCTTTATAGACGAGAAATTAGCAATAATCTTTTGTATATTAATGTCATTTTTCTATGCCATGGCTAATATGATGGCGCGACATTTAAAAGAAATTGATACATCGGTATTAAATGGGTGGTGCAATTTTATAGCTTTTTTCCCACTTATTATTGCTTCTTATTTTATTGATGGAAATCCAATTAATATTATTTCCAGCTTAGAGAGTTCAACTTTCATTGTTATTCTTCATGCATCATTAATTGTATCTGTCATAGGACATGCTGGAATGTTTTATCTTTATAGATTTTATCCTGTAGCCACGGTGCTGCCTTTTTATTCATTGTTTCCAATATTTGGAATTATTTTAACATTTCTAATGTTTAAAGAGGTTTTAACAGTGCAACAGTTTATAGGTGGCATTATGGTCATTGGTTCTGTATATTTAATACATAAAGAAAATAAGAAAGAGGCTATTATTTAAATGATAATATTGGATGGGGGAATGGGTAGACACTTAAAAACTATTGGCGCACCCTTTGGGCAGCCTGAATGGTCAGCGCTCTCATTGATAGAAGACCCATCTTATGTAACTCTGGCTCATAATGATTTTATTAATGCAGGCGCAGAATACATTACTACTAATAGCTATGGGATTGTCCCTTTTCATATTGGAGAAGAAAGATTCAATAAAGATGCTGAGAATCTATTAATTTTAGCAGGTAAGCTTGCTTTTGATGCAAAAGCAGCGTCTCAATCGAAAGTTAAAGTTGCTGCTGGAATCCCACCGGTATTTGGTTCTTATAAGCCTGATGCGTTCAATAGTAAGGCAGCTGTTCCGATACTAGAACTGTTTAGAGATTGCTTGCTTGAATTTAGTGATATTATAATTGGTGAAACGTTGAGTTCGATTGATGAATTAAAGACAGTACAGGGCGTATTTGCAGATTGCAAAAAACCAATATGGCTAAGCCTAACTCTTATTGACGATGATAATGATAGTGATTTAGTTACTCCCAAATTAAGATCTGGTGAATTAGTTCAAGATGCTCTTAAGGCTATAGATTTTAATATTGTTGATGCAGTCTTATTTAATTGTAGTCAACCAGAAGTAATGGCTTCAGCAATTACTATGGCAGTGAATAATTGTAAAAAAGAAACATTAGTAGGAGTGTATGCAAATGCCTTTCCATCAATAAACAGTTCTCAAAAAAGTGCCAACAATCAAATAAGAACTATTAGACCTGACCTAGACCCTTTGTCGTATAAAGAATTTGCAAAAAAATGGCTACAATTGGGGGCAACTATTATTGGTGGGTGCTGTGGGATTGGACCTGATCACATTGCAGAACTGCGGTCATTAAAAAAAGAAATTTGACTTTAGTTAGTAACTAAATTGTCCTAAAAAATAGCTTATTTATCCAGATCTTTTTTTGATCAGTGACCTTTTTAATTCTATTTCAATTAATTTTATAAATGATAGTCTCCTGTCATTATGGTAGAGACATTTGATATTGGATTGTTAAAAAAAACTTTTGGATCTTTTGCTACTGGTGTTTGTGTTGCCTCATCCCACAGTAGTGGGTTTACAGTTAACTCATTTTCTTCGTTAAGCTTAGATCCACCTTTAATGATATTTAATATTTATAAAACAGAGACAGATCATATCGATTTTCTGAAATTAGGAAGCTTTGCAATTAATTTTTTAGCCTCTGACCAAAAAGATATCTCAAATTTATTTGCATCAAAAGATAAAGATAAATTATCAAAAGCTCCACACTATAAAAATGATAATGATATCGCTATTTTAAATGATACTCTTGGTCACTTAGAGTTATCAATCTACCAACAAATTGATATTGCTGACCATGTCTTAGTGATCGGTAAGGTTGAAAATTTAAGCATAAACGAAAATAAAGAACCTTTAATTTATTATCGTAGTCAATACAGAGAAGTTAAATAATAATTAATGAACTCTAATTTATTAGTATTAATTATTTTTTTATCATCGCTAGCAGTTACTTCAAATCAGAATAATTTATCAGATGATATTAAGGAAAGATGTAATTGCCAGGGGCCAAAAGCCTTTAAAAAATTAGCTGACTGAAGAACTTTCATCTCCATATTTATTATGACCACTAGTGCCCTTAACACACCAGATTATAATTAAATTTATATATCCAAAAAATACAATTACAGAAAATCTTTGGTAAAAGAAGCTTCCTATATAAAGTAAAATAAATATCAAATACCAAAATCCAGAACGATTAGTATCATGTAAACGCCTTATTCTTAGCGCCGTTAATGGTATCAATGTTAAAAAAAAGCTAATAATTAAGATTGGCCCAATATTTACATCTATGATTTGATTGTCTATTTGTATTTGAAATGATCTAATTGTAAGTCCAATTAAATTATCAATAACTCCAGACGCTATTGTTATCAATTCAGCAAATAAATAAAAATACCATAAATCTGACCTAGATGCTCTTGAGTTGAAGTCAAAGCATTTCGCAAAACCCCTTACTATTGATTGAATAAACATTGATGAAATAAATATTAATTGTTTTTTTTTAAATTTTATATAGTTATAAAAACAACATATACTTATAAAAATATGAATAAATCAATAAGAATCGGTGGTGCAAGTGGTTTTTGGGGAGACTCAGTAATCTCAACACCACAACTGCTTAATAATGACAATAATTTAGATTTTATTGTTTATGATTATTTAGCTGAAATCACAATGTCAATTCTAGCAAGAGCTCGCGCCAAAGATGCAAGTCTTGGTTATGCTACAGATTTTGTCAACAGTGTTATGAAGTTAAACTTACGTCAAATTGCAGATCAAAATGTTAAAATTCTTTCTAATGCTGGAGGTGTAAATCCTGAAGCTTGTGCGGAAGCTATACGTGAGATAATAAAAGATCAAAATTTAAATCTAAAAGTTGCCGTTGTGGTAGGCGATGATCTTTTAGAAAATAAGTCTTCAATATTTAAATCTAATTTTAAAGAAATGTTTACTAACGAAGACCTACCCGATCAAAGTAAAGTAGCTAGTATCAATGCTTATTTGGGAGCATTCCCTATAGCAAAAGCTCTTGAGCTAGGGGCAGATATTGTAATTACCGGAAGGTGCGTTGATAGCGCAGTCACATTAGCTGCCTGTATTCATAGCTTTGGCTGGAAAGAAGATAATTGGAACTATCTAGCTGGTGGAAGTCTTGCGGGACATATTATTGAATGTGGGACTCAAAGCACCGGTGGAAATTTTACTGACTGGGAACTTGTTTCAGATCAAATTGACACAATGGGCTATCCAATTGTAGAAGTTCTAGAGAATTCTAATTTTACATGCTTAAAATCGAATAATTCTGGTGGATTAGTTAGTATTGGCACAGTTTCAGAGCAGATGCTTTATGAAATAGGTGATCCTCAGGCATATATTCTACCTGATGTAGTTTGCGATTTTTCTGAAGTAAAAATTAAACAAGTTGAAAAAGACAATGTCTTTATTAGTGGTGCTATCGGCTATCCTGCACCTAATACATATAAAGTCTCAATGACTTATTCAGATGGATTTAGGGGAGGGCATTTAATGTCATTTGTTGGAATTGATGCTGCCAAAAAAGCAAAGGCATATGGTGATGCAATATTTAAGCGATCTCGAACCATCATGAAAATAATGAATATTTCTGATTTTACCGAAACAAGTATCGAGATAATTGGTAATCAAAGTCAATATAGTAAAAAGAATGATAACTATATTAATAGAGAAGTTATATTGAAATATGCAGCTAAGCATGAGGATATAAAAGCAATTGGAATAATGCTTAAGGAATCTATAGGACTAGGTCTATCTACTCCTCCTGGCTTATCAGGCTTTGCAGGCGCTAGACCAAAACCTTCTCCTGTGATTAGGCTTTTTTCATTTTTAATCCCTAAATCAGATGTAAATGTAGAAGTTATTACTGATGCAAATACTGATGCTGAAACTATTAATATTTCAAATGGCGAACTGTTCAATATTAAAAAAATTATAAGACCATCTGAACCAAAATTAAATCATGAAGATGATTTAGTTGATGTTCCACTACTTAAAATTGCATACGCACGAAGCGGAGACAAAGGCAACAAGGCAAACATTGGAATAATTGCAAGAGATCCAAAATTCTATCCAATAATTTGCAACTATCTAACAAATAAAGTTGTTGCGGAAAATTTTAGCTTGTTTCTAGAAGGCTCTATCGAAAGATATTTATTACCCGGTTGTTTTGCAGTAAATTTTTTATTAGATGATGTTCTGGGCGGCGGTGGTCCAGCCAGTCTAAGAAATGATCCTCAAGGAAAAGCCTATGGTCAGATACTACTTGATCAAATGATACCAGTTTCAAAAAAATTACTTGGTTAATGAAAAATTGTAATGTCATTCTAGCAAATGGCGAATTTCCGACGCATGCTTTTCCACTTAAAATATTAAATAGTGCAAAAAACATTATTTGTACTGACGGCAGTGCAGATAAACTAATTGATATCAATCTTAAGCCAAATCTTATTATAGGAGATCTTGACTCATTAAAAATAAGACCTAAAGATTTTTTTGATAAGATTATATTAGATGACACTCAAAATAATAATGATTTAGAAAAAGCAATTGTTTACTTTATTGATAATTTTCCAAACGAAGAGTTATATATATTGGGTGCTAATGGCTTAAGAGACGATCATAACCTTGCTAATTTGCTTTTATTAAGTAAGTTTTCTAAAAATATAAGTATCTTGATGATTAGCAATTATTCTAAAATTTTTATCAATAAAGGTAAGAATACTTATCCATCCCGGCTTTTACAAAAAATATCAATTTTGACTATGAGTAAAATTAGTCAAATAACTACCGAGGGATTAAAATATAAACTTAATAAATCTAGACTTTTGCCGGACAGTCTTGGAATTAGCAATGTAGCCATAGACGATAAATTTACTGTAAATTCATCTGGCAATGTTTTTATTTTTATGGAGTTATAAGCTTTGAATAATTTACACAATCACATTGCAATAATTGGCTCTGGTATTGCAGGCTTAACTTTAGGATGTGCACTTAAGTCATTTGGTATTGATGCTGTTATATTTGAGCGAAGTAAGGATATAAGCGAATATGGTGCAGGAATATCAATTTCAAGAAATGGCTTAAAAATTATAAAACAACTAAATATCTTAGATAAATTAAAATTAAATTCATATAAGCCTGAGCTTGTGTCATGGAATTACAGAAACAAAGAGTTTCACACTGATACTAACGATGTATTTACGATGAGTAGAAAAAAATTAATTAAAGTCCTCTATGATAAATATATTT
The DNA here is from genome assembly GCA_905182345.1 of Pelagibacteraceae bacterium AG-422-B15. Classification (GTDB taxonomy): domain Bacteria; phylum Pseudomonadota; class Alphaproteobacteria; order Pelagibacterales; family AG-422-B15; genus CACCCN01. Next base: position 21,561 of record CAJJBG010000022.1, read on the forward strand.
CACTTGGTGGAAAAATATTTTTTGAACATGAATTGCAAAACATATCTGCTGATAAAAAAACTTTAACTTTTAAAAATAATGATAGTTATAGTATAAAACATATTGCTGCTTGTGACGGTATAAAATCAATTATAAGAGATAGTTATTTTCTTAAAAACATTGATATTAAGTATAGTGGTTTTAATGCATGGAGAGGTATTGGAAAATCTGAAAATAAAAATATAGAATTTCATCTGGGCCCAAGGTCGCATGTGGTTAAATATCCAGTAAATAAAAATTTAGACCAAAGTTTTGTAGCAATTATTAAAAGTAAAAATTGGTCTGAGGAATCATGGAAAATTGAAGGCTCTATAGAAAATTGCTTAGAAGATCTTAGCGATTATAGTGATCCTATTAAATCGATCTTTATAGAAAATCAGAAAGTTTTTAAATGGGGAATTTTTGTAAGACCACCTTTGCATAAAGTATATGTTAAAAATATTACCTTGTTTGGTGATGCTGCACATTCTATGGTTCCATTTATGGGTCAGGGTGGATGTATGGCAATAGAAGATGCCTATACATTTGCTTTATTAATAGAAAAACTAAATATGAGTTTTTCTAAAGCTCAAATTATCTACAATAAAATCAGAGTATCTCGTAATAATAAAATTCAAAAGATCTCTATGCAGCAATCCAAGCTAAATCATATCGGCAACCCAATCATTGCTTCTATTAGAAACACAATAATGAAACGTACAAATATTATTGCAAGCCGTACTAAATTTATCTGGAGTTATGATGTGTGTGATGCAGTTGAGTATGAATTAAAAAAAATATAGTCATACTTACTTAGCTGATATATAAATATTGTATAATGAATCTGCCAAAAACCGAAAGAATTTTACTTGATTTATCTGATGATTGGCTGACTATTTCATTTAACCATCCAGAGTCTCGTAACTCCTTATCACAACAGCTAACTGACGAGATAAGAATGGTTCTTGATTCTATCAGCAAAGACAACGTAATTAGAGGCATCACCTTTAGAGGTGAGGGTGGAGTATTTTGTTCCGGCGGTGACTTAAAGAGTTTTAAATCTGGATTTCAAAGCGATAATAGTAACCTTGATGATGTTGTTAAGCTCAGTGAAGCAACGGGCGATTTTTTTGAATTAATAAATAATATTCCTAAGCCTGTAATTATGTTGGCTGAAGGAGCTGCTATGGCCGGTGGATTAGGTATGTTATGTGCTGCAGATATAGTCATTGTTACTAGTGATTGTAAATTTGCATTAACCGAAACAACATTAGGTATCGTACCTGCACAGATTGCTCCTTATATTGTCAGTCGAGTTGGGTTATCAAAAGCAAGAAGGCTAATGCTAACAGCTTCAAGATTTACAGGTAAAGAAGCGTTAGAGTATGGTATAGCTGATTTTGTTGCAGATACTCCAGATAACTTAAGAGAAATTGAATCTATGATAAAGAAAAATATTATGAAATGTGCACCTAATGCAAACTCAATTACAAAAGAAATAGTCTTAGCTACAAGAAATTTAGATAGAAAAGCTTTAATTAAATTTGCCGCAGTAGGTTTTGCTAAATCTATGCTTAGCGATGAAGGCAGAGAAGGAATAGCTGCTTTTGTTGAAAAAAGAAAACCAAAGTGGAATAAATAAAGTGTTAGTACAGGCTATTGATTTTAAAGATGAAAGCGATGCTCTGTATGAGCAAATAAAATCCTTATCAGACAGTGAACTTAATAAAAAAACTGCTTTTAAAGATTGGTCAATTAACAATATTATTGGACATCTTCATACGTGGAATATTGCAGCCGATCGAAGCTTAACTAGCAATGATGACTTTGCTGAATATGTAAAAATATTTAACATCGAATATAGTAAGCGTCAAAAAATGAGTGATTTTGAAAAAGTTTTTTTAGATGGTCGTGAAGGGGTTGATCTAATTCAACTATGGAATAAATATTGTCATGAAGTATCTGATAGATTTAAATTAGCTGATCCAAAAAAGCGCGTAAAATGGATGGGTCCTGATATGAGTGTAAAATCATCCATTACTGCACGCCTAATGGAAACATGGGCACATGGACAGGCAATATACGATGCACTTGGAGTCCTTAGAGTTAATGAAGATCGGATTAAAAATATTACAGTACTTGGGAACAACACGTTTAGGTGGTGTTATACTGTTCATGGTAGAAGCCTTCCAGAAGTTATTCCATACTTAAAATTAACCGCACCTTCAGGTGAAATTTGGACATTTAATGACGCATCAGAAGAGAACATGATTCAAGGCAAAGCAGAAGATTTTTGCCAAGTGGTGACACAAGTAAGAAACATAGCTGACGTTAAATTAAATTTAGTTGGAGATATTGCAAAAGAATGGATGTCTATAGCACAGTGTTTTGCTGGTCCCGCTGAATCTCCACCAGCTGCTGGCTCACGCTTTACTGTAATTAAATAGCTTTACCCACTTTATAATCTGACAATAAATGTGGAATTGTATCATCACACACATCAAGATCATCAAAATTACCATTTTCAATTTCTAATTTTAAATCTTCTGTATCAAATAATTTATTTGCGTGATCTGTATAAAGTCCACTTAGTAAATGTCTAAACTCATGTTGGAATATTACTGAAGCCATTCCATTAAGATTGCCCTTAATAACATCTAAATTTTCATTTAATGCTTCGTATTTAATTGATTTATATGTTGAAACTTGACCTCTAAATTGACCTTTGGCACTTAAACAACCATGCCAAAAATTAATTAATTTTTTTGAAACTGAGATAATTTTTGGATTAATAAAAATTTGTCTTTTTATATCACTTAACCCTTTATATCGAGATTCAGAATCATCGGCGTTAGATTCAATTATAAAAATTTGCAAATTTAACCCAACTTGATTTGCAGCTATGCCAATTCCATGTTCTGCAATCATTGTTTTGTACATGATATCTAAGACATCTTTAAGGAAAGGTTTATGAAAATCTAAAACTGGAGAACATTTATTGTAAAGAACATTTCCTTCCCTGGAAGCGTTGCCAAATACACCTTGAAGGATAGGCGCCTGAGATTCTTCTTTGTAATTTTTTATAAAAGTAACAAGATCAATTGACATGATATGATTCTATTTCATTTATGTAATTTTTAAATAGCTAATAACTATTTAGTTTTTATGATAGGCCATTAATATAATTTCTCATTGAATCATTTTCCGCTTCATATTTTTCAATAACATGATTAACAACATCACCTATAGATACTATGCCCACTAATTTATGATTATCTATAATTGGCATGTGTCTTATTTTATGATTTGTCATTGTTTCCATTAGTTCAGAAACAGATATTTCTAAATCACATGAGATTATTGCTTTAGTCATTATCGATGAAATACCCGAGTCTAAGTCCAAAGGTTCTTTGGTCAGACTTTTAGACAGGTCTCTTTCTGATATGATGCCAACAATATTATCTTTACCGTCCATTACTGGCATAGCGCCAATATTAAACTCTGCAAGCTTTGATGCAGCTTCTTTAATATTTGCTGATTGATCAATTGTATAACATTCACGCTGTGATAATGCTTTTACTAGTACACCTGCCATATAAGATTATAACAAATAAACGTAAATAATCTAAAAGTTTATAAATTGAAAATATATATCATTAATAGATACTTATTAAACTTTATTGAGATAAAGATTTAAACCTAATATTTATAATTTCCATAGCATCAAACATGATTTGATCTATAAGTTCCTGACAAGTTGGAATGTCATGAATTAGCCCAGCAACCATACCACAGCTCCATGCACCAACATCCATAGTTCCTTCTTGCATTACTTTTGGATAAACACCAGCAACCTCATCCATAATGTCTTGGATCTTAATCTTATCACCAAGCGCTTTCTCTTTTGCCAGAATTTTATCAACACCTGTATTTTTTAATACTCTTTCAGTATTGCGAAGTGGCCGCATTATCAGCGTAGTATCTAATTCACTCGCATTAAGTATAGCATCTTTTACATTTTGATGAACAGGCGCTTCTTTAGTTGCAATAAATCTTGTTCCCATATTAATGCCATCAGCGCCAAGTGCTAGTGCAGCAACAAGCTGTTTACCATTACCAATTCCACCAGAAGCAACAAATGGAATTTTTAATTCTTCAGCGGCACGAGGTAGTAGGACCATATTAGGAATATCATCCTCTCCAGGATGTCCACCACACTCAAACCCATCAACACTAACTGCATCACATCCAATTTTTTCTGCTTTTAATGCATGACGTACAGATGTACACTTATGAATTACTTTAATGTCAGCATCTTTTAATACGCTCATATATTTTTCAGGACTTCTACCCGCTGTCTCAACAATTTTAATTCCACCTTTGATAATAGCATCAATATAACCTGGATAATCTGGCTCAACAAAGCCAGGTAAAAATGTTAAGTTTACTCCAAACGGTTTCTTTGTTAGATCATGACACTTTGAAATTTCATTTGCTAATGCATCAGGTGTTTTTTGAGTAAGTCCAGTAATAATACCAAGGCCACCAGCGCTTGAAACAGCAGCTGCCATTTCAGCAAACCCTACATAGTGCATTCCACCTTGAATTATTGGATGTTTTATATCAAAAAGATTTGTGATTTTAGTTTTTAGCATAGTTGATATTACGAAAAGATTATTAATTAAAGAGGTCTTTATTATTACTAATGCCAACAATAGATGTCAATCTATTATGATATATTTTAATTACTTAAAAGTTTTACATAGAGCACAGTTAATATATAAAATAATTTCGTGAACGCTAATTCAAAAAAAATAAAAGATTTCCTTGGTCTTTACTACTCATTAGAGAACGCAAGTGAATTTCAAAAATTTATGTATTCTTCGCGTGCAAGTTTTTGTGTTACCTTGGAGATAGCTGAAGCTCAATATAGAGATAGTGCATCTAGTTTTGAAAAAATTTGCCTTAATATACCAAGAAATTTAGGTTCTAGAGCAACTATTCAAAATATTTTAACGTCAGGCTTAAAAGAAAGTTTTTTTATTAAAGTTCGGTCTAAAGTTGACAAAAGAATTCAAAATATTCAAATTAGCCAAGGTTATTTGAAGTATGTTGATACGTGGGTTAAAATGCACACAGGTATTTTTGATCCGGGCTATAAAATAAAATCTATAAAAAATATTAAATCTAAAATTTAAAGTAAGTTTTAATTATTATTCTTGATAACTTAATTGACCAAGTGTTTATTTTAAAATTCTATTAGTACAAAGTTAATTATTATTAGCAATTTAACTCTTTTCAAAAATCAACGAATCACTAGAATAAACCTATATTTATAATTAACGGGGAATCTAACAATGTTTAAAACTGACGATAAAGTTGTACAAATTAGTCTTGCTGTATCCTACGCAATCATGGCTATGTACGCGATAATTAATTTTTTTAATCCAGCTTACATTATAGACCAGTACGCATCATTAGAGGCAAATGATACCAATGTATTCTTTCTTAGTTGGTTTGGAATGATGAATTTTGGTGCTGTAGCAGGCCTAATATACATGGGATATAAAGGCCTTGATAGAGCTTACTTTGCATATGGAATACCTCTATCTGCTCTATTTGTTTATTGGGGTTATGCTGGTCAATCTGTTTTACCAGCCGATCAACAAAATTATACTGCTGCGGTCCTATTGGGCGTCAACTTTATAGCTCTTTTAGTCGCACGCATTAAAGGAATGGGTGCATTCAACATTGATAAAGCTACAAACTTATGGGGAACAGATGATAAAATAGTACAAGGCCTATTATGGCTTGGACTAGTTGGTCAAGTTTTGTTCATCATCCAGTATATTATTAATCCAGCTGGCTTTATAGAACAAACGCCTGGCCTTGAAATGTCAGATGTTGGTTTAAGATTTTCTATGGGCCTTATGTTCTTTGCTTTAGCTTGGACTTGTACTTTATTGTATCAGCTTAGATGTGGTTACAGTATGACCATGGTTGTTACAGGGCTTGTTGTATCAACAATGTTCTTTATGACTATGTTAAATTTCTTTATTAGCGGTTCAGTCCAAGATGGTGGAAACACACAATTGACAGCCGTTGTAATTCTTAACTTTTTTGGGTCTTTGATTTTATTCTTTAGACTTCAAAGTAAACATTAAATTAGGGGGATAATTATATGATTAAATTAGAAGATAGAATATCAGTAGTAATTTTATGTCTGGTAACAGCTATGGCAATTTTTTACTCACTTATGATGCTAGGCGATGGCTGGGCAACTGCTTTTATGGAAAGAGCTGGTAGGCCGGCTCCAAATGAGGACACATTGTATTGGATGGGCTCATGGGGTTTTATATATCTTGCTTTAGCAGTAGGAAATATCTGTGCACTTCTTGCTCCGGCTAGTGATAGTAGGGTTTACTTTAGAGCAATGGCTTTTTTAGCGATGGTGTCTTTCTTAAGAGTCTTAGGAAATACAATCATCAGTGATGAGGTTGTTAATTATGTTCCAATAATTGCACAACTGTTAGTTTTAATAGGGTATTCAGTTATCTTATCTAGAACGAGTTCACGTGTTGGAACTCACTTTGGCTGGCTGTAAAAAATAACTATCAAAAAGTTAATAAAATTCACCCTCGTATAGCTAATCTATGCGGGGGATTTTATACTTAATATTAGGTATATTGTTATAACTTCTGGTAGTATATTAAACTTGATATAATTATAACTATAATAAAAAGATTAAAATTGAAATGACAGTATTAAGAACTCCAAACGAACAATTTAAAAATTTAAAAGATTACAGCTTTAAAGAAAACTTTATTGAATTTAAAATTGATAATGATTTTGTTCGTATGCATTATATAGATGAGAATTCTCAATCTAAAGATGTTGTGCTACTACTGCACGGTGAACCTACCTGGTCTTATCTTTATAGACATATGATTCCTATATTAGTAAAAGCAGGAAAGCGAGTTATAGCACCTGATTTAATTGGCTTTGGAAAATCTGATAAACTAAGTAAGCGAGAAGATTATTCGTATGAAAAACATGTTAGCTGGACCTCAAATATCATCAAAGAATTGAATTTAAATAACATTACTTTTTTTGGTCAAGATTGGGGTGGGTTAATTGGGCTTAGACTTGTTGCAAATAACCCAGACTTATTTAAAGGCATGTTGTTGGCAAATACTTCGTTACCGATTGGAAAGGGGACATCTCTTGGATTTGAAGCTTGGATAAAATACAGTCAAACTGTAGAGGTCTTTAATAGTGGTAAAATTATTCAAAATGCTTCTTTGAGAAAACTTACTGATGAAGAGGTGGATGCTTATAATGCTCCATTTCCAGATGATACTTATTTAGCTTGTGCTAGACAATTTCCAACCTTAGTTCCAGTGAAGCCAGAGGATCCTAGTGTTAATGAAAATATAGTGGCTTGGGAAGTTTTGAAAAAATTTGATAAGCCAGTGCTAACAATATTTGGATCAGAAGATCCTGTGATGTTAGGCCAAGAGAAATTCTTTCAAAATGCGATCCCAGGCAGCAATGGTATGGACCATCAGATAATTAAAGCTGCTCATTTTATTCAAGAGGATCAGCCAGAACTTTTAGCAAATTCAATTATTGATTTGTATAATTAATTATCCCAATAAGTATATTCATCACCATCTTCATACTCTTCACCAGCGTGCTTATCTATAAGTATTGGGGTTGCCACAATACTTGAAAAATTTGGCTCCATTTGTTGATCGTTATGTTTCATTAACAAGTTTTCAAGCATCTGAACTTTTTCTGGCATTTGGTTAGCCAGGTTATTTTTTTCAGTCGGATCTTTACTTAAGTCAAAAAGCCATAATTTTTCTTGATTAGTATCACTAATCATTTTCCATTCTTTGTGTAGCACTGTTTGTAATCTTCCCTGTCGCCAAAACAGGGTTTGGTGAGGTGGTTGATTGTTTTCTATAAAAGGTAAGATATTTTTCCCATCAATAATTCTATCCGTAGGAATAGAGGCTTCAGCTGCAGCAGCAATGGTTGGTAAAATATCATTTTGGTGAATTGGGTAGTCAAAAATTGTTCCTGGTTTTATCTTTCCTGGCCATTTTGCCATAAAAGGAATGTGCATTCCTCCTTCAAAATGACTTAATTTCCAACCTCGAAAAGGCTTATTGATATCTGACAAATTAATATAATTAGCACCAC
>CAJJBG010000023.1 GCA_905182345.1 Pelagibacteraceae bacterium AG-422-B15
TTTAATCATTTATTGATTTTAAATAATTTCAAATATATAAGAGGTTTTTCAGGTCCCTTCGTCTAGCGGTTAGGATATCTGGTTTTCATCCAGAAGATCACGGGTTCGAATCCCGTAGGGACCGCCATTTTTTGATTTTATTTTAGTTTGACAGAGCAGGTTGAGTAAAAACTACTTATTTGCTAAAGTATTCTATGGCAGCAAGCTTTAAAAATCCTTCTAATAATTACATTGTTGAAGTACCAAAACTTGCTTGGCTATAGGGTTTTTTATAGGCACCAATCTATTTTGCCATTAAAAGTGTTTGGTCTCACGCCCTTATCAGTACAGTATTAGCAATTTGCACCATGAGTATCTCAACATTCATTTATCCATTCTTTGCAAAATCTATTTTAAAAAAACAGTATCTTAATAATGATTGGTTACAAATTGATCAATATCTAACCACTAGTGGAGAGTATTCCCTTAAGGGACTTCCAAAATATAAATTATATAAAAATATTTGTTAATTTCTTACTTAGATCTTAAGAGCTTTTTCAATAACTTTAATAAACTTTTTAGATGATGGTTTAGTTAAAGGCGTATGACCACTAACTGCATTGCCATTCTTATCAATAATAATTTTATGAAAATTCCATCTTGGAACACCAGCGAGCCAACCTAATTCATCTCTAGTCCAGTCAAAAAAAGGATGAGAATTTTCACCATTCACAACTTCTTTTTGTGTCATTGGGAAAGTAATGTTAAAATTAGTTTCGCAAAACTCTTTAATTTCATCTTCTTGGCCAGGCTCTTGTTTAGAGAAATCATTTGCAGGTATGCCTAGCACTACCAAGCCTTCGTCACCATAGTTATCATAAAGGCTTTGTAGTCCTGCATATTGATAAGTAAAACCACATAGACTAGCAGTGTTCACTACAAGTAATGTTTTACCCTTATAGTCAGATAAGTTGATTTGACTTTCACCATCAATGGATGTGAATGAAAAGTCATATGCATTAACAGCCATGGCGTTGCTCCCAGTAAATAAAAATAAAGTTATAAGAATATAATAATAAGATTTGTACATAATATTAAATATATAAATAGAGTATAATTAGAAATTAACAAGCATATGAACGTAAATACTTGCAAAATAACCAATTGCAATTACAGGAGTCCACTTTAAGTGTCCAAAAAAAGTATATTGCCCTTTTGCTTGCCCCATTAATGCTACTCCAGCAGCAGAACCGATTGATAGCATGCTACCACCGACACCAGCTGTTAATGTTGCTAAAAGCCATTGGCTAGTTGGCATGGTTGGATCCATACTCAACACAGCAAACATTACTGGAATATTATCTATAATTGCCGAAAGTATTCCAACTAATATATTGGCATTAGTTGCACCTAAGTCTGTATACATAAACTTAGAGGCAAGCTCTAAATACCCAATCATTCCTAAACCACTTACAGATATGATAACACCAAAGAAGAATAGCAATGTATCCCATTCAATATGAGCGATATTATTTAATACGTCGTAAGCTTCGGAGGACTGTTCATTACGCTTAATATAATATCCAAAAAATAATAAGTATGACAAACCAGTCATCATTCCAAGTACTGGAGGAAGGTGAAAGAAATTATGAAATGATATTGCGGTTGCAATAGTTAAAATACCAAGCAATATTATTGTTTTGCCACCAAATTTTATTGCCACACTTTCAACATTAAGAGCAGGCCTTTCATTGCCAACAAAGAAACTCATAATAACCGCAGGTATTATGTAGTTCACTACTGATGGAATAACTAATGCAAAGAATGCAAAGAACTCAACTTTACCTGCTTGCCAGACCATTAAAGTTGTAATATCTCCAAAAGGACTAAATGCACCACCTGCATTTGCCGCTACAACAATATTGACACATGCCATAGAAACAAACTTTGGACTTGAAGAGCCTACTGCCATAACTACGGCACATAAAACAAGCGCTGTTGTTAAATTATCTGCTAAAGGCGACATTAAAAAAGCAATGACTCCAGTTATCCAAAATAGCTGACGATAATTATAATTTCTTCTAATTAGCCATACCTTTAAAGCATTAAACACATTTCGCTCTTCTAATGCTGCTATATAAGTCATAGCCACAAGCAAGAAAAATGCTAACTCAGAATATTCAAGTAAACCATGACGAAAAGTTTCAGCAACAATTTCTGTGTGCACTGAACCGCTATAAGCTATGGCAATAATTGCCCAAATTGCACCAGCAGCTAAAATTACAGGCTTACTTTTTCTTAGATGTGTAAACTCTTCAGCCATCACAAAGGCGTAAGCGGTAACAAAAATTATTAAAGACAGAATTCCTGCCCAGTGATTAGTTAGATTAAGTGCATGTTCCATATATTAAATGATTCTCAATTTTAATTTCGTCAGTAATTTATATGATATTATAAAATAAATGAAGCAATATAATAAAAAAAGAAAAGATACTACCTGCGATTCTTCAAATCGATAGCTTCCCATCAATCTAAAAATCAATAATGATAAGGTTGAAAAATTATTTGTACCAAAAAAAGAAATTATTACCAAATCACTAGCTGAAATAATTGATGTCACGATAAAAGCAGTTATTACTGGAATCTTAATGGTTGGCCATTCAATTAGAAGAAATCTGTTTAGTCCTGTTAACCCGATACTTTTACTTAAAAAATCTTGTTCAAAAAAAAGCTTATAGAACGAAGATTTTATTAAACTATAAGATAAGGGGATTGTAAAAATTGCGTTAATTAAAATCACCAATCCTAGCCCTGGACTTAAAATATTAAAATATTTTCTAAATAAAATAAAAAAACCACTACTTATTAAAACTGGAGAGAAAACTAACAATAAATAGATATAAGTTTCAAATAAGACAAATTTCTTTAATGATTTTTTTACAAAGAACTCTTTGCCAAAAGATAAAAGACCCAACGTAAGTACTGTAGATAAAAATCCAGAACCAATACTAATTATAAAAGTATAACCCAATGACTTTAAAAAGCTATTTGAAAGTAAAGTTTTAACTAAAAGAGGTGAACTTATGCCCTCTGTTATAATTACTAGTAAAGGTGAAAATGCAAAAATAAAAAATATGAATATTAAAAAATACTCATGTACATAATTTAATGAATATGAATTCTTAATAGACTTTCTATTTTCAGAAAGCACAAAGAAGGACACCTTATTGTGTAATAAGAACATTGATAAAAAGATTAAACAAACTATTAACTGAACAAACGATAGGTTTATAGCTTTTGAAAAATCATACTCAAATAACAAGGCCTGATATATTGCAACCTCTAAAGTAGAATAGTTTGGCCCGCCACCAAAAATTAAAACTGGTGCAAAGCTCATAAAGCATAAAATAAATACCATAGTTAGGACTGTTGGTATGTTTTTTTTAATAGCAGGCCATTCAATTGTTTTAAAAACAACAAAATTAGATAAGCCGTTATGTTTAGCTAAACTCCATTCATCTTCACTAATATCCTGTAGGGATTGAAATAAAATACGAGTAACAAAAGGAAAGTTTAACAATACATGTGCAAGTATTATCCCTTTAATGCCATATATAAAGCTACCTAATTCATAGTCTATAAATTTAAATATAGAACTAAGATAACCCGAAGAACCATAAACCGATATAATTCCAAGAACTATAATTATCGTTGGAATAACAAAAGTAATTGATAATAAATTGGTAAAAATATTTATACCATAAATATATCTGTGCTTAAATAGTAAGTGTGCAAATAGAGTACCCATTATTAAACTAATGAATGAAGACAGGGTCGCTTGGATTAATGAGAATTTAAGTATATTTAAGTAGTAAGGTTGATAGGCATTTAGAATAGATGTAAAATCATAATATGAAATGATTGTTGCTAATGGTACTAGTAGCACGCACAAAACAAGTGCCAATGAAAATACTGGAAAAATAGCTCTATTATGCAAACTCTATTACCTAGGTTTTATTGTAGGTGATTTAACCACTCATTGATCCAATCTTTTTTAAATTTAGTAACCATCCCTGAACTTAAAATTAGCCCATTAGTAGGTTTGGTTAAGGCCTGGTAGGCTACCGGCAGATCAATATTTACAATAGGATACATTATATTCTTTTTTGGTATTTCTATTTGAAATTCTTTTGAGGAGATAAAATTCATAAACTTTTGTGCCAGTTTATAATTTTTACTCGACCTTAAAATACCAGCGACTTCAATTTGCATATAGTGACCTTCAGAAAAACTTGCTGATTTATATTTTGATTCATTTTCATACATAAGATGATAAGCAGGAGAGGTAGTATAACTTAAAACCATATCCGCTTCATTCTTGAGAAACATTCCGTAAGCCTCACTCCAACCAGGGGTATAAGTTAGAATTTTGAGGTTTAACTTTTTCCAGATCTTAGCTGCATCACTTCCATACAAACTCTTAATCCATAATAAAAGACCTAATCCCGGGGTGCTCGTTCTTGGGTCTTGTACAATTATCTTGATGTCATCCCTTTCAATAAGTTCAGCCATAGATTTTGGTGGCTTTATAAGCTTAGTTTTATCATAGATAAATGAAAAGAATCCATAATCATAAGGTGTAAAGAAATTATCTTCCCAAGTAATATTTAAACTTGGCTTTATTTGATGTTCTATAAATAATTCTGTCGCAGACGCTTCGGCAATAAAATTTTGATCTAAGCCAAGAACAATATCTGCATTAGATAGAGAACCTTCTAACTGTATTTTTGCCAAAAGAGTCGCTGCGTTACTTGTGGCTACAAACTCAACATTACATTCACAATCTTTCTCAAATGCAATTTTAATAGCTGGACCGGGACCCCATTCTGCTGCAAATGAATCGTAAGTATAAATAGTGAGTATTTTTGATGTTTCGGCAAAAAGTAAATTTGGCACTAATAGCATAAGTACTATTAGGGTATTGTAGATGTAACTTTTCATTTTAGTTCTTCCTCCGCTGGCATTATCCAGATCAGGTTTGTGGGTCGTTACTCTAAAGTAACCTCTCAGCTCTAAGCTCCCCAGGTTGATTAATATAATAATAGTCTATATTATTATATGTGTCTGTAATAAATTATAAAAATGAATCAGCTCTTAGATAAAAATACCTATACCAAAGATACTGAGCCATCCCCATTCTCTGAGCTTAACGGACCTTTTTACACAAAAGTTGTTGGAGAAAGAATCTATAAGGCATTCGAAGTATTGCCAAAGAACTGCAACAAAGCAAACATTGCTCATGGTGGCATTCTTGTTGCCTTTTCTGATGGAGTCATGGGATACACAGCATGGCAACAAAATCAACTACCTTGCTTAACAGCAAAAATTAATGGGAACTATATTGCACCTGCTAAGTTAGGATCTTGGGTGTATGGCTACGCAGACATTGTTAAAACAACAAATGAAATCACATTTACAACGTGCAAACTTTTTATTGATGAGAAGGTAATCTTCACAGCTGATGGGATTTTTAAGATTCTAGTTAAAAAGAATGGCGAAAGCTCTGCTTCGACTTATCCAGCCTATGCAGATTAGTATGTATAATTAGCTTTTAAACCTGTTGCAGTGTAAAGATATATTAGATACATTCACCACTTATTTCGGGGCGTAGCGCAGTCTGGTAGCGCACCTGGTTTGGGACCAGGGGGTCGCAAGTTCGAATCTTGCCGCCCCGACCATCATTTAGTACACTAAGGTATGTTGAAACCAATTGATTTAAAATTTAGAATGCCTGCAGACTGGTCCGAACACGAGTGTTGTTGGATGCAATGGCCAACTGCCACTACACCAGCTGGAGAAACACCAGGGTGGTCTAATTTTAATTTAGAAAATGGTCGAATTGCATGGGCAAATGTTGCAAATAACATTGCCAAATTTGAAAAATTAAAAATGATAGTTCATCCAAATGACCTAGCTAGTGCTAGAGATCTTTTAAAATCAAATACAGAAATACTGCCTTTAGAAATTAATGATGCTTGGTGTAGAGATACAGGTGCAATTTTTCTTATAGATGAGAATAATAAACTAGGGGGAGTTGATTCAAACTTTAATTGCTGGGGCTATAAAGTTGATTATGAGCTAGATGATAAAATAGCTAATTTTATGATCGATAAGACCAATGCAAAATATTTTAAAAATGATATGGTTTTTGAAGGTGGCTCAATTAATGTTGATGGTGAGGGAACTTTAATTACTACAGAACAATGTCTATTAAATAAAAATCGAAACCCCCACTTAACCAAAGAAAAAATTGAACAAAATTTAAAAGAAAACTTTGCCATTAGTAAAATTATCTGGCTTAAGTACGGCATTGATGAAGGAACTGATGGTCATGTTGATAATGTAGCTTGCTTTATAAAACCGGGTACTATTATGGCACTAACTTGCTATGATAAAAGTGATCCTTATTATGATAAGTTAAATGATAACTTAGAAATTTTAAAATCTTCAACCGATAGCCTAGGCAAGAGATTCAATGTTATTGAACTTGAAATGTCATACGAGAGACTTATCCCTGATAGCAATGAACCATGTTCATATATTAATTATTACATTACAAATGGCGGCATTATTTTACCTTCTTTTGATAATCAAAAAGCCGATGAAAATGCAAAAAAAGTAGTTCAGTCGGCATTTCCAGATAGAAAATTAATTTCTATTGCTGGTCTCGATATACTTTTAGGTGGAGGTAATGTACACTGTATTACTCAACAACAACCAAGGGCAAAAATATGAGAGAAATAACTTTTGCAGCTACGCAGATGGCATGTAGCAATAATTCTAAAGATAATATTGATAATGCTGTAAGTTTAATTGAGCAGGCGGCTAAAAAAGGTGCTAATGTTGTTTTAATTCAAGAGCTATTTGAACATCAATATTTTTGCAAAGATCAAAAAGAAGAATTTTTTAAATTAGCAGTTCCTTTTAAAGATAATCCGACGATTAACTTGATGTCAAAGGTTGCTAAAGAAAACAATGTAGTATTGCCAATAAGTTTTTTTGAAAAAGCCAATAAAGCCTACTTTAATTCTGCAGCAATGATTGATAGTGATGGCACTATCTTAGGTAAATATCGTAAATCACATATTCCTGATGGCCCTGGTTATCAAGAAAAATTCTATTTTAACCCAGGTAATACTGGCTTTAAAGTGTGGGATACGAAATTTTGTAAGATTGGATTAGGAATTTGTTGGGACCAATGGTTTCCAGAGGCCGCAAGGATTATGGCTTTACAGGGAGCTGAAGTTCTTTTGTACCCAACGGCCATTGGTGGAGAGCCAGATAATGACGAAGATTTTGACAGCTCTGATATGTGGCAAAAAGCAATGATAGGCCACTCTGCCACTAATCAAATTCCAGTAGTTGCATCAAATAGAATTGGCACAGAGAAGGGACTTGAAATTACAAATTTTTTCTACGGGAGATCTTTTGTTGCTGATTATACAGGAAATATTATTGCAGAAGGCTCGAGAGATAAAGAGGAAATTTTATTAGCTACTATTGATCTAGATAAGGCGGAAAGCCTACGAAACGTGTGGGGAATTTTTCGTGACAGAAGAACAGATTTATACCAAACGTTGCTAGATTTAGATGGTTCAGAATAATGATTGTAAAAATTTATAAGCCAGCAAAAACTGCAATGCAGTCAGGTAGAGCAAAAACTAGATATTGGCAGCTTCAATTTTCAGATAACAGCATTCAGACTAAAGATCCATTGATTGGATACCATGGTGGCTCTAATACAAGAAATCAAATAAAGCTTCAGTTCGAAACCAAAGAAGATGCAATAAACTTTGCAAAATCTAAGAATTACGACTATGAAGTTCTTGAACCATCTGCTAGGAAGATTATAAAGAAATCTTATGCAGACAATTTTAAATAATAATGCGCCCGTAGCTCAGGGGATAGAGCAACTGCCTTCTAAGCAGTGGGTCCGAGGTTCGATTCCTCGCGGGCGCACCATCTTGTTTATTACACTCGTAGCATTATTTTTTTTATTCAACTCAAACTATGCCAAATCCCAGGAACCACTTGAACTATTTCTAGGTGGTTACGAACAAGAAGCAATTGACTTGTGGCAGAGGCAATCAGACCTAGGTAATGTTGATGCAACTTATGCCCTTGGGATCGTTTTTTATGATTCAGATGTTACCGGTTTATGTAAAAGGATAGAGGACAAGCTTTGTAAATCTAATTTTAAATCTGGTGTTAAATATTTTAAAATTGCTTATGAGGCTGGTGATGCTAGAGCCGCATATGCCTTAGGCGAACATTATGATTATTTTGGAAAATATAAAAAAGCCTTTAAATTTTATTTAGAGGCTGCAAAAAAAGGTGTGCCTGAAGCACAATTTAATAGCGCAAGTATGTATGAGCATGGCGACGGTGTAAAAAAAGACACTGTACAGGCTGTTCGTTGGTACTTGCAATGCAATGTAAGTAGCTTGTGCAAACAAAAAGAAGAAGGCATTTCAGATCTTATTGAACTACTTTCAGACAAAGAGTTTGATTATGCAAAATCACTTGTAAACAATGATCAGGCTGAAGTAAATATCCGTCTATCAAGTGTTTCAAGCAGCCGTGTTGAAGAATAACAACATCTAGATAAGTTATTAACAGCTAACACTCTATATAGATAAGCTCAAATTCTTTTTTTATTAGGTAATCAAAGCCAGTTGTGCTTAAATTATCTTTAACGTTTTAATTTAATTAAATTATAGAAAAGGAAATATTTTATGAAAATATTAAGAATATCAGCCCTTTTAGCTTTAGTTTCATTTTTTTCTGCGCCAGCAATAGCTGGAACTTTAGAAGATGTGCAAGCTAGAGGCTTTGTAAAATGTGGTGTTACTACAGGTTTACTTGGTTTTGCTGCACCTGATGATTCAGGTAACTGGAAAGGTTTTGACGTAGACGTATGTCGTGCCGTTGCAGCTGCTGTATTTGGAGATTCAAGTAAAGTTGAATTTACAACTACAACAGGCAAAACAAGATTCCCAACACTTGCATCTGGCGAAATCGATGTATTAGCTAGAAACACAACTTGGACTTTTAGTCGAGATGTTGATCTTGGTTTTGAATTTATTGGAATTAACTACTATGATGGACAAGGATTTCTTATCCCTGCTTCACTTGGCGTAGCTTCAGCAACAGATTTAGATGGCGCTTCAGTTTGTATTCAAACTGGAACTACTACTGAACTTAACTTAGCTGACTTTTTCAGAGCAAATTCAATTAGCTATGAATCAATTCCAGTTGAAACAAATGACGAAGCACGTGAAAACTTATTTGCAGGAAGATGTGATGTTTATACTACTGATGCATCTGGCTTAGCAGCAACTGCTGCTCAAGCTGATAACCCTGCTGATTGGATTTTACTTCCTGAAATCATTTCTAAAGAACCTTTAGGACCACTTGTTAGACATGGAGATCATGTTTGGGGTGATATCGTTCGTTGGTCTTTAAACACAATGATTATTGCTGAAGAAAAAGGCTTAACCTCTAATAACTTGGACACTAAACTTGCTATGAATAATGACCCTGAAATTTTCAGACTTACTGGAAAAGAAGGCGAATACGGAGCAATGTTTGGTCTATCAAATGATTTTGGATATAACATCATCAAACAAGTAGGCAACTACGGTGAAGTATTTGAAAGAAACGTTGGTTTAAAAACTCCTCTGAAATTAGCTAGAGGACTTAATGCACCTTGGACAGATGGCGGATTATTATATTCTCCACCATTTAGATAAGAATTAAGTTAAAACTTATGTAAGATTATGCCGGACTATTAACTAGTCCGGCATTTTTTTTATTTATTATTAAATACAATTGAGTATAACGTAACCAAATAATTATGTTCAAAATTGATTTCTCAGACCAAAAACTTAGGGCAATACTGATACAAACTCTTGTTGTTGGAGTTCTAGCTTATGCTATTTTTTGGCTAGTACAGTCAACAAGTTATAATTTAGAGAAAAGAGATTATAAACTAGGCTTTGGATTTTTAAATGATCCAGCGGGTTTTGATATATCATTTAGTCCATTCTATTCATTTGTAGCAACAGATTCTCATATTAAAGTTTACTTAGTGGGCTTGGCTAACACATTACTCATTTCTTTTGTTGGCTGTATAGCTGCTACTTTCTTAGGTTTTTCTATTGGTATTATTAGACTTTCTTCAAATTGGTTACTCAGCCGACTAGCTTATGTATATGTAGAAATAACTAGAAATATTCCACTAATTCTTCAATTGTTATTTTGGTACGCACTTCTAATTAACTTGCCCAGGCTTAAAAATAGCATAGCTTTTGGCGAAGCCTTTTTTTTAAATAACAGAGGATTAAATAGTCCCCAGCCAATTTTTGGTGATGATTTTATTTATGTTACTATTGCCATAATATTGGCTATTACAGTATCAATAGTTTTTTCAAGACGAGCTAAAAAAATCCAAGAAAAAACGGGCAAACAATATCCGTTATTTTTAATCAACACTGCATCAATTCTGCTTTTTCCAGCAATTGTATATTTTATAGCGGGTTCACCACTTGAGTTCGAACTACCTGTATTAATTGGCTTTAATTTTGTAGGTGGAATGAAAATACCACCTGAATTTATGGCTATGTTTTTGGGTCTAAGTGTTTACACAGCATCATTTATTTCTGAGATAGTGCGTGCAGGAATTTTATCAGTAAACAAGGGTCAAATTGAAGCATCTAGATCCTTAGGTTTAAAGCAAAATCGGATAATGAAATTAATTATTATTCCTCAAGCCATGAGAGTTATTATTCCACCATTAACTAGTCAGTTTTTAAATTTAACAAAGAATTCTTCTTTGGGGATTGCAATTGGCTATGCTGATTTAGTTCATGGCTTTGGTGGCATTACTTTAAATATAACAGGGCATGCCATTGAAGTTATGGCTATTGTTATGTCTACTTATTTAATTATTAGTTTAACCATAGCATTTTTTATGAATATTTATAATAAGTCGATTCAAATGGATGGCCGATAATGCATAGCCTTAACTGGATTAAACAGAACTTGTTTTCAACTTGGTTAAATTCGATAGTCTCGATAGTACTAATTTATTTTCTAGCAAGTGTTATCCCACCATTATTAGATTGGTTTATTTTTGAAGCAACTTTTATTGCCGACGACAGAACAGGATGTACTACTGAGGGGGCTTGCTGGGCAGTCGTTGGAGCAAGATTTTACCAATTTATGTATGGCTTTTACCCAACAGAAGAAGTTTGGAGAGTAAACCTTGTATATGCTATGTTGCCATTTGGTATAGCACCATTGTTATGGGATAAGATTCCATTTAGAAAACAATTCTTATTTTTTTCAATGGCCTATCCATTTTTAGTATTCTTCTTATTATATGGTGGTCCAGGCTTAAGTTCTGTAGCAAGTAATAAGTGGGGTGGATTATTGGTAACCCTATTTCTAGGTCTTGGTGGAATTCTCATAGCCTTCCCACTGAGCATTTTTTTAGCGTTAGGCAGAAGGTCTAAGATGCCAGCTATTTTAACATTATGTATAGTATTTATTGAATTTATAAGAGGTGTTCCTCTAATTACATTATTATTTTTTGGCAATATTATGCTACCTTTGTTTTTACCTGAAGGCATAAATTTAGATACTATTATTAGAGCTTTGGTTGCTGTAACAATCTTTCAAGCAGCTTATGGTGCTGAAGTAATACGAGGAGGATTGCAAGCTATGCCAAAAGGGCAGTATGAAGCAGCACAAGCTCTTGGCCTGTCTTATTGGCAGATGAATTATAAAATTATTTTACCGCAAGCACTAAAGATTACAATTCCAGCTCTTGTTAATACGGCGATAGGGTTATTCAAAGATACATCTTTGGTTCTGTTAATTGGCTTATTAGACTTACTAGGCATTGGCAGAGCTGCGCTAGCAGATACGAAGTGGATGGCATTACACGTAGAAGTTTATGTTTTTATTGCTGGGATCTTCTTTATATTTTGTTTTGGTTTTTCAAGATATAGTCTATATTTAGAAAGAAAACTTAATACAGATAACGATGGTGAGAATAAATGAATCAAGATTCTATAATATACTTTGAAAATGTTAGTAAATGGTTTGGAGATTTCCAGGTCCTTAAAGGCATTAACTTAGAAGTTAATAAGGGTGAAAAAATTGTTGTATGTGGACCATCTGGTTCTGGGAAATCAACAATGATAAGATGCATTAATCGCCTTGAAGAACACCAAGAAGGAAAGATTATTGTTGATGGCACTGAATTAACAGGAAATGTTAAAAATATTGATACAGTAAGAAGAGAAGTTGGAATGGTATTTCAACAGTTTAATTTATTCCCGCATTTAAGTATATTAGACAACTGTACTCTTGCTCCAATATGGGTAAGAAAAATGCCTAAAGTAGAGGCTACTGAACTTGCTATGCAATACTTAAAAAGAGTTCAAATAGAAGATCAGGTTCACAAGTTTCCAAATCAATTATCCGGCGGCCAACAACAAAGAGCTGCCATTGCTAGAGCACTATGTATGCAACCTCGCTTAATGTTATTTGATGAGCCAACTTCAGCGCTAGATCCAGAAATGATTAAGGAAGTCTTAGATGTAATGATTGGCTTAGCTCAGGACGGCATGACAATGCTAGTTGTTACGCATGAAATGGGATTCGCTAAAGAAGTTGCAGATCGAATTGTATTTATGGACGAAGGACAAATTGTTGAGGCTAAAGCTCCTAAAGAATTCTTTGAAAATCCCGATAGTGAGAGAACTAAGCTATTCTTAAGTCAGATTTTATAATAAGAGTTTGGCTCCGCCTGCTGGGCTCGAACCAGCGACAACCTGATTAACAGTCAAGCGCTCTACCAACTGAGCTAAGGCGGAATAATCAATTCTTATAGCAAATGTATTTATATTTTACTAGTTTAAGTTTTAAATAATAAAGATATAAACGATTTATTAATACTTTTTATAGATATGCCACTTATTAAAGACTCATTGTATGAATTTGGTTTTGGAAGAACTGACCAGGTTGTTGAAAATAATGTTAGCTTGTTAGACGAAGCTGTTTTTAGCTTTTTATACGGTGGATTGTTTAAAGTTTTAAAATCTTTAACACTGTCAAGTATTCTAGATCTAGAGATTGTTTTTAGACTTTTTATTAACTTTTCAAAAGGCCTATCATTTTATGATATTCATTATTTTACACAAGCTCCAGAAAGAACGCTTTGGCGCAGATTGAAATACCTTGAAGAACAAGATGTAATTAAACGCAATAGAGGCGAAACGGATAAAAGAACAATAAAATTTCAATTGTCTAAAAATGCTTACAGTAAATTAATAGAGTCCATACCAAGAGAAGATTTAGCAATTACAATTGCAAAAATATCAGTTTCATATGCTGACAAATTATGGATGTTTAACGTGCGCGATCCAAATAAGATTAAAAAAACCCTATTAAATCTGTCTAGAAGTGCAGTTTCAATGAATGAGGAAAATTTTTTATGTCAATTTTGTTTTGGTTTGGCTTTTTACTATGGCTCTAATTATGACCTAACAATAAATCATACCTACAAATCAATTCAATTGAATAAGAAGTTTGCTCACTCAAGAAGACTGTTTGGATCTTCACTTTATCAAATTGGAGAAAAAAAAAGAGCATATTTAGAAATGGATAAAGCATACAAATTATACAATGATGATTATGGCAGATGGCGAACAAACTACGAGTTTTGGAGATTTAATTATCTAGATGGTAATATAGAAAAATCACAAGAATATATAAAAAAACTTATTCAGGCTGAACCTCAGTATCCGCAATCATACATCGCTGACTTAATAACAAGTGGCTCTTTAAAAAAGAAAGCCAATAAATCTAAAAAAAAATTACAGGAATTGCTACCAAATTTCAGCTCTGGAATGATAAAGAATTTTCATTCGTGGGTTACCAATGAGCAAGCTAATAAATTTGTGGAGAATTTAAAATTTCACGATTTATAATGGAGGCCACGCCCAGAATCGAACTGGGATAAAAGGATTTGCAATCCTCTGCGTAACCATTCCGCCACGTGGCCCCATAAGTCTCAAAACTTATATCATTAATAAGTTTAACTTGTGAAGAATTATTCTTTATTATAGTTATTGTATATTAATATATTTTTACATGTAGATGAACACCCATTCTGAAAATGCAATAATGATAGAAGGTCAAATTAAGCCTCTATCTGGAATTAATTCTAATGTTCTTGACGCGCTCCATAGCATTGACAGGGTTACCTACGTTCCTTTCAAGAGTAAAAATTCAGCTTATGTAGAAAAAAATATTCCATTAGAAGGAGGCAGGTATTTACCAAAGTGCTCAATTAGTGCAAAACTTATTTCTGCTTTGGATGTCACTCTCTTAGAAACGATTTTAATTATTGGTTCTACAACAGGTTATTCAGCAGCAGTAGCCTCTAAGATTGCTGAAACAATAATATGTATTGAAGAAGACCCAGAATTAATTGAGTTTTCTGAGAATGCAGTTTTGGAAGATTCAATCAACAATGTTGTATTTATTCAAAATAAACTCATTTCTGGTTACCCAGAACAAGCTCCGTATACTTGCATTCTAATTGAAGGGGCTATTGAGGAAGTTCCAAATACAATATTAGATCAATTAGCTGATAACGGCAGACTAGTAACTATAATATGTGAAAATGATTCATATTCAGCAATTAAATATAGAAAAAATAATAATCAAATTTTAAGTGAATTCCTATTTAGCATGGATGCACCCATGCTTTTAGATTTTAAGAAACCTAAGAAATTTCAGTTTTAAATATATTTAAAATATATTGCACATATATCATTATGATATATATAGATCAGTTATAAAATATGATTAATCTTAAAATAAATAGTGTCCTAAGGTACTTAAGTATCATTTTATTTATTCCACATTTAGCAGGCGCGATAACATTAAATGATGCTCTAAATAGTAGTCTATCAAACAATCTTGAGGTAAAAATAGAAGAACTAAACTTATCTGCATCTAAGGAAAACATTAATCAAGCAATTTCAAGTTATTTTCCTTCTGTTTCGTTATCTGGTTCAAAGTCAGATTCTGAGGTGACAAACATTAAAAGCCAATCTGGAGCATTAAGTCCAGATTATGATTTAAGTCCTTCCAGGGCTTCAGTAACAATTAGTCAAAATATATTTAATGGCTTTGGAAGATATTACGCACTAGTAAAATCTAAGACAGATCATAAAAGTCAAAATTTAATTTTTCAAAATAAGAAACAAGAAGTTATTTTAGCGGCCTTAGAAAGTTACTATGATGTCTTATTATCATCCAAAACATATCTATCATTTAAAGATAATTTTGCTGCAATAGAACAAAGACATAACTCGGCAATAGCTGAGTTTGATGCTGGTCTTTTATCTAAAACAGATGTTGCGCAGGCAAAAACAAGAATGAGTTTAGCAAAAATAAGTATGTTGAATGCTGAAATTATTCTTAATAACAAGAAAAATATTTTCTATGATATTATAGGTGAGGATGCAATTGACTTAGAATTTACAAATATCAGAACTATAAATTCGTATGATCAAAATAAGTTTTTTAATGGTGTTCAAGAAGGTAATTTTGCAATTAAACTTGCCTCGTTGAATGTTCAATCAATGAGTGCTAATGCAGGCATTGCCAGATCAGCTATGTTGCCGCAAATTTCGATGAGTGCTTCTAAAAATGATTACTATGAATACTCAAGCACAATAGACCAATTTAACAATGAAACCGTATCAGTAACTGTTTCATGGCCAATTTTTACTTCTGGAAAATCATTGTCTAAAGCGAGACAGGCAAAAAAAATAAAAAATAGAAGCTATATAAGTCAAACAAAAGTACATCAGGACACCTTGACCCAGGCAAAATTTATATGGGGACAGCATTCTATTTCAAAAAATACTGTAGCAGCAGCATTAGTGGCAGTTGAATCATCGGAATTTGCATACAATGGAACAGTTATTGAACAAGAAGTTGGAGAAAGAACTTTATTAGATGTTTTGGATGCTCGACAGCAGCTGCTAAATGCAGAAATTGAGCTATTTAAAGAACAACGAAATGAGCAGATTATTGTAGCCCGTATGCTATATTTAATGGGCGATTTAGAAATAGAAAAATTGTTCAATAATTAAATTCTTTAATAGATATCTTTATATTTGCCAAATATAATACTTCCATGAATAAACAAGAAAAATCTACAGATGACATCTTAGCAGCCATAAAAGACCTTATGGAAAATAAGGATTCTAGCCAAGATGATATACCTTTATCAGAAGACGTGCTTGAACTTACAAAACCTATTACTGATGACGTATTAGAGCTTACTAGTCCTATTGAGGCTAAGCTTGAAGAGGAGATCACTGACGAGACTAAAGAAGAAATTGCTTCAGTAGAATCTACAGAGACACTTAACCTTACGCAGTTGATTGATGAAGATTTCAATATTATAGATTTAAAAGACCGAGTTAGTAATAATATTCTTAAAGAAGAAAATGATCTATCAATAAGAAAAATTATTAGAGCTCAATTAAAAGAATCTATAGAAAATAAAATTGATATTATTATTAAAGAAGAGCTAAGTGCCCTTATTTCAGAAAAAAAAGAGCTAGACTCAATAATCTCAGAAAGAGTTTCTCTGTCTGAACTTGCTTTAAAATCTGAAGTCCTTAAATAATAAAAATTATGTTAGATAAATATTACAAGCATGAACTTGTTGAAAAGCATGTTTATGAAAGTTGGGAAAAAGATGGTGATTTTAAGTCTGTCATAAATAGTGACAAGGAATCTTACTGCATTGTAATACCGCCACCCAATGTGACGGGAACGTTGCATATGGGACATGCTCTAAATAACACTCTTCAAGATATACTAATTAGATATAACCGGATGCTTGGCAAAGATGTGCTTTGGCAACCAGGCATGGATCATGCAGGTATAGCAACTGAGATGGTCGTTGAAAGAGAACTGAGTAAGAAAAAAATTAAGAAAGCTGATTTAACTAGAGAAGAGTTTGTAAAAAAAGTTTGGGAATGGAAAGAAGTTTCAGGTGGTCAAATATTAAACCAATTAAAACGATTAGGCAGCTCTTGTGACTGGGAAAGAGAGAGATTTACATTTGATGATGGCTTGTCTGATGCGGTAAAATATGTATTTGTAAAACTTTATAACGACGGCCTTATATACAAAGATAAACGACTGTCAAATTGGGATCCAAAATTAAAAACTACTATTTCTGATTTAGAGGTTATTCAAAAAGAAGTTAAGGGAAACCTCTGGTATATTGATTATAACATAGAAGATAGTGATGAGATAATTACTGTTGCAACCACTAGACCAGAAACAATGTTGGGCGACACTGGAATTGCAGTTCATCCTGATGATGTGCGTTATCAAAAATTAGTTGGTAAATACGCCATACTTCCACTCGTTAATAAGAGAATTAAAATTGTTGCTGATGATTACGCTAAAGCAGATCAAGGCTCCGGTGCAGTAAAAATTACTCCAGCTCATGATTTCAATGACTTTGAAGTAGGAAAAAGAAATGACTTAGAAGTTATTAATATTTTTGATGAAAATGCCTGCTTAAATGAAAATGTTCCAATAAAATACCAAAAATTAGATCGATATATTGCAAGGGATATGATCATCGAAGATCTTATTGCACTCAATAAACTCAATAAAATTGAAGAGAATGAACATACAGTTCCTTATGGCGATAGATCAAATGTTGTTATTGAACCATTGCTTACTGATCAGTGGTTTGTAGATGCTAAAAAACTAGCTACCGAAGCTATTAAAAAAGTTAAAGATAAAGAGACTAACTTTATTCCAAAAAATTGGGAAAAAACTTATTTTGAATGGATGGAAAATATTCAACCATGGTGTATTTCTCGACAATTACTTTGGGGTCATCAGATACCTGTATGGTATGGACCGGATAAACATATTTTTGTTGCCAGTAACATAGGTGAAGCTTCACAGTTAGCGCTCAAACATTATGGTGAAGAAGTAGTCCTAGAACAAGATCCTGATGTTTTAGATACGTGGTTTTCTTCTGCTCTGTGGCCTTTTTCAACCTTAGGTTGGCCAGAACAGACACCTGAGTTAGATAATTATTTTCCAACAAATGTACTTGTTACTGGATTTGACATTATCTTCTTTTGGGTAGCAAGAATGATGATGATGGGACTTTATTTTACTGGAAAAGTTCCTTTTAAAGATGTTTATGTGCATGCTTTAGTAAGAGATGAGAAAGGCCACAAGATGTCAAAGTCTAAAGGTAATGTTATTGATCCAATAATTTTAATGGATCAATATGGTGCTGATGCTTTACGCATGACATTATGTTCAATGGCTGCACAAGGAAGAGATATTAAACTTTCTTCGCAAAGAGTAGAGGGTTATAGAAATTTTATTACTAAAATTTGGAATGCCATAAAATTTTGTGAAATCAATGAATGTAAAGATTTAAACTTAGATCTAAAACAAGCTCAAAATACTTTCAATGTGTGGATCATAAATGAATTGCATGACTGTGAGCAGGCTGTCAGTAAAGCAATTAACTCATATCGATTTAATGAAGCAGCAAATATACTTTATAAATTTACATGGAATATATTTTGTGATTGGTACATAGAATTAATTAAGTCAGTATTTAATTCAGATAACGAAATTGATAAACTAGAATCTCAAAATACAGCATCTTATGTATTAACTAAATTAACGATCATGTTGCATCCAATTATGCCATTTGTAACTGAACATCTTTGGGAAAAAATTGACTTTATTAATGATGGATCGTCAAAAAAAATAATGCATACTCAATGGCCAATTATTGCAATTCCAGTTAAAGAAAATAATCAAGATACGAGTAAACTGATTCAAATTATTTCAGCGATTAGATCAACAAGATCGGAATTAAATGTGCCTGTAAAATCTTTGATATGTATTAAATATGATAAAAATCAAAAAGAATTAGAGAATCTATTTTCAACCTATCAACAAACATTAAGCTCTATTGCAAGAATTAGTGAGTTTCAAAGCCTTACTGGCGAACGTGAAGAGGGTGATATTCAAATAATTGTTAATGAAGATACATTCTACCTAAGTTTGCTTGGGATTATCGATTTTAATATCGAGAGTGAAAGACTTAATAAGAATTTAATCAAGATAAACAATGAGATACAGAAGATTTCTAATAAATTAGATAGCCCAAATTTTGCTGAAAATGCACCAGAAAGTATAATAGCTGAGCAAAAAGAACGTTTAGAAGAATATATGTCTTCAAAAAATAAAATTGAAGATGCAATTAAGAGTTTTTCGAATTAAAAAGTAATAATGGTAGATAAAACAAAATTACCCAGTAGACATGTAAGCGTTGGTCCAGAACGGGCGCCGCATAGATCTTATTACTATGCTATGGGTATGACTGAAGAAGATATTAACAAACCTTTTGTTGGGGTCGTATCTACTTGGAACGAGGCAGCACCCTGTAACATTGCTTTAATGCGTCAAGCGCAATCAGCAAAAAAAGGAGTTACAGAAGCCAACGGTACTCCAAGAGAGTTTTGTACCATTACAGTAACAGACGGTATTGCCATGGGTCATCAGGGCATGAAATCATCATTGATTTCAAGAGAGGTTATAGCAGACTCTACTGAGTTGACAGTGCGCGGTCACTGTTATGATGCATTGGTTGGTTTGGCAGGCTGTGATAAATCATTACCAGGATTAATGATGGCAATGTGTCGTCTAAATGTTCCAAGTGTTTTTATGTATGGTGGATCAATATTACCGGGAAGATATAAAGGCAATGATGTAACTGTAGTTGATGTATTTGAGGCTGTTGGAAAATATGCTGCAGGTGGTGCAACAGAAAAAGATTTAGAAGAACTAGAGCGTGTTGCCTGTCCAAGTGCAGGTGCTTGTGGTGGACAGTTTACAGCAAACACTATGGCGTGTGTCGCTGAAGTGATTGGATTAGCGCTACCTTATTCTTCAGGTGCGCCAGCACCTTATGAAGAGCGAGACAAGTACGCTTACGAGTCTGGTAAACAAGTAATGAATTTAATTGAAAAAAATATACGCCCTAGAGATATTGTAACTAGAAAAGCCCTTGAAAATGCAGCAACCATTGTTGCCGCTACTGGAGGTTCTACTAATGCTGGGCTGCACTTGCCAGCAATTGCACATGAATGTGGTATTGAATTTACTTTAGATGACGTTGTAGAGATTTTTAAAAGAACTCCCTATATTGCTGACTTAAAACCAGGTGGCCAATTTGTTGCTAAAGATGTTTATGAAGCAGGTGGTGTTCCAATAATAATTAAAACTTTATTTGAAGGTGGCTATATTCACGGTGATTGCATGACGGTTACAGGAAAAACAATAGCTGAAAATTTAGAATCTGTTCAATTTAACCCAGACCAACAAGTTATTCGACCATACAACAATCCCCTTAGTCCAACAGGTGGTGTAGTAGGGTTAAAGGGAAACCTTGCACCCGAAGGTGCAATCGTAAAAGTGGCTGGAATGAAGAATACAAAATTCGAAGGTATTGCAAGATGCTTTGACTGTGAAGAAGATGCATTTAAGTGTGTAATAAATGAAAAGTACAATGATGGTGATGTTATTGTAATTAGATATGAAGGACCACGCGGTGGACCTGGTATGAGAGAAATGCTATCAACTACTGCTGCCATATCTGGTCAAGGTATGGGAGATAAAGTTGCCCTTATTACAGATGGAAGATTTAGTGGTGGAACCAGAGGTCTATGCGTTGGTCACGTAGGCCCAGAAGCTGCAGTAGGTGGGCCCATTGCACTACTTAAAGATGGAGATAAGATTATTATTGATGGGGTTAATGGCATCTTAGCAGTTGACCTATCTGATGATGAATTAGCCAAAAGAAAAGCTTCCTGGAAACCTAGAAAAACAGACTATAACAGCGGGACTATTTGGAAATACGCTGAAACTGTTGGCCCTGCCTGTAAAGGTGCGGTAACGCATCCAGGTGCAGCAGAAGAAACTCATACTTACGCGGATATTTAAAATAACTTCAATTTTTTATTATACTGAGGGCTGATGGAATTAACTAAGTAATATTTACAAGGAATAAAACTAAATTTTTTGCAACTCTTCAAATAAACATGGCC
Source organism: Pelagibacteraceae bacterium AG-422-B15 (assembly GCA_905182345.1). Taxonomy (GTDB): domain Bacteria; phylum Pseudomonadota; class Alphaproteobacteria; order Pelagibacterales; family AG-422-B15; genus CACCCN01. The sequence continues at coordinate 21,243 of CAJJBG010000023.1, forward strand.
TCGGAAAGAAAACCGAGACCACATTTTCTCAGTTTTTGATTTTACGCGCTGACTGGGTTTCCCGGTCTGCCGTTAGGTAAATCTTTATTTTTGATTTCAGTAACAGCATCTTTTGCACTACTGATTTTTACCTCTACTATTTCTTTGAGATTATCGTTATCAACTAATTGCTCTTTGCAATAATTAATAACTTTTTCCTTAGCATCTGCAGAAGATTCTGCATTGATGATTTCTTCTCTAGACGAAATTGATTTTTCAATTACATCGACTTTAACTTTATACAAATTGGCCATATGACCTCCTTAAATTAAATTATAACATGGCAAGGTATAGCCCACAACCTCTTAGATTATTTTTATTATTATCGCTCGATTGCTGGTACAGGTTGCATTAAATCGTATACTAAAAAATGATCCATTTAATTTATTAATGTCAAATTATCTAAAATAGAGCAATTTGAATTTTTAAATTCACATTATTATTTATAAATAATAGGATTTTTTATTAGATAAATAAAGAAGTCTTTAATATTAGTAAAAAATAAAAAACTAAGAAAACTAAGATATTTAAAGAATGCTAGCAGATTATAATAGCCTTTTTACGCAACTAAGACTCGACTCTTTTATAAAGTTTAGTCAAAATGTGTAGATATAAAATAGTTGTATAAAAGAGAGGTTAATATTATGAATAAAATTTATTTTACTTTAAGTATATTGATTATATCAATTTTACCGCTTAAAGCCGATGTGGTCATATCTAACTGGGATGGCTATTCTGCTCCAGATATAATGGAAACTTTTAATGCTGTCACAGGGATTACTGGAGAAATGTCATTTCATGCAACAAATGAAGAGATTATGGGAAAAGTTACTGCTAGTGGAGGTAAGGGCTACGATGTTCTTTTTGTATCATCTCCTTTTGCTGAGGCATTAGATAAAATGGGTCTTCTTGCAAAAATTGATCATTCA
>CAJJBG010000024.1 GCA_905182345.1 Pelagibacteraceae bacterium AG-422-B15
AGAGATTAAAATATTTTCCAGATAGCAACTCAATACCTACTGAGGCAATTTTAGCTATTTTAAATTAATTTACTTAATAAATTCTAATTCTTTAATATAGATTTCAGCTAGATGATCTCTCCCAAAAGCAACTAAGCCAATAGAAGTTATTTTTTTTGGATTTATTTTATTTGCCATTAAAAATCCTGTATACCCAATACTAAATTTTTTAAAGCCTTCAATTGGTAAAATAAATTCACTAAAGTCTTCATCAACAGTAAATTCAGATTGATAATATTGCCATGGCAATATTGTTCCAGTGGTTCTTAAAAAAACAAAATATTTTTGTTTATTGCCTTTTGCAATTAATCTTATTGAATTTGCTTTATCTAAATTAATACCACTTAGATCCCTTCGTATTTGAATAAATCCACCATTATTCTCAGTAGTTACATTACCCGTTAAAATAGCAATAGATTCTCCTTCAATACGTTCAAATTCAACACCACCAGTTGATATCCCGCCCATTACATTATCTGCAATGTACTCCCATTGACTTGAATCTTGAAAAGTATCTTTCAGCATTGTTTCTGCAAAATTATTACTAGGAATAGTAACAAAAAAAATGAGAAAGAGTGAGGATCTTAATAAATTGATATTCTTCATAGATTATCTCAAATTTATAACTTAAATATAGAATAAAATCTTATAAAAACCATTAAATTTCATACACTTCAACTTGATGTCTAGTAATTTAGATTATTTGAGACTATAAAATGCTTTAAATTAAAGTTTACCAAGTAATGACACAATGGACTAAAGATAGCTGGAGATCACTTCCTGCAAAGCATTTGCCAGAATATCCTGATGCAGAAAAGCTTACTCAAGTGGAATCCGACTTATCAAAGTACCCTCCAATTGTATTTGCTGGTGAAGCTAGAGAATTAAAAAGAAATCTTGCAAAAGTTGTTGATAGAAAAGCATTCCTATTACAGGGTGGTGATTGCGCTGAAAGTTTTAAAGATTTTAATGCTGACTACATTAGAGATTCATTTAAAGTTTTATTGCAAATGTCTGTAATCCTAACCGCAGCTGGAAATTGTCCAGTAGTTAAAGTTGGAAGGATGGCAGGACAGTTTGCTAAGCCTAGAAGTGCACCTACAGAAGTTATTGATGGTGTAGAGTTAGATAGTTACAAAGGTGACATCATTAATGGAATGGATTTCACTGCAGCTGATCGAGTTCCTGACCCTGATAGAATGTTAAGGGCATACACACAAGCTGCTGCATCATTGAATTTATTAAGAGCGTTTGCTAAGGGTGGGTTTTCAGATTTAAACCAAGTGCATTCATGGAATATGGGTTTTGTTGAAGATAGTGCACAAGGTGAAAAATATAAAATGATTGCTAATAAAATTTCTGACACATTAGCATTTATGGAAGCTATTGGTATTTCATCTAAAACATCTCGGCGTCTTCGTAATGTTGATTTTTATACAAGTCATGAAGCTTTATTATTACCATATGAAGAAGCCTTAACCAGAGTAGACAGCACCACTGGTGAAATATATGACACATCAGCACATATGGTTTGGATTGGTGATCGTACACGTCAACCTGATGGAGCACATGTTGAGTTCTGTCGTGGTATTAAAAATCCTATTGGCATAAAATGTGGACCATCATTAGAAACTGATGATTTAAAAAAGTTACTTGATATATTAAACCCAGAAAATGAAGCAGGTAGAATTACTCTTATTTGTAGATTTGGTGCAGAAAATGTTAACTCTGGACTACCAAAATTATTAAAACCATTTATGGATTCAGGGCACAACATAGTTTGGTCATGTGATCCCATGCATGGAAATACTATGAAAGCCAGCTCAGGCTATAAAACAAGACCATTTGAAAATATCTTGAAGGAAGTTAATTCATTTTTTGACATACATCATGAACTTGGTTCATATCCAGGTGCAGTTCATTTAGAGATGACAGGTCAAAATGTAACTGAATGTATTGGTGGATCCCAAGCAATTAAGGACGAAGATCTTTCAGCAAGATATCACACACACTGTGATCCTAGGTTAAATGCTAGTCAGGCTATCGAACTTGCATTTTTGATCTCTGATAAGCTGAAAGACTCAGAAAATACTGATAATCAGAAAATTACAATTGCTTCCTAATTACAACTCATCTAACAAGTTGTAGTATCGTAAAATGTCAGAGAATTTAAACATATTATTAGCACAAACAAACCCTATAGTTGGGAATATTGAGCACAATAGAGATCTTGTGCTAGATATTGTTCAGAGCAATAAGGACGTAGATTTAATAATTTTTTCAGAACTAATATTAAGTGGATATCCGCCAGAAGATTTAGTTTTAAAGTCTGCTTTTCAAAATAAGGTATGTAGTGCTTTCCATGAAATACTTGACGCCTCAGTACATAGTAACTCTTACATAATTATTGGTAGGCCATGGAAAGAAGATGAACAGCTTTATAATGCTGCTATTGTTATTCATAAAGGAAAAGTCTTTCATCGTCATTTTAAGAACGCCCTTCCTAATTATGGAGTGTTTGATGAAAAAAGAATTTTTACGGCTGGCAATTCAAGTAGCTTTATAAATATAAAAAACAATAAGATTGGTTTATTTATTTGTGAAGAAATTTGGGACAGTGAAACCTATCAAAAAATTAAAGGTGAAAATTGTGATTTACTTGTTGCTATAAATGCATCTCCATACGAGTATCAAAAAATTAATAAGCGTGAAAAATTAGCTCTGGAACTAGCAAAAAAAATGCAAGCGCCAGTTATATACGTTAACCAAGTTGGTGGACAAGATGAAATAGTATTTGATGGTAGCTCATTTGTTACAGATGAAAAGAAGGTACTAAGAAGACTACCAGCATGTGAAAGTGCTTCTGAAATAATAAGTTTTAATAAAGAAAATAAAGAATTCTTATTTAGTAAAAATATTTATCCTGAAAAGAGTGAGCAGGAAATTTTATATTCAAACTTAGTATTGGGGTTAAAAGATTATATTCATAAGAATAATTTTCCAGGAGTAGTTATAGGTATTTCAGGTGGTATAGACAGTGCTTTTAGTGCTTGTGTCGCAGTTGATGCGCTTGGTAGTGATAATGTTAAAGGAATTATGATGCCATCAAAATATACTAGCAAAGAAAGCATCGATGATGCAGCAAAGCTGGGTAAAAATCTTAATATTGAAATGCTATCACTATCAATTGAAGAGGCAGTAACAGCTTATGATTCTACTCTAAAAGATATTTTTAAAAATACAGAAAAAGACATAACAGAAGAAAATATTCAATCACGTGTTAGAGGCATGTTGTTAATGGCATATTCAAATAAATTTGGATATATGGTCATGACCAATGGCAACAAATCAGAAGTATCTGTTGGTTATTCGACATTATATGGCGATATGTGTGGTGGTTTTTCAGTAATTAAAGACTTGTATAAAATCGATGTCTATAAGTTAATTGAATGGAGAAATGAAAACTATCCAATAATTTCCATGCACCAACAAGTAGACTTAATTCCTAAAAATATAATTACAAAGGCACCAACAGCAGAATTAAAACTTAATCAGAAAGATGAGGATAGTTTGCCGCCTTATGAAATCTTAGATAAGATTCTTTTTGAACTAGTAGAGAAAGAAAACTCGGTATCGGGTATAGTTAATTTAGGATTTGATGAAGATACTGTTATTAAAGTTCAAGGTTTGTTGTATAATTCAGAACATAAGCGTAGACAATCAGCTCCAGGTGTAAAGGTTTCAGTAAGAAATTTTGGCTTAGATCGAAGATATCCAATAACAAATCGTTTTCGCGACACAAAAGGATAATAAAATGACAGTAATTACAAGATTTGCACCAAGCCCAACTGGCTTAATTCATTTAGGAAACATTAGAACGGCACTAATCAACTGGCTTTTTGCACGCGTTAACAATGGAAAATTTATCTTAAGAATTGATGATACTGATGCAGAGCGTTCACGCCAGGAATATGCAGATAAGATTAAGCATGATCTTGAGTGGCTAGGTATTAATTATGATGAGACTTTTGATCAGTCATCTCGATTTGACATTTATGATAAAAGATTTGAACAATTAAAAGAGAGTGGCAGGGTGTATGCCTGTTATGAAACTTCAGAAGAATTAGATAGAAAAAGAAAATTGCAAAGTGCTAGTGGTGGTAAACAAGTTTATGATCGCTCTGCATTAAAATTAACTAAGCAGCAAAAAAATAATTATGAGGCTGAAGGCAGAAAGCCACATTGGCGTTTTTTAATGAACTCAGAAAGAATCGAATGGGTAGACTTATTAAAAGGTAAAATTAGCATTGATCTCACTAGTTTATCAGACCCAGTTTTAATAAGAGAAGACGGTGTTCCATTATATACGTTTACTTCTGCAGTTGATGACATTGACTATAAGGTGACAAATGTTATTCGGGGGGATGACCATACCTCAAACACCGCTGTTCAAATTGAACTAATTAATGCTCTTGATACGTGTAGTATTACATTTGCGCATCATGCTTTATTGCAGGCAGCTTCGGGTGATAAATTGTCTAAAAGAGATGGGGTTATCTCAATTGAAAGCTTTAGAGAACAAAATATGGAGCCCTTAGCTATTCTTAGTTTATTAGCAACTATTGGAACATCTAATTCAATTGAACTAAAGAATAATATTCAACAAATTATAGATGAATTTAGAATTGAAACAATTTCAACGTCTCCAGGCAGAATTGAAACAGATTTATTAAATGCATTAAATAAAAAAATTGTTCAATCATTTAATTTTACTGATGTTAAAGACCGTTTAGAAAAAGTAGATAGCAGAATAGATGAATTATTTTGGAATTCAGTTAAGGGTAATTTAGCTACGGTAGAAGATATTAAAAGTTGGACAGATATTGTTTTCAATGAAGATAAAATTGAAGTTGAAGACAAAGAATTTATAACACAAGCCTTAAGCGTAATTCCTGCAGAGCCATGGGATGAAAATACTTGGAATACATGGACTAATGAAATTAAAGAACTTACAGGCAGAAAAGGAAAAGAACTATTTTTACCTTTGCGCGAAGCCTTTACAGGAATGAAACATGGCCCTGAAATGAAACAATTAATTCAACTTCTAGGAAGAGAAAAGATACTAAATAGAGTTAATGTCTAAATGGATTATCAATTTTACGATACATATTCTAATACTAAGAAATTATTTACCCCATTAGATCCTTCTAATGTCCGCATGTATGTATGTGGGCCTACAGTTTATGATTATGCGCATGTCGGTAATGCACGTCCGGTAGTTATTTTTGATGTAGTTTACAGAATGTTGCAACTTAAATATGGGCAGGATCATGTATGTTATGTAAGAAATATAACTGATGTAGATGATAAAATTATAGAAGCCTCAAATTCATTAAATGAAGATATAAGCACTCTTACAGAACGTACAACTAAATATTTTCATAGCGATGCAGAGTACGTTGGTGCATTGAAACCAAATTTTGAACCAAAAGCTACTGATCATATTGCTGAAATGATTAATATTATTGAAAAGTTAATTGAAAAAGATCATGCCTATGAAGCTAAAGGCAATGTTTTATTTGCAGTTAATACTTTTAAACAATATGGAAAATTATCAGGTAAGACGCTTGAAGATTTAATTGCTGGTTCACGTGTTGAAGTTGTGGACTATAAAAAAAATCCTGCTGATTTTATTCTCTGGAAACCTGCGAAAGAGAATGAGCCAGGATGGGATAGTCCTTGGGGTAAGGGACGACCAGGATGGCATATCGAATGTTCGGCAATGAGTGAAAAGTATCTTGGTCAAACATTTGATATACATGGAGGAGGGCAAGACTTAACTTTTCCACATCATGAGAATGAAATTGCTCAAAGTGAGTGCTGTAATGATAAAAAGTTTGCAAACTTCTGGATGCATAATGGATTTTTATCAATTGAAGGTGAAAAGATGTCTAAATCGCTTGGCAACTTTATTACAATAAACGAATTAAAAGATAAATTTCAAGGTGAAGTTATTAGATTTAACATGCTACTAACACATTATCGACAGCCTCTAAATTGGACTGAGAAAAGCCTGCAGGAAAGTAAAAAAATACTTGATAAGTGGTATAAATTACTTGGTACTGCAGAACAACCATTAGCATCAGCTAAAGAGCTAATTTCAGAAATAATGTTAAAAGCTTTGGCTGATGATGTTAATACTCCGCAAGCCATTGCTGAGCTACATCAACTATATAAGGCCGCAATTGGTGGTAATCAGAAAGCCCTAGATACATTTTATAATTCATGTAAATTTTTAGGCTTATTTAATTCAACGTCTCACGAATGGAGTACTAGGCAAAATAAGGCAGTAAAAATTGATGAAAATTTAATCAATGAGCTCATTCTAAAGCGAAACACCGCTAGAAGTGGTAAAGATTTTCCCGAAGCAGATCGGATTAGAGATGAACTATTAAATATGGGTGTTATACTTGAGGATAAAGATAATCAAACAACATGGAAGTTAAAGTAGTGAATAAAGAAAAACTATATATTTTTGATACCACCTTAAGAGACGGTGCGCAGACGCATGGCGTAGATTTTAATGTTGATGAAAAGAAGATTATAGCAAATAAACTCGATCTACTTGGTGTTGATTATATTGAAGGTGGTTGGCCAGGAGCAAATGCTACTGACACAGCTTTTTTTAATGAAAAATTAAAATTTAAAAATGCATCTTTTACTGCATTTGGTATGACAAAGAAGGCAGGACGTAGTGCAGAGAATGATCCAGGCTTAGCTTCATTAATTAATACGAGTGCAACTTCAATTTGTGTAGTTGGCAAAAGCTGGGATTTTCATGTTGAGCTAGCACTAGAAATCAAGCTTGAAGAAAATTTAGAAAACATAAATCAATCAATAGATTTTATTGTTAAAAATAACAAGGAAGCTCTATTTGATGCAGAACATTTTTTTGATGGATTTAAGGCGAATAAAGAATATGCACTAAAATGTTTACAGGCAGCTTTAGATGCTGGGGCTCGGTGGATAGTTTTATGTGATACCAATGGTGGAACTTTGCCACATGAAGTTACTGAAATAATTGCTGAAGCTATTAAAGTTATACCTGGTGAAAAGCTTGGTATTCACGCGCATAACGATACTGGTAATGCGGTAGCTAACTCGTTAGCAGCAATTCATGCGGGTGTAAGACAAGTGCAGGGAACTATAAATGGTCTTGGTGAGCGCTGTGGCAATGCAAATCTAGTTACCTTAATCCCAACATTATTATTAAAGCCTTACTTTAAAGATAATTTTGAATTACAAATTTCTAAAGATGGCTTAAAGCTATTAACAGATTTATCTCGACTACAGGATGAAATTTTGAATCGAGCTTCAAATAAAACTGCACCTTATGTTGGGGCATCTGCATTCGCTCATAAGGGCGGACTGCATGTATCAGCAGTAAATAAAGATCCAAAAACCTATGAGCACATAGACCCAAGCATTGTAGGCAACCAAAGACAGATTGTAATTTCTGAACAATCAGGAAAATCTAATATCATAGCAAAGTTAAAATCAGCTGGGATTGAGTTAAATGAAGATGATCAGTCAATTCAAAAGATTTTAGATCGAGTTAAAGAAAGAGAATTTACAGGATATACATATGATGGTGCCGATGCTTCTTTTGAACTTTTAGTAAAAAAAGTCTTAGGAAAATTTACTGAATTTTTTGACACTAAAAGTTTTAAAATTAATATTGAGAATTCTGGAAGTGAAGGCAGCACGCTGTCAAAAGCCGAAGTAATTTTTTTGATTGGAAGGACCGAAGTCAGTGGTTCTGGTGAGGGTAATGGTCCAATTAATGCATTAGATAATGCTATTCGTAATAGTTTTGAATCAAGTGGTTATGCTAGCTATGTAAAAGATTTAAATCTAATTGATTATAAAGTTAGAATCTTAAACACAGGAACAGACGCTGTCACTAGGGTGTCTATTGAAAGTATTGATAAAAATGGCAAAAGTTGGTTCACAGTTGGAGTTTCTGATAATATTATTGAAGCTTCATTTAAGGCGTTAATTGACAGTGTTGAATATAAGTTAATGAAAGATCAGGCGAAGCCAATCATTTAAAAATCAATGTCTCATTTAAAACCAACCATTATCTTAGTTGATACTCAGCTTGCTGAGAATATTGGGCTAGCTGCTAGAGCTATGTATAACTTTGGCTTGGTAAACCTTTCTTTGGTAAGACCAAAAATAGAGTGGCCTTCAGAAAAAGCGGCAGCCGTTTCAGTTGACGCGCTTCCAATTATAAACAATGCCAAATGTTACGATTCATTAAAAAATGCTCTTGATGGTATTCAGTATTCATATGCCTTTACAGCCAGGCGCAGAGAAATGGACAAAAAAGAAATTTCTAATGAAGAGGCTGTCAAAAAAATTGTCTTAAACAACAAGCAAAATACAAATATAGCTGTAATATTTGGTGGTGAGCAATCAGGGCTAACAAATGAGGACCTTTCATTAGTGAGTGAGTGTGTTTCTATAGAAACAGATAATCTTTTTAGCTCACTTAACTTATCGCATGCTGTCACAGTTTTTTGCCATAGCCTGTTTGCTGAAAAAAACTCTAAAAGTTTAGAATCTTTAGATCAAAAGGCAGTTAGGGCTGTAGATCATAGTAAATTGCACTATTTTTTTGATCACTTAGAAAATGAGCTAGATATCAGGGGATTCTTTGAGCCAGTTGAAAAAAAGCCAAGCATGGTAATAAAACTAAGAAATATCTTCCATAGAGCAGAATTAAGTGACCGAGAAATTGCCTCACTTCGGGGAGTTTTAACGTCTCTTACTAAATATACGGAAAAACAATAAATCTAAGGGTTTCAGGTTTGACAAAGGGTCTGAAACTAGTATAAACCCTCTCTATTATTTACATATGACAAAAAGAATTACAGCAAAACATAAAATTGATAGAAGACTAAGTGTTAACCTTTGGGGTCGACCTAAAAGTCCATTTAATCTTAGAAAATATAGACCAGGTCAACATGGCCAAAAACATGCTGGAAAAATTTCAGATTACGGCACACAGTTGCAAGCTAAGCAAAAATTAAAAGGTTATTATGGTAACCTAAATGAGCGTCAATTCAGTAACTGTTTTAAAGAAGCTTTAAGACTAAAAGGTAACTCAGGTGAAAATTTAGTTGGGTTACTTGAAAGACGTCTAGATACAGTTGTTTATCGATCTAAATTTGTTATGACAGTTTTTTCTGCAAGACAATTTATTAATCATGGTCACGTTAAGGTTAACGGCAAAAGAGTTAATATTGCAAGTTACATGGTTAATGAAGGTGATATTATTGAAGTTAGAGACAAGTCTAAGGCATTGGCTATAGTGATTGAATCTATGAAAAGTGCTGAAAGAGACATTCCAGGATACATCACAGTTGATGATAAAAAACTTACTTCTACTTTCATTCGAACACCTGAGTTTGCTGAAATTCCATATGCAACGCAAATGGATCCAAATTTAGTTATTGAGTATTACTCTCGATAACAACTAAATAAAAAAATCATTAATATGTTAGCTTACTTATTCCTTATGTGGAATCTGTTTGTCTTTTAGAAAAGTATTTAACTCACCAGTTTCAAACATTTCTTTTACAATATCACATCCACCAACAAACTCACCTTTGACATATAGTTGTGGGACCGTAGGCCAGTTACTAAACTTTTTAATACCTTCTCTTAGTTCGCCATCTTCAAGCACATCTACATCTTTAAAGTCAACTTCTAGATAAGCTAGAGCATTAACTACTGCAGATGAAAAGCCACACTGAGGCATTTCTTTGCTACCTTTCATGAAGAGAACAACGGAATTGTTATCAATTGTAGTTTGGATATCTTGGGAAGTTTGATCAGTCATATTAATCTTTCTTAATTGAAGTTTTTATAGATAGCGCATGGAGCACACCTCCAACTTTATCACCTAAAGCATCATATACCATTTTATGTTGGTCAATCCTACTTTTACCTGCAAATGCTGATGAAATTACGTGTGCTGAGAAATGATTATTATCCCCAGCAAGGTCAATAATTTCAACTTCGGCACCAGGTAGTGAGGCCTTAATAAGTTTCTCTATTTCGATTTGTTCCATTGGCATATCAATACTTTTATACCTAATGCTTTGATATGCCTATTTCAATATGATTTAAAACTATATTTTCCAGGATTGGCAGCAGATAGAATTAATAATCCAGCAAATATACCTAAATTTTTTACAAAATTCTGTGTTTCATGCTCTTGTTGAATACTTGCAGCCATATTCCAGAAATCATGCATATAATAGCTAATCAGCAAAGTTAGCAGAGCTAAAATGAAGGCTGATAATTTAGAGTGCCAGCCAATGATAATGCTAATAGCACAAAAGAGTTGAATGATGATGGTTAAAACTAAAGCAATATGTATATAAGGGACCTCATGTTCTGCCATGTAATCATAAATAAAACTATAATTAAATATTTTTGCAATAGCGCCAGGAACCAGAAAATACAAACCAATAATAATTCTGCCAATCAATAGATTAATGTTTGCTAAGTTATTCATCTAGTAAAGTTTGGAAACCATTTTTCAGATTCACTTTTTAAATCTTTAACAGAAACTTTGCCAATATCTTGTATCATTAGATAAGCATCTATTGTTCTTCCGATTAACTCAATAGTTATCTTATGGTCTTCTGCAACCTGTTTAAATTTTTGTTCGTCTGCAGCATCAACTTCGACTAAGTAGCGACCTTGATCTTCACCAAAATAATAAGCATGGTTTTTTCTCTCAGTATTTATAGATACACCAATACCACTACTCATAGACATTTCAGTAGCAGCAACTAGCAGGCCACCTTCTCCAACATCATGCGATGATAAGATTAGGTCTTTATTAACTAGCTCTAAAATAAATTTTCCATTTTTAAGCTCTTCATCAAGATTGATAATGGGAGTGCTACCAATTTCTTGATTTTGAACAATAGATAAAAAGTGACTATTGCCTAAGTGACCTTCAGTTTTGCCAATTAAATAAATGGCACTATCAATTTTTTTAAATGCGATAGTTTTAGTTTTTTCAATATTTTTAATTAAACCGACACCGCCAATAGCTGGAGTAGGGTAGATGCCTTCCCCATTAGTTTCATTGTAAAGCGAAACATTACCTGAAACTACTGGATAATTAAGAGCAGAACAGGCTTCAGTCATACCACGAATACATTCTACAAATTGTCCCATAATCTCTGGTTTTTCAGGGTTACCAAAATTCATACAGTCTGTGATGGCAATGGGAAGTGCACCAGACGCAATAAGGTTCCGCCAAGTTTCAACCACAGCATGTTTACCACCTTCAAATGAATTGTGCTTACAGTAAGTAGGTGAACAATCTGTACTCATGGCTATAGCTTTGTTTGTACCATGTACTCTTACTACGGCAGCATCTGACCCAGGGCGAACAATGGTATCAGCCATAACCATGTGATCATATTGTTCCCAAATCCATCTACGACTACAAAGGTTTGGATGGCTAATCATTTTTATTAGATCATCAACTATAGTTTCTGCATTAAGACTATTTGGATCTATGGTATAATCTTTTGTAGGCTCACTAATTGTATAGTCACGCTGATATTCAGGTGCGTCTTCTACTAAAATATTAATTGGAATACAGGCCTCCTCTTTGCCATGCATATTTAGTACTAAGTTTTTAGTATCAGTAACTCTACCAATGACTTCAAACTCAAGATCCCATTTTTTAAATATTTTTCTAGCCATATCTTCTTTAGCTGGGTCAATCACCATTAGCATACGCTCCTGACTTTCAGACAACATTAGTTCATAGGCAGTCATATTACTTGCACGCATTGGCACTTTAGTAAGATCAATTTCAAGACCTACATTACCTTTTGACGCCATTTCAATTGATGATGAAGTTAGGCCAGCTGCACCCATATCTTGAATAGCAATGATTGCTTCTTCTTTCATTAATTCTAGACATGCCTCAAGCAATAGTTTTTCAGTAAAAGGATCACCTACCTGTACGGTGGGTTTTTTATCTTCAGAGTCATCATCAAATTCTGCTGAGGCCATTGTAGCGCCATGAATGCCATCGCGACCAGTTTTGGAACCAACGTAAACCACTGGATTACCAATACCTGCTGCAGCTGAGTAAAAAATCTTATCTTTTTTGGCAATGCCAACTGTCATTGCATTTACAAGAATATTGCCGTTGTAAGAAGGGTGAAAATTAACTTCACCACCAACTGTTGGTATGCCAATGCAGTTACCGTAGCCACCAATACCTTCAACGACACCAGCCAGCAGATGTTTAGTTTTAGGGTGACTGGGCTCACCAAAACGAAGTGCATTTAAATTCGCTACGGGTCGGGCTCCCATAGTAAAAATATCCCTTAAAATCCCACCAACACCCGTTGCTGCACCTTGGTAAGGTTCAATATAGGAAGGATGATTATGACTTTCCATTTTAAATACTGCAACATCACCGTCATCAATATCAATAACTCCAGCATTCTCTCCAGGACCCTGTACGACACGCTCACCAGTAGTAGGTAATTTTTTCAGCCAAAATTTAGATGATTTATAGGAGCAGTGCTCATTCCACATTGCAGAAAAGATGCCAAGCTCTGTTAAATTAGGTTCGCGACCAAGACCTTTAACTATGTTGTCAAACTCATCATGTTTTAAGCCATGGCTTTCAACTAAAGATTGCTCTGTTTTATGAATCCATGTTGATGTCATTATTAATTGAGCACACTTTCAAAAATATGTTTGCCATCGTCACCACCCAGGTTAATTTCTATAGCTCTTTCGGGGTGAGGCATTAAGCCCAATACATTTTTAGTATCATTAAGTATACCAGCAATGTTTTCCATTGATCCATTAGGATTAGCTTGCTCATTAACTACACCATGCTCATCACAGTATCGAAATGCTATTTGATCATGATCCTTTATTTTTTTGAGTGTTTCAGTAGAGGCAAAATAATTTCCTTCATTATGTGCAATAGGCATTTTTGCAATTATATTATTTTTAGTAAATATAGATGTAGAATTTTCAGCTTTAATATGAATATCTCGACAGATAAAGCTAAGTGAATTATTCCTGATCAAGGCACCATCCAATAATGAGGTTTCAATTAAAATTTGAAACCCATTACAGATTCCAATCACAGGCACACCAGCTTTGGCTTTTTGTACTACCTCATGCATAATTGGTGAAGTAGAAGCAATTGCACCACATCTTAAATAGTCACCGTAAGAAAAGCCACCAGGTACGATGATTAAGTCACTGTGTTCAATGGATGTATTTTTATGCCATATCATTTCAGGGGCTGATCCAGAAATTTTTTCAATAGCTACGGCAACATCCCTGTCACAATTAGAGCCAGGAAAAACAATAACGTGAGATTTCATATAAATTTAATTAATTTCTACCGAGTAGTCTTCAATCACTAGGTTTGCCAGCAATTTTTCACACATTTTGTTAAGTTTAACGGTGGCGGCATTTTTATCGTCGCCATCAAGTATAATTTCAATGTACTTACCTTGACGTACACTTTGAATTCCACCAAACCCAAGGTCAGTTAGGGAGTTTGCTATTACCTTGCCTTGTGGATCTAAAACATCTTTTTTTAAGGTGATATGAATTTTTGCGAGCATTATTATTTAATGCCCGATTCCCAAGCGAGAAGCAACTTCTTGATAGGCTGTGAGTAAACTACCCAAACCTTTCCTAAAAACATCTTTATCTAATTTTTGATTAGTTTTTATATCCCAGAGACGACATGAATCAGGACTAATCTCATCGGCTAGAACAATTTTAGTTTTATCACTCTTTAGTCGACCAAATTCTAATTTAAAGTCGACTAAAATAAGACCTTTTTTCTTGAATAATCTACTTAAAGAATTATTAATCTTGAGGCTTAACTTATCAATCTTAGCAATTTCAGATTTTGATGCCCAGCTAAAAGCCTCAACATGATCTCTTGAGATCATTGGGTCATCCAAAGAGTCTTCTTTGTAATAGTATTCTAATAGAGGTTTTTTTAATTTAATGCCTTCTTTGAGGTCTAACTTTTTAGCAATAGAACCTGTAATAATATTCCGTACTACAAATTCAATAGGTATAATTTCACACTCTTTTATCAACTGATCTCTCTCATTAACTCGTTTAATAAAAGATAGAGGTACCCTTTCTAACCTCAGATAGTTCATTATGTACTCAGAAATTTTATTATTAAGAGCACCTTTACCTTTAAATATTTTATGTTTCTTTTTATTATAGGCGGTCGCATCATCCTTAAATCTTTGAATTAAGGTGTGTTTTGTTGGCCCTTTAATAATGGTTTTGGCTTTACCTTCGTAGAGAATTTTATCTTTTGACATTTATGGTGACATTCATTCTTCTTTAAGTAAAATGAATATATCGAATTAATTAATCAATTTAAATAGCTAAAAATGAAAAAACTTGATGAAAGAAAAAAAGGCTTTGAAGGCAAATTTATTAGAGACCAAGACCTAGAATTTAAGATACTAGCAAGACGTAACAAGTATCTAGGTGTATGGGCAGCTGAAAGGCTAAGAATTACAGGAGATGCAGTTGCAGAATATTGCAAGGAAGTTATTAAAGCAGATTTAAAAGAAGCAGGAGATATGGATGTATTTCGGAAAGTCAGACTAGATTTTGATGAAAAAAGTATTGCCATTACAGATGAACAGTTGCGACAAAATATGGATCAGTTTTTGCTGCAAGCTAAAGAAGAAATAATAGGTAAAGATAGTATATAAAATGATTAATGGAATTAAAATTTTTGAAAAGATTATTTTAGTAACTGTTCTTATTGCAACAGTTGTTGCTATTGGTAATGAGTTTGTGTTTATGTACAGTAAGTTTAAAGTAGAATTATCAGATCTACTATTACTCTTTATTTACATTGAGGTAGTTCAGATGGTAAGAGAATATTGGACGCTTGATAGAATTAGAATCAGTATTCCACTATTTATCGCAATTACTGCACTAGCTAGATATATTATCTTACAAGGAAAATCTGGTG